>CAYZUC010000027.1:0-4986 GCA_964481705.1 uncultured Lachnospiraceae bacterium
TCATCACGGCTCATGCATTCTTTTGCTTCATTCCAAATCATGTCTATCTCCTTTATAGTTCAAAATTAATGTTTATCTAACCCCTAAACTATCTTCTCTCAAACCCAATAAGGAACGCCTTCTGATTTATTTCAATGGTCTTCTCAGGAACCGTCTTTTCAATCACCTTCAACCACTGTTCTTTTGTGAAGTCCATATGCTGAGCAGCGAGACCCAGTACAATAATATTAAACACACGTGAGTTCCCAAGCTTCTTTGCCTCGCTCATGGCATCAATATCATAAACATTATATTTCTCACGAAGTCCCTCCAAAATATTCTCTGGGTATTCTGCCGCTCCTGTAACGACTGTGATTGGTTCAATACACTGATCATTCACGACAATTGCCCCATCCTTTTTCAGAAAATGAGCATAACGAAGAGCTTCCAATCTTTCAAAGGAAATCAGAACATCTGCCTGTCCTTCTTCTACAATAGGTTCTGCAACCTGATCACCATAACGTACAAAAGTAACAACGCTTCCTCCACGCTGTGCCATGCCATGTACCTCTGATAATTTAACATCATAACCGGCATCCAGCATAATGCCTCCCAGAATACGACTGGTAAGCAAAGTTCCCTGTCCGCCTACGCCAACAATCATTATATTTTTCGTCTGCATTTTTATCTCCATTCCATTCCCTTATACTGTCTCAATCGCTTCGAACTTGCATAACTGCTTGCAAAGACCACATCCGTTACACATTGTTTCGTCAATGGAAATCGTTCCATCGGCATTCTTGGTCAATGCAGGACATCCAGGCTTCAAGCATGCTCCACACTTCTTACATTTCTCAGATATCGGTCTGCATTTATTCGGGAATTTCTGTCCCTTTAGCAATACGCAGGGAGATTTTGTTATGATAACAGATAATTCCTCTCTCTGTGTCTCTTCTTTGATGATTCTCTCCAGCTCTGGAAGATCAAACGCATTTACCTCAACAACATGCTTGATCCCGATTGCCTGACACAAATAAAAAATATTGATTGCAGGAACAATCTCACCCTTTAAGGTCTTGCCGGTAGCTGCATGATCCTGATGTCCTGTCATACCCGTCGTAGAATTATCCAGAATCATAACCGTTCCTGTAGCCTGATTGTAAAACATATTCATCAAGGAATTCACACCAGTATGCATAAAGGTGGAATCTCCAATAACCGCTACCCAATTCTTAACATAGTCTTTTCCTTTTGCCTTCTCCATACCATGTAAGGACGAAATGGACGCTCCCATGCAAATCGTTGTATCTACAACTCCAAGTGGCGGAACAGCTCCGAGCGTATAGCATCCAATATCACCTGCTGCATGAATACCAAGCTTCTTTAATACCGAGTAAACACTTCTGTGAGGACAGCCTGGGCAAAGAATCGGAGGTCTGGCCGGTACCTTTTCTGCCGCAACAAGCTGTGTGTCCTCATGTAACAGATTGGTACGAATCAAATTCGCACTGTATTCTCCCTGAACCGTAAATATCTCCTTACCAATACATTCGATTCCCCAGGACTTAATCTGCTCTTCAAAGACAGGTTCAAGCTCTTCAAAGATAACAAGCTTGTCTACCTTGGATGCAAATTCTTCTATCAGCTTTCTTGGAAGTGGATGAACCATTCCAAGCTTACATACAGATGCGGTAGGACATGCCTCTTTTACATACTGATAAGCGATACCACTTGTCACAAAGCCAATTTTAGTATCGTTATATTCTACACGGTTAATAGGGAACTCACATCCGTCAGCCGCCATATCCTTCAATCTCTGTTCTACAAAAAGATGACGTCCCTTCGCATTACCAGGCATCATAACATTCTTTGCCGTATTTCTCTCATAGGGCTTATCCGGAATCTCTTCACGGTCACAAAGTGTTACAAGACCCTGTGAGTGGGATAATCTGGTCGTGGTTCTCAGAATAACCGGAGTGTCATATTTCTCACTAAGACAAAATGCCTCTTTCATAAAATCCTTAGCTTCCTGGGAATCAGATGGTTCCAATACCGGAACCTGTGCTGCTCGAGCCACACATCTGGTATCCTGTTCATTCTGCGAGCTGTAAAGTCCAGGGTCATCAGCAGCAACCATAACCAGACCACCATTCACCCCAATATAGGAAACTGTATATAAGGGATCGCTCGCTACATTTACACCAACATGCTTCATCGAAGCCATAGAACGAACTCCTGCCATGGACGCACCAATCGCTACCTCCATAGCCACCTTCTCATTGGGAGACCACTCAGCATAAATCTCCTCATATTTTACAACGTTTTCACTAATCTCTGTACTTGGTGTACCGGGATATGCCGCGGAAACCTTAACTCCTGCCTCATAGGCACCTCTGGCAATCGCTTCATTACCAAGCATTATCTTCTTCTCTGCCAACTCTTTGTACATCCTTTCTTTCTACTTTTGAACTTTTCTATTCTAAATAAAATAGTATACGCCTCAAAAACGCTCAACATATAGTTTAACACATTCATACACTGATTTCCAGTAGTAATCAACGGAGATCCACGCATTTTCCTGTTAAATTAAGGGGGTCTATTTTCCAGCGTTACGCTGGAAAGTAGACCCCCTTTACTTCTTTGTATTTCTTTGTGTACTTTATACCTTTAATTCTCTTTCTTTTTGTACATCTTCTTTGCACAGAAGCCTGTTACGCCGAGGGTTCCAAGCATCATTATAATCCAGAACCATCCCATGCTGTTATCTCCTGTGTTGGGTGAGTGACTCTCGCCTAGCACACCACTCATCGGAACACTTTCATCTGTAATAGTTACTGTATTATTTCCCGTTGTACCAGTCGTAGTATTTCCTGGTGATGAAGGACTATCTGAACTATCGTCTGTGTCCTTATCAGGGTCTTGTGACTTTTTCTTTTCCGTATATGTTGCAGTATATACTTTGTCTCCATCACAGACTGTAATCTCTTTATCCCATCCGGTGAATTTATAGCCTTTTCTTGTCGGATCTGCAGGTGCTTTAACCGTATCGCCCAGCTTCAAATCCGAGGTCTCCTGTATCACTCTTCCGTCAAAATCGATAAAGCTGACAGTATATCTCATATTTCCTGGTGCTAATGTTTCTTCATAGGAAGCCACATATGTTGCATCCGCTGTAACCACTTTTACTAGTTCTTTATCCCAGCCAGTAAATGTCTGCGTATTTCCATTTGCATCAATATAGTCAGAAGATACGGAAGTTGGCACATTTAATGTATCACCGGATAAATATTTTTGTGATAAGCTTTGTTTGCCTTCTGCTGTATAATAGATGAATGTGACTGTAAACTCCTGTCTTGTAACTGTTAATGTTCCAAGATTCTCGATAATCGTGTAATTGGATTCCTTCGCTGTTGGATTTCCGGTTGCTGTAACAAATGCAACAATCGCTTTCCATGCTTTTGCCACAACGTTCGTTCCTGCCCATCCAATTTTATAGGTATTAAGAGAATCACCTACCTCTGTCTGACTACCTGTTATTTGGAAATCAACTGTTTCTCCGTTGACAAGACCATCAACTCTTCCGGATGCTGTCAGTGCTGTACCATCATATGCTTTATTTGCACTTAGTGTTGTTACTGTAAGTGTAGCCGGATTAATAGCTAATGCTCCGTCTGTTACCTTGAATGTTACGTTTGAGAAGTTCTTACTCTCATTACTGAACTGCGACGCCTTTAACTTCATGTTATGAGTACCAGCATCAACTCCACTTGCTTCTGCTGTTCCAGAGAAACTGAAGTCTTTTTCTTCATACAGTGATCCATCTGGAATACTTACCGTATAATCAGTTACCTTCTTTGTTGTTCCATCATATGTCTCTGTTGCTGTATTTCCAGAAATAGTTACTACTACTTCTTTCGTACTAGCTACCATGGTTAAGGAACCATCTACTCGCGTTACAGTATAGTTGTCTTCATTACCAGATGTAAAGTCTACAGATTCAAGTACATTTGTTACAGCACTCTCACTTACATTTGTAATAGAACCACTTACTGTTGCGGTGATTGCATCTGTTCCCTGAAGCTCACCGGATGTAACTTTGTAACCTGCGTTTGAATGAGCTTTTCCATCATATGTGAACTCTTCACTTGCTGCGGTTACTGTGATGGCTCTTTTTTCAATTGTCTGATAACCATCTGTTACATTGAATGTAACGGTGTAGTTGTCATCTGTATTCGAGAACTTAGCTGCTTCAAGACCCATGTCTGTCGTTCCTGCATCCGTTCTGCTTGCACTGTCTGTTCCAAGGAAGCTGATGGAACTTTCGCTGTATGCACTACCTGTCGGAAGAGCTACCGTATAACCATTTACTGTATGTGATTTTGCATCATAAGTAGTTGTGTTGTTTGCTCCCGTAATTCCAACTGCAATCGCTGCCGGATTGATTGTTAATGTATAGCTTCCCTCTGCAGTCTTATAGTTTGGATTGGTTGCTCTTACCTTTACCGTTACATCATCCTTGTTATTTGTTACGGTTGGAACTTCTTGACTCCATGTATTTCCGCCATCCTTTGAATACTCAACGATTGTTGTTCCTGTGGTTGCTCCACTCACCGTTGCTGTTGTTGAATGTGCAGTTCCATCATAGGTCCATGTACCATCCTGTCCTGTGACTAACATGGTACCTGCTTTATCAATCTGGAGTTCTCCATCATTTACTACGAATGTTACATTGAAGTTCGTATTAGTATTCGTAAACTGATCTACTTTGATGCCTTCCGGATATGTTCCGACATCAGTTGCAGTTACCGAAGCAGTACCACTGAATGTGAAGTCATTCTTCGTATAAAGTGCATTGTTGATGGCTGTATCATAGCCTGAAAGAATGATCGGTTTTCCTGTATAAGTCTCACTCCTCTTGTTACCGGTGATTGTTACTGTTGCTTTTGCTGGTGTAATTAATAAGCTACCATCCGTTACCTGGAAGTTTGGTGTGTAGTTGTTGTCATT
>CAYZUC010000027.1:5086-6756 GCA_964481705.1 uncultured Lachnospiraceae bacterium
TTGTAATAGAACCACTTACTGTTGCGGTGATTGCATCTGTTCCCTGAAGCTCACCATCTGTAACTTTGTAACCTGCATTTGAATGAGCTTTTCCATCATATGTGAATGTTTCGCTTGCTGCGGTTACTGTAATGGCTCTTGGCGTAACTGTTAAAGTTCCATTCTTTGGTGTTACCGTAAACCGATCTGTTTCATCTATTCCATTGACCGTTTTTACTGTTATGTTTCCAGTGATTATATTTGGTAGTGTAATCGCATCTATTGATTTTGGATTGCTGGTTGTAAATCCAGATACAATATATGTCTGACCATCTACATTAAACGTATCTGTAACTACTCCACTTACTGAATGCTCTGTTCCATCATATATTGCTGTTTCTGATTTTGCTTCAAGTATAATCTCATGCTTCTTTTCCCATTGTGCATAAAGTATGTTTGCACCAAGGTTATCCATTATGATTGTATCTCCAACAGCAACCGCTTTTCCGCTGCCGTCAGATTTGGTGTTCCATCCAGTAAAATAATAACCTGTACGAGTAAAGTCATTAGTCTTTGCTACAAGCGTAGCATTATTTGCCAAGTCTGAAATAACGATATCAGTACCTACTCCACCATTAGCATTATATGTAAGACTTGTTTTTACCGGTGTAGCACCCCATTGCGCATAGAGAGTAACGTTTCCATTAATTCTAACCTTATCATTTGGCTGATAGGTTGTGCCGGATCCATTCGCCATAGTGTTCCATCCGATGAATACCTGAGCATCGCTTGGAGCCTTAAAGCCATTCTCAACCACCTTGGCATCGCTGCCTTCTGCATACTTGAATGTATCAGAAACACTGCCGGTTCCTCCATTCGCTTTATAAGAAACCGTGAAGCTTTCCTTATTCATGTAATATGGATAAAGTGTAACATCCTTATATATTTGAGTATTGAAATTGAACAAACTGTATTCGTAGCTGCCCTCGTTACCCGAACGGGTTGCCCATCCAATAAATTCGTAATTATTGCCAGGAGAATTAGGCGTAGGCAATTTTGAACTATCGATTTTACTTCCATAGGTAATGTCGATTTTGTTGGGATTTCCCGTTCCTGCCATACTTGAGTATGCATATACATTCACAGTTGGCGCAACCCATTTAGCATACACTGTAATATTATATGCCGGCATCGTCCCTATAAATTCATAAGGTTTACCCTCACCAAGTTGATTATCATACCAGCCTGCAAAACTATAAGAATCAGGAACGCCATCCGGACGAGATGGAGTAAAACTTACATCTGAAGTAATGGACTCATATTGCTTTGAAACAGATTTAACCTGGCTACCATTGTTAATGAACTTTATGTCGTAACTATTGCGATTGTAATAAAATGTAACACTATAGGTTTTGCCGCTCTCTTTTCTAAAAGATGTCCCATCTTTTACGTTATTTGTATAAGCGAAACCCTTAATGGCGTAATGATCTTCTTGGGTTGTACTCCAAGCTTTATCATTAGTTTTGAAAGAATCTGTATGATTAAGCTTGTAGATTTTACCATTAAATCTCTTAGTTCCCGATTCGCCGTTAAGTACCTCGGTATAGTAATACAGCTTCATTGTATACTTACCAGATTGAGCTACATAATAGAACTCGTCCCCACCAAGAGGCATTGTATCAATGCCGGCC
>CAYZUC010000027.1:6766-30281 GCA_964481705.1 uncultured Lachnospiraceae bacterium
AGTAAACTCGTTATGTATAACACCGATTAAAAAATACTTTCCGTTCTCTTTTTTCCAATTTGATGCTACCTGGGATGGCCACCTGTTTCTAATATCAGCTCCATACTTGGCTGTAATCCTTAAGTTGGTCATCTCTTCCCATGAACGAGACGATTTTTGATAGAACATAACACTATAAATATTACGTTTGTAGTAAACATTCACAATCGTGGAACCATCACCAGCAATCGTTTCCTGAGTTAATGTTTGAGCAGTGAATCCATCATAACTCTTTGTTTTTGCATTTGTTTTGCTTCCAGTCGTACCCGTTTCTGACTCAGAGTCTTTAAACGAATACTCGTCATTATTGGCATTTTCCTGCCAATGAATAACTGTATATTTTGTGTTTGTATTTGCTTTCCATACAGCAAATAAATTTAATGTCTCACTAATACTGCTTCCAAATTTGTATTCTTTACCATTTTCTGTAGTCGACCAATGATCAAATGTATACCCTGTACGACTTGGTTGTGTAGATGGTTTTTTTACTGTCGCATTTGGAAGTACAAACTGAGGCTCAAAGTATGTTCCGCCTTGTGTATTATAAATAATCCAATTGCCGGTCTCAACCTTTGGATACAGTGTAATATTACTGGATTTTATTGTAACGGAATCTACCTTATTTTTAAGTGCTTCATCTGTATACCAACCGGTAATACCTTGTGTAGAACTAAGTGGGAATGTGACATCTGTATTAACGATATCTCCATTTTTTCCCTCTTTTGTTGCAACGACACGGGCATTATCGCCTGTACCATCCATAAAGTACACATAGTAAACTTCTTCAAACTGTGCGTACAGGTTAACCTCAGAAGAAAATGTGACATTCTGAATGCCAAAGTTCGTAAAATAATCAGTGGCACCCTCTTTCTTCCAACCAAGGAATTTGTTGTTATCTTTAGACGGGGCTTTTGGCTCAAAAAGAGTATCACCGGTCTTGACTATCTGTGTACTAACCAATTCACTTCCATTGTAGAAATTATATGTTGCCAGGCAGATCTTATCTGATCCACCAATTACATAAATCGAGAAATGATCTGTTTCGATGGTATTGTCTGCATCCTTTGTAACATCGGCTACAACCTCAGCGGATTGTTTATCATCTGCTACATGAATGACTTCCTGTGTATCTCCTTCTACATCTGCGTTCTTGAAGGATACCTGAATTTCCTTGTTCGGCTGTATCGCCTCACCCTTGGAATCAAGTACATTCACATCATATGCTTTTAATTCAACAATTTCTTTGTCTTCTCCGATTGCTTCATCTACTGCATCTTCTACCGCAGCAGCTGGAACGATAGTTGCATCGATAGTAACGCCCTCTGGAAATGCTCCTTCTGGTGCATCAATGACGATTGTTGTACCATCGCTCATTTTCTTTGACAATATAACTGCCGGATATTTAATTTCATCTTCTGAAACAGTATCCTCTGATACGGTATCTTCTGGTGTGGTGTCTTCTGAAACAGTATCCTCTGACACAGTATCCTCTGACACAGTATCCTCTGACACGGTATCTCCTGAGACAGTATCTTCTGATATTGTCTCTGTAGCAGGTTCTTCTGCCTGAGGTTCCTCTGCTTTAGGCTCCTCTGTGACAGGTTCTTCTGCTTTAAGTTCCTCTGCTGTTGGCTCCTCTACTATGATTGTAGGTGCCTCCTGCTCTTGCGTTGTATCCTCAGCAAATACACTTGTTGTCATTACATCTGTACAGATGGTAATGAACAATAGCACAAATGCCATGAGAAATGCAAGTACTCTTTTCATACGTCCGTAATTTTTCATACTTCCCTCCTATAATCCCTTTCATTTAAATTCCTATGCTTTTTCATTTTGTGCAAAAAACTTTCTAACTAAAAGACTTGGTGAGGTTCAAAAAAGGTTCATTTTTTTTATAATTTTTGGAATTTAAATCAAATAACAGAACGGGCAACAACTGTCGAAAGTATACACGGCACAAAAATAGCATGATAATCGCAATTATCGTGATTATCATGCTAAATCAATGCTTTTATCGTATTACTTCTTCAAGTATTCCATCAATCCATTCAATGATTTATTTAATATGTCCCGCTCTCCTTCATCAAGCTGTGCCATAACGGCATCCACCATGTCCTTGTGGAATTTCGCATGATGCAGGTAGGCCTTTTTCCCTTTCTCTGTTAGGGATAATAAAACAACTCTCTTATCCTCTTCGCTTCTTACGCGAATTACGTAGCCCTTACTCGTCAACCCATCCACTGCTTTGGTAAGTGTACCCATAGTAATTGATAGCTTCTTTGATACAGCAGAGCTCGTCTGCGGATCACCCATTCCGATAGATTCGATTACATGCATGTCGTTCACTGTAGCATCAGAAAATTCCTCGGTAATCAATGACTTCTGCTCAATCTCCATAATATCCTTATACAGATTGACCAACAATAAGTTCAGTGTCTTATCAAGATCCATACCAATCCTCATTCTTTCGTCAGATTTCAATTATGGCTGCTCCCCAGGTAAGTCCGGCTCCAAAGCCGGCTAGTACTACTTTATCCCCTTTATGGAGCATTCCCTTTTTTCTGACATAATCAAGCAGGATTGGAACACTCCCTGCTGAAATATTACCACATTCTTCGAGGTTTGTGGGAAATTTTTCGACAGATTGTTTCAATCTTTTCGCAACGGACTCGATAATTCGCAGGTTTGCCTGATGCAGGAGGAACAAATTAATGTCATCCGCACTCAGTCCACTCTCCTCCAAGAGTCCTGCAATACAGGCAGGAACTGTTTTTACAGCGAATTTATATACTTCCTGTCCATCCATATGCGCATAGTCAAGCTCTGTGTTGTTTTGAACATAAGGATTGTTCGTTCTGCGGTTCACACAGTTCAAAACCATGCCTCTGCTTCCATCTGAACCAATTGTACTGTTCAGAAGTCCTACAGTGTCTTTTCCGAGAACAGCCGCACCGGCGCCATCTCCAAATAACACACAAGTACTTCGATCATTCCAATCCATCATTTTGGAAAGCGTTTCCGCACCTAAAATCAATGCATGTTCCATTCCCGTCGTTTGAAGATAGGAATGAGCTATACTGAAAGCAAAAAGAAATCCTGAGCAAGCAGCATTAATATCAAATGCAACTGCGCGATTCGCTCCCAATTCCTTCTGGACCTCGCATGCCGTTGAAGGAAAGCAATGATCTGCTGAAACGGTCGCTACAATAATTAAATCAATCTGCTCCGCTTCCACTCCTGCATCAATCAGTGCTTTTTTCGAAGCGTCCACACACATACTTGTTGTGGTTTCCTCAGTTGCCAGATGACGGCGTTCAATACCGGTACGGCTTCGAATCCACTCATCCGATGTATCCATAATCTCTGCCAGATTATCATTGCTCACGATTTTCTTCGGCAATGAACATCCGGTTCCTAGTATTCTGGTTGTTCCTGTCATTATTATACCTCTAAACAAATTCTTTCATTATATCGGAAACATGTTCCATTTTGTTGCATCTATACGCATTGGTCCCACAAAATACCAATCCATTCTCTATGTCACCGATTGCAGAATTCGTCAATGCTTCCGTAATACAATAAGGAGCTGTGGCTGGATTGCATTTTGCAAGACATTGATGGCATTTTGATATTTTCGTGTTACCTTTTTCCACCTCACATAAAAAACGATTGTGAATTGCTCTGCCAATCATGCCAACCGGACTCTTAATGAGAACAATATCTTCCTTTTTTGCATCCAGATAAGACTGTTTGAATGCCTCGTCCACGTCACATTCATATGTTGTCACAAAGCGGGTCGCCATCTGGACACCATCTGCTCCCAACAAACGGTAGTGTTCATAGTCCTCTCTAGTGAAAACACCTCCGGCAACTACCACTGGAATCGTAGTATGATGTTCTTCCGCCAGAGTATGAACTGCCTGAATAATTCTCTTTACTTCTTCATCATAATGCAATTCATCCATATGCAAAAGGTCTTCCTCCCGAAAGCCAAGATGACCTCCTGCCTGAGGTCCCTCGATAACTACAAGGTCCGGTATGTAATTGTGTTTCTTCCACCAGTACTTTGAAATAACATGAAAAGATTTTTCACTCGATACAATCGGTGCAATTTTTGTGTGTGTCCCTCTCACAAATGGCGGCAGATTCACCGGCAAACCGGCTCCGGAAACAATAAGGTCAGCTCCTGCTTCTACGGATGCTTTAACATAATCCTCATAGCGTTTGGTCGCAACCATGATATTGACTCCAACAATACCTCCCTTAGCGATTTCTCTTGCTTTTCGGATTTCCTCTCCCACTGCTGATAGATTTGTTTCAATTGGATTCTTTGCAAATCCCTCATAAGCAAAACCAATCTGAGCGGTTGAAATCAGTCCGATTCCACCACATGCTGCAACTGTTCCTGCAAGTCTGTGCAGACTGACTCCGACACCCATCCCCCCCTGTATCACCGGTACTCTTGCTGTTAAATCTCCTATCTTCAATGCTCTGCTTTCCATCAATATTTCTGAAACCTCTTATAGCGTTGCTCTGCTATTTCCTTCCCCGTTATATTCTCATATTTTTTCAAAAAGTAATAAAGATTTTCTTTTATATACATGGCGATTGCCTCCAACGTCTCAGCATTTGCCTCCCCATATTCCGGGATAATCTTATCAATTACTGCATTTCTTTTTAATTGTTCTGCGGTGATTCCCATAATTTCAGCCGCCTCCTTTGCCCGCGCCCCATCTTTCCACAGAATGGAGGCAAAGCCTTCCGGCGACAAAATAGAATAGGTTGCATTTTCCATCATCCAGACCTCATTTCCTACTGCTAATGCCAAAGCACCACCACTTCCGCCTTCTCCGGTTACAATAGCAAGAACAGGAACTTTCAAAGAGGACATTTCGAAAAGATTCCTTGCAATGGCTTCTCCCTGTCCATGTTCTTCGGCCTCAATGCCGGGATATGCTCCCGAACAATTAATTAAGGTGATGATTGGTCTTCCGAATTTTTCAGCTTGCTTCATAAGCCGAAGTGCTTTCCGATAACCTTCCGGGGACGGCATGCCAAAATTCCTCTTTTCACACTCTCCGGCATCCTTTCCCTTTTGAACACCGATTACCGTAATCGGTTTCCCAAATGCAAACGCAATTCCGCCAACAATTGCAGGGTCATCTCTCATCAGGCGGTCACCATGCAATTCAACAAAATCGTCAAACATGGCAGTTATCAATTCAAGCGCCGTCGGTCTTGTCAGCTTTCTCGCAGACTTCACCTTATCCCATGCGTTCTTCTGAGCGCTTTTCACCTGACGTTCTTTATCCGTTTCGCGAACCTGATAGGTATCACCAAATTCGTCGAGTTCATCCTTATTCTCATGCATTTTCAAAAGTCGGTAGATGGTCTTTTTTAAATCATCACGTTCTACAATTCCATCAATCATACCATGTTCTAAAAGGAACTCCGCACGCTGAAATCCTTTGGGTAACTTTTGTCCGATGGTCTGTTCAATCACACGTGGACCGGCAAACCCAATTAACGCTCCTGGTTCGGCAAGGATCACATCTCCCAACATAGCAAAACTTGCGGTAACTCCTCCAGTCGTCGGATCTGTAAGAATCGGCATATAAAGAAGTCCTGCTTCGGAGTGTCTCTTGATCGCAGCAGAAGTTTTTGCCATCTGCATCAAGGAAACCATTCCCTCCTGCATACGTGCTCCACCAGAACAGCAAAACAAAATTACAGGAAGCTTTTGGTCAGTAGCACGTTCCACAGCCTTTGTGATTTTTTCTCCCATGACATGACCCATACTACTCATGAGGAATCTGGAATCACACACGCCCAGAACAGCCTTTTTACCAAAAATTCTACAGAAACCTATCGTAACAGCCTCTCGTAGACCCGTTTTCTCCTGAGCCGCCGTCACCTTTTCTTCGTATCCTGGAAATTCTAATGGATTACTTGCTTTCATATCCTCAAACCAGGGTTCAAATGTCTTGCTGTCAGCAACCATACGAATCCTGTTTTTGGTACGCACACGAAAATAGCTTCCACATTCCGTACATATATAATTATTGATTACTACATCATTTCGCAGCAGACTTTTTCCGCAAATCGGGCAGGAAATCTTTTCTGCCTGTTCTGTTTTATCATCCGGTCTGATTTTTTGAATTACCTTCTGAATTAACATATCTATCCTTCCTCTCGGGCGAAAAATCATTGTATTGCAAATGTCAATTCCGCACTGGCGGCCAGCCGTCCATCGACTTTGGCTATCGCCCTTCCGATTCCAATCGGTCCTTTACTCTTAATAATCTCCGTTTCCAGCTCCAGAACATCCCCTGGTAAAACCTTTTTCTTAAATTTAGCGTGATTGATTGCCGCAAAGTATGCTGTCTTTCCTTTATTCTGTGACTGTGACAGAATAGCGACCGCACCTGTCTGAGCCAGTGCCTCAATAATCAGCACGCCCGGCATGACCGGTTCTGCAGGAAAATGTCCTGCAAAAAATGGTTCATTGTAACTGACACATTTTCTACCCACTGCTCGAACTCCCGGTTCCAGTTCTTCTATCGTATCCAGCAGCAAGAATGGTTGTCTGTGTGGAAGAACCTCCATAATCTGTCTAATATCCATTACTGACATCGCTTTACACCTCTTCCCAGCGTTTTAAAAGAATACTTGCATTATGTCCTCCAAATCCAAGAGAATTGCTCAGCGCATAACGCACTTCTCCAGAATAGCTGTCCTTACAATAATCCAAATCCATTTCTTCATCCGGATTCGTAAGACCAAGCGTCTGATGAAGATATCCTTCTTCCAATTCCTTTACACAAGTTAAAAACTCAATTGCGCCTGCTGCCCCAAGCAAATGTCCAATCATAGATTTGGTCGAATTTATCTTCATTTTATAGGCATGTGCACCAAAAGCCAGCTTCATCGCTCTTGTCTCAAATAAATCATTATGATGAGTAGCCGTACCATGTGCATTGATATAGGTTAAATCCTCCAACGCTATTCCACCGTCTTTTACCGCATTTACCATTGCTCTTGCTGCGCCTTCGCCATCCTCTGCCGGAGATGTAATATGATAAGCGTCAGAAGAACAGCCATATCCAATTACCTCAGCATATATCCTGGCACCACGTTTTATCGCATGCTCCAGTTCTTCCAACACAACAACTGCAGAACCTTCACCCATTACAAAACCACTTCTATCCTTATCAAATGGAATCGAACAGCGATCCGGGTCATCAGATGAAGATAGTGCTGTAAGGGAACAAAATCCCGAAACGCCAATTGGAGTAACTGAACTTTCTGCGCCTCCTGCTACCATAACATCCGCATCACCATATTGAATCGTACGAAATGCCTCTCCAATACAATTTGTTCCTGTTGCACAGGCTGTAACCACATTAATGCTCTTACCCTTTAATCCAAGCTGAATCGATACATTACCTGCTGCCATATTAGAAATCATCAATGGAACCAGTAACGGATTCACCTTCGCAGGTCCCCTTTCCACCAAACGAGTATACTCACGCTCCATTGCCTGTAAGCTTCCAATACCGGAACCAACAGCACAGCCAGCACGATAAGGATCCATCTCTTCCAAAGAAAGCCCACAATCCTTCCATGCTTCCAAAGCCGCAACAACTGCAAACTGACAAAACTGTTCCATTCTCTTCGCTGCCTTAAAATCCATATAATCCTTAGGGTCAAAATTCTTGACTTCAGCTGCCATATGACATTTATAGTCCTGACTGTCAAATCGGGTAATTGGAGCAAAACCATGCCTTCCTTCCTTTACCGATTTCCAGAATTCCGCAACACTATTTCCAATCGGGGTAATTGCTCCCATCCCCGTCACTACAACTCTTCTCATAATCTACTCCATTCTGCGCCTATTCTGCGCAACCAATCTCCCATTTTCGGCTAAACCATGCCACCATTGACAGAGATTACCTGACCGGTGATGTATTCTGCCTCCTCAGATGCTAAGAATACCACTGCATCTGCAACATTCTTGGTGGTTCCTGCCTTCTTGAGAGGAATTTGTGATAATAAAGCCTCCTTTGCAGCTTCCGGTAATACCTGCGTCATCTCCGTATCAATAAAACCCGGAGCAACAGCATTGACCGTAATACCTCGACTTCCAAGCTCCTTTGCCACACTTTTGGTGAGTCCAATCACGGCAGCTTTCGATGCTGCATAATTAGCCTGCCCAGGGTTACCCATGATTCCGGATACCGAAGAAAGATTGATAATATGACCGCTTCTTTGCTTTAACAGTTGACGTGATAAAAGCTGAATCGTGTGAAAGGTTCCCTTAAGATTGGTATCGAGTACAGCATCGAATTCTTCCTCACTCATCTTCATAATCAGATTGTCTCTTGTGATTCCTGCGTTATTCACAAGGATGTCAACACGATGATACTTCTCTATGATATAGGTAATCATTTCTTCACATTTCGATTTATCTGATACATCACAGGCATAGCACTCCGCCTGTCCTCCCTCGCTGCAGATACCTGCAGCAACTCCCTCTGCACGTTCCTTTGAGCCGCAATAATTAACAATTACCAGCGCCCCTTCTTTTGCCAGTGCGCAAGCAATTTCTGCTCCAATTCCTCTGCTTGCTCCGGTTACAAGAG
Source organism: uncultured Lachnospiraceae bacterium (assembly GCA_964481705.1). GTDB lineage: Bacteria > Bacillota > Clostridia > Lachnospirales > Lachnospiraceae > CAYZUC01. The sequence continues at coordinate 15,448 of CAYZUC010000027.1, forward strand.
CTACTTTACCCTCTAATCTCATGAATTTCCTCCACAGCTTTTTTAAATTCCTCGTAAATATCTATATTGATTGTCTTGCAGTCACGATTAATCTTCTTCACAAATCCAGAAAGAGTCCTACCAGGTCCAATTTCCACAAAAGTGTCAACTCCTTGATTCATCAGAAACCTTATGGACTGTTCCCATCTTACGGAAGCCGAAATCTGCTTTTGTAATAACGGTTTTACATCATAAGGAGCAAATACTGGCTCTCCGGTCACATTGGCAACATAGGGAACGGTTCCATTTGTAATCTCTACATTCTCCAGTTCCTTCCGTAATTTCTCACCGGCAGATTCCATCATAGTAGAATGAAAAGGACCACTGACACGAAGCATGACAACTCTCTTTGCACCCTGCTCTTTCAGCTCCTCAGCTGCTTTCTCGACGCTCTCCTGTATCCCGGTTATTACGATCTGTCCCGGGCAATTATAATTTGCTATGGAGACATTACCCGGTATCTTCTCACAAACCTCTTCGATAACCTTTGCATCCATTCCGAGAACAGCTGCCATCGCACCACCGGTTGGCACTGCTTCCTGCATGTAAAGACCACGCTTTGTTACCACGCGAAAAGCATCTTCCTGCTTCATCATGCCTGCTGCCACAATCGCACTGTATTCTCCAAGGCTCAAGCCTGCAGTATAGTCCGGATGAATATCACACTCCTCTACTGCACGCAAGAGTCCAATCTCCACTGCGGTCATAGCTATCTGCGTATATTTTGTCTGATTGATTTCCTCATTCTGCTGAAAGCATAGATTCGGAATATGTATTCCTGTAACCTGTGACGCCTGTTCCAAAACCTTACGAACAGTTTCCGATTCTTGATAGAAGCCCTGTCCCATTCCAATATATTGTGATCCCTGTCCAGGAAAAACAAAAGCGAGTTTACCCATCTTCCTACTCCTTATCTATCCATTTTATTTAACAGCACTTCTGCCTCGTTCATAATCTCTGTAATCATCTCGGCACAAGTCTGTTCCTTTGAAATCATGCCGGCAATTTGACCTGCCATTAGCGTTCCGTTCTTAGTATCTCCATCCATTACTGCCTTGCGAAGCGAACCAAGCGTCATGTACTCAAGCTCTTCAAAAGAAGCTCCCTCTTTTTCCAGTTTGAGATATTGTCTGGTCATCTGGTTTCGTATCTGGCGTACCGGATGGCCGGTACTGGTACCGGTAACCTCAGAATCGATATCCTTCGATTTGATTACCCTTTCTTTATAAGCCGGATGTACAATGGATTCCTTGGCTACCACAAATCTAGTTCCCATCTGTACTGCCGAAGCTCCCAGCATCATAGCAGCCGCAAATCCTCTTCCGTCTCCAATCCCACCTGCTGCAATCACCGGAATGCTCACCGCATCGACTACCTGAGGTACTAAAGTCATCGTTGTCTGTGAACCGATATGTCCTCCAGACTCCATTCCCTCGGCAATTACTGCATCAGCTCCAGCTCGTTCCATCAGCCTTGCCATTGCAACACTGGCCACTACCGGAAATACGCACACACCTGCTTTCTTCCACATTTCCATATACTTCGATGGATTGCCGGCTCCGGTCGTAACAACGCGTACACCCTCATCTACTACTATCTGTGCAACTTCATCCGCATTAGGATTTAATAACATAATATTAACACCAAACGGTTTGTCTGTGAGTTCTTTTGTCTTACGAATTTCTTCACGAATCACATCCGGAGGAGCACTTGCTGCTCCCAACAATCCAAGTCCGCCTGCATTAGAAACAGCTGCTGCCAGATGGTGCTCAGCTACCCATGCCATTCCTCCCTGGATAATGGGATACTGAATTCCAATCAATTCCGTAATCTTTGTTTTCATTAAGCTTCCACACCTTTATTCTTCATATAATCGATGACAGCCCCAACAGTAGTAATTTTTTCTAAATCCTCAGATGGAATCTCAATTCCATACTCCTCTTCAAATGCCATAACAAGCTCAAATAAGTCCAAAGAATCTGCACCTAAATCTTCCTTGAAGGTAGTCTTTACTGTAATTTCCGTTGTCTCGTCAATGTTTAATTGCTCTCTAATAATCTCTGATACTTTTTCTAACATAATAATCTCCATTCTTTCTCATTATTCTCATTTTCGTTTTTGTCTCATGATCTGGCTCTTCATTTATGAAGCTCTTACATTCTTCACTTTAATTGTTTGACGTTCCAATTGTTTGATGTTCCAATTGTTTGATGTTCCAATTGTTTGACTGTCAAATCATTTGACTATCAAAGTATATAGCAAAAAAAAATCATTGTCAACTATTAAAGTTGAAATGATTTCCTTCGTTCTATTCCTTTGTAAGCTCTACCATAGTTGCTCCGGTATACTCTGCCAGTAATTGAGGATTAACGATCACCTGTGCTCCACGAACGCCTGCACTTACTGCTATCTCATCAAAAAGAATTGCTGTCTCATCAATATAGGTCGGGAACTTCTTCTTCATACCAATAGGGGAACATCCTCCTCGGATATAACCGGTAAGGGGAAGGAGCTCCTTCATTGGAAGCATTTCGACCTTCTTATCCCCTGCCGCTTTGGCAACCTTTTTCAAATCCAATTCCTCTGCCACAGGAATACAACATACCAGATAGCCGTTCTTCTCCCCATGCAAAACAAGGGTTTTAAATACCTGTTCAACAGGCTGTCCCAAAGCTTCTGCTACATGTACCCCCGATAAGTCGTTCTCATCTACCTCATATTCCATTGTACGAAAATCAATATCTGCCGTCTCAAGCAGGCGCATCACATTTGTCTTAATCATAACGTAATCTCTACTAAGTTCCCTTCTATTCTGTCGATCTATCGACACATTTCTTATAATTGAAATCCAAAATACTTCACAGCATTCTGATAAGAGATACCGCGAATTATCTTCTCCAATAGCTTCTCATCATCCGGGAATTCCCCATTCTCAACCCAGCCACCAACCAAGTCACACAGAATCCTCCGAAAATACTCATGTCTTGTATAGGACACAAAGCTTCTGGAATCTGTGAGCATACCGACAAAGTTTCCAAGCAGTCCCAAGTTAGCTAAGGAAATCATCTGATTGGTAATCCCAGTTTTATGATCATTAAACCACCATGCACTACCATGCTGTACCTTACCTGCTATACTACCATTCTGAAAACATCCCATAATCGTGCCAATCGCTGCATTATCATCAGGATTCAACGAGTACAGGATTGTCTTTGGCAGTTGCGAAGTTTCCTCAAGCTCATTTAGGAAATCTGCCAGCTGTGCAGATGGTGTATGATTATCAATCGCATCAAAACCGGTATCAGCGCCAATTTGACGAAACATTCTCTTGTTATTATCACGTTTACAACCATAATGAAGCTGCATCACCCAGTTCCGTGTATGATACTCTTTTCCCACTGCAACCATAAATGCCGTTTTAAACTTCAATTCCTCTTCTCTTGTAATGAGCGCTCCGGAATATCGCTTCTGAAAGATTGACTCAATTTCAGATTCCTCATATGGAACATACATCATGTATTCCAGACCATGATCCGACACCACACAGCCAGTCTGGGAAAAATAATCCATTCTCACTCGTAATGCATGAATTAAATCCTGAAAACTGTGAACAGGCGCTCCGGTTACCTCACCTAGTTTTTGCAAATAATTGATATAGTCTGGCTTCTCCAGATTCATAGCCTTGTCTGGTCGAAACGCAGGCAATACCTGCACCGTGAAGCTTTTATCCTCAGCCAGCTTTTTATGATACTCTAAAGAGTCCACCGGATCATCTGTTGTACAGAGTAGCGAAACTCCAGACATTACAATCAAGTCTCTTGCTTTCATGGTACCACTACGAAGTTTTTCATTGCAAAGATTCCACACTTCTTCTGCAGTCTCCCCACAAAGATGTCCTTCATAACCAAAATATCTCTTAAGTTCCAGATGGCTCCAATGATAAAGCGGGTTACCAATTGCCATCTCGAGTGTCTCCGCCCACTTTTGGAACTTCTGCCTATCATCAGCAGAACCTGTAATATACTTCTCCTCGACCCCATTTGCACGCATCTGACGCCATTTGTAATGATCGCCCCCCAGCCATAGCTGTGTGATATTATCAAATCCACGGTTCTCATATATTTCCTTTGGAGAGATATGACAATGGTAGTCAATAATCTTTTCCTGTTCTGCATAAGTGTGATATAACTTCTTTGCTGTCTCTGTACTCAATAAAAAATCTTCATCCATAAATGCTTTCATTGGAATCCTCCCTAACTGCTGCCAAGCCTGTTCTTGTATACTAGTATTTAGTATACTCCAATGAATCCCATGATTCAATAGTAATCTGCTACATTCTCATGAGTTTTTATCCCCTGCGTACATGGTCATAACTTTCAGCGTCTTGATTCCTTTGCGATAGAATGCCTCTCCTGCTATAAGCTCTTTGCGATATTCCTTTTGAAAAGCAAGAGGAACATCGAGAAATTTCTGTTCATCAATATCGAAGAATACCAGCATATTGGAATTATCCTTGAGCTGTTTGATTGGTTCCGGCGAAGCAAAACCAATGGGCTGATTATCGATATTGGCAAGAATGATGCTTATCCTCAGACTCTTATAACGAGTGAGAAATTCTCGATACATATCACTTAGCTTCGGATTATTTCCAATGTAGTCGATGACATCCTTGTTGTTGATCAACAGAACCAACAATGGCTGTTCCTCCAACACCATATCTTCTTTGGTATATACGCGTTCATAACGCTCCAAAATGATCGTCTGTAGCTGTTCCATTACTTCCGTGATTTTCTCTACCTGTAAGAAATAACTGCATACTGTTTCATTTTTCTCGAACCTCTGAAGTTTCTTTCCAAAATCATCAAAGATGAATACCTTAGCCGGTTCCTGTACGCGACGTTCTTCCAGCTGTGTTAACAGGAAGCGTATATAATTAGATCTTCCCATCTTTGGCTTTCCGCTGATACCCAATTGGTTGAACTCAGTTAAGGACAGCCATACCAGCTCTGTATTAGCAAAACAGATACCAATGGGAATATCGTATGGTTTTCTTCCCTGCTCTCCATACTGTTCCTTAATGTATCGACTGGTAACCACTTCGGGAATCTCCGGAATACGTTTCGCCATAATATCCGGATAAATCTCATTCTTATCGGTAATGAAGGTTCGAATCTGTTCGATTCTCTCATATTCCTTTTCAGCCGAAAAGGACAGGAAGGATTGACATTCATAGTAATCACGATCAAGCTCGATAATACATCTTCCCGGTATGTTGTTCAGCTTCAGTTTACATTTTTCAAACATACTGGTATACTCACCACTCTCGTTACAATATAAAGCAATTCTCTTTGAAAAGCTCGACAATAGACGATAGCCAATTCCTGCTGTCTGCGGAGTAGTAATAACCAAACTAATACCGGTTGAAACACCTTCTCTGGCAATCAATTGAATCTGTTCATCATAATCGGGATAAACACTCCTCAATCCAACCAGATTATCAATCATAATAATAATCTGACGAATGTCCTTTGCTCCAGATTCACGATAGGCACTGTAGGAGCTGAGACCCAGTTTGGACAATGCATCCTTTCGTTCTACAATCATCTGCTGAATCATCTTGATGAAATTCTTCATCCTCTCATCATCACCTGCCATGACAACACCACCGACATGTTTCAGAGGTTCAAAGTTTTTCATAATCATGGTGGCAAAATCAAGGATATAGATATTAACCTCTTCCGGTGAATACTTTTCAACCACACCTCGAATCATTGCCTGCAACAGATTGGTCTTTCCACTCTGTCCGGAGCCCACAATAAATACATGATTCTGTGTGATGTTAATATCAGTTACCTCCTGAAGCTGTCTGGATGGATCGTCGTAGATTCCAAGCGGTACACAGATATCACTTGAATCATTCTCGTACGCGCGGCTTCCGTAGGGAATCATGGTTTCCAAAGATGGGAGACAGATGTTAGGCAGTCTCTCTATTCCTGAAGACTTACAATACTCCTTGATATAATTTACCAAGGCTTCCAGCTGCGTCTCCGAGCTTTCTTCCTTCTTCGGTTTCTGAGCATAGACAATCTCACGTTGTCCGGACAGTGCAACTTTCGCAATGTGGAATTTCTTCTGTGCATCCAGACCGTCATTTCTCGCAGGCGCTCCACTATAAGCCGACTGGAACAGCTGAAAGATTTCATTATTGCCTACCTGCAGATATGCACGTCCTGGCTCACGAATCTCTGCCGCCAGAGGAGATTTAAGAACTTCATTACTATCTGCCTGATTCTGTACCTTCAAACAGAGCTTGAACTTGGAATTACTCCAGATTTGGTCATTCACGACTCCCGCCGGTTTCTGGGTGGCGAGGATTAGATGAACACCAAGGCTTCGCCCGATACGGGCAGTACTGATCAGCTCCTTCATAAAGTCCGGTTGCTCACTCTTTAACTCTGCAAACTCATCGACAATCAGAATCAAATGTGGTAATGGAACAGTAGCCGTTTTTTCTTGAAACAGCTTGATATAATCATCAATATGATTAACACTAAACTCGGCAAACAGCTCCTGGCGTTTTCGCAGTTCTGCTCGAATCGAAAGCAGTGAACGGTCAATCTCCCGGCCATCAATATTCGTAATCGCCCCATTCAAATGAGGAAGGTCACGAAACTGATTTACCATTCCACCTCCCTTAAAGTCGATTACAATAAAACCAACTTCATAAGGATGAAAAAGCGTTGCCATAGATAACACATAGCTCTGCATAATCTCACTCTTACCTGAGCCGGTAGTTCCGGCAACCAGACCATGAGGACCATGATACTTCTCATGTAAATCAAGGCATACCACTTCACCGCCACTCTTTACGCCGAGAGGCGCTGCCATGCTGTCATAAATCTTTGAATTAGACCATCTTGCAGCCAGATTTAAATCATACGGAGACATAATCTTCAACAATTCATACAATGTGATATTCTTTGTAAGTGAGCTTTCCAGATTCACTTCATCCACATAGACACAGGCAAGCTTTAACGCCGACTTTGCTACCAGCTCCTTTGAAATATGTGGATAACAAAATCGCTGCATCCTCTCTCCGTTATCAACATCACGAATACACCCTGCATTCTCATCTTCACTTAAATAAACCTTCTTTTGACAGAATGGATTCAACATTTCTTCATGTTCCTCGAAAAAAAGAAACGTAAAACCAATACTTCTGGCATGTTCAACAAACTTTGAAACCGGATGATTACTGATAATCTCAGAGCGGAAAACAAACACAATTCCATCCTCATAAGGAGACAATTCACCCTTCTTTACCGGCTGACGACCAGAAAGCTCATCATATAGATACTCCAGGGTTAATTTTGCACTTGCTTCATCATACATAAAGTTACGAATCCCAACTTTTTCGTTGTATGTATTCTGCAGCCAACGAGACCACGCAAAAAGGGGCACGTCCTGTTCTTCCATGATAAAGTAAATCTTCACATCCTTATAAAAATGACTGGTAGCCAGATTAATGACTAAGTTCTTGGATATCTGATACAGCTTATTGCGACTTCCCACAAAACCCACTGCATTCAATTCCCTCAATTGAAGTACTACCGGCATATTGTCGAGATAGCGAAATTTCTCATACATCATCTCCGGATAATTCATCATCGGATCCTCGGTTTCCAGATACTCCTGCTTTTTAAAGGTAACAGGACAGCTGGATTCAACCGTTCCATTTCCTAAATAAACGGTTAAATAATCTTCATGTGTCCTTTCCTTTTCAAAAAGACGATTGCTGAAATCCTCTACAAACTGAATACTCTCCTCCGTTGACATATTCATGTTTAAAGAAATATTCTGCTCCTTTGCGCGCAGTTCCTCCAAATTCACCTGTTGCTCTTCAATGTATTTTCGGTAGGTTTCATCCCTATTCTTACACTTTTGAGTATACTCCTTTTGCGTATCAAAATAGCCCCATATGGATACAATCGCACTCATAATCATAGTTCCTGCAAAATAGAGAATAAAATATCCACCATTTCCAAGCACACCACGGATTACCATCATTAGCATAAAATTAACCACCAATGGTAAAATCAGCATTAAAAACTTGCTCTTGGGTGGTTCCCCAAGGTTTTTCGGTGGGAGGATTTCTGGCTTTGTTTCCTCCATCACAAAGCGCTGTCTCGCATTTCGTATAAACTTCGGGTATTCAAAATGGTTCTTCTGGTTTCGAATTTCACGAGTCGGAAAGCTGGTATGTATTACTGTTTTTTTGGACGTATACAGCATTCCCTTCCGTAAATAAAAAGAGTATCCTGCTAAGGAAAAAAAGTCATGGTCTCGAATCAGGAAATCCGGTTCATGGATAAGAAATCCATTCTTTCGAATACCATATCTCGTACTTTCGATCCTAACACGATAACCGCCATCTTCCTGCTGTAAAACCAGACTCTCTCCATTTACCATTCCATCCGCAATGCAGATATTGCTTTGCGTAGTTCCACCAATCCGAAACATTGGACTGTTCCCACAATCAATCTCACGGTCAAAATCCTGATTATCTCTACCAAAATCAATAGAGAAATTCAAATAAAAGAACACACTATCCGTTCCCTCATAGCAAATCTTTACCTCATCCCCAGGATGTAAGGTACACATATATTCCTTAAGCCCGTCCTCATGGGTAAAATAAATCGAATCATCAGCCTGAATCGTCCATTCCCCATTCATCTGTACAACACGAATCATAAAATCAGAGAAAAACCGATCGCGATTAAAACGAACTCTGCATTCCTTCCTGGTTCCGATCGTCAGCTCAGACCCATTTAACTGCTTCAGACTGATCTCCTTATACATGCTGTTACCGTATACTGTTATTCTATAATTCATTTCATTTGTCATTCACAGACCTCTTTCTGCATATCAGATGCTATCCTTCTTATCTGGTGTAGATAATTCTGGTTCCATTCCGCAAGCCCAGCTGTTCAAGAAGTACCTCGCCTCGAATCAAAGCCACAGGATTCTCAGCCGTCAGATAACACTGTGAAACATCATCCATGTGAATTCCCAGATGTAATCCCATATTCAGCGAGAAAATCAACTCGTTTGCCGTAATTGATAATGGTATCTCCAGATCATAGCATTCTCCTGTCTTAGTTCTCTCAAATATTACAATAATCTTATCTTCCATCTGCTCTCCATTCCCATATCATTTCTGTTATGAAATGACACATGCTACTTTATGGAATAATCCTTCCTCGCCTATTCTCTCTAACGTAAGTTCATCCGGATGCTTATCCACATATTCTGCAATCAAATATTTCTTTCCAATGGCACTCTCTGCAAGGTAATCCTTATCAGACGCTTCGTACCGATTACAAACCAATACACATTCGCCATCTGGTTCCTTTGAGCAGCCCCAAAACATCTCAAGCCTCTTTACATCATGTTCCGACTGTCCCGATACAATTACGACTCTCTCGCTTGAGCAGAGAATTCTTAACTTCTCCATCTGTATTTCCTGTGAAAACTCAACTATGATGTAATCATAGATATTCTTCTTTTGAATGCATTCAATGACCTGACGATGCATTTCCATCGTCATCTGACAGGCATAAAAGGTTTTGCGAAAAGCCGGAACATACTCAAAACCTTTCTTTTTCACCTCTGCCAAAATCTGATCCACTCCACCGTACAGATTTGACTTTAGCTGAAAAACCATGGTATCCTCAAGACATTCTTCCTCCTCTAGATAATACGGAAAATCTTGAATTGTTGCTGTATTATAGTAAAGAACTTTATTTCCCTCACGATACAATGCATCTGCTATTCCCAGTGCCGTAACCGTGGTTCCACTTCCTCCAATCGGTGAATACACACTGACCACTTTTGTAATCTCCGTCTGATTCCGCTGGTTTCGATACAAAAGAGAGGGATCGATTTGTTCGAGCATGGAACGAAAGCTTGCATACTTATAAATCCATTTTGTCCCGGATTGCGACATGTTCTGGCGATTCTCATTATCTGTCAGAAAGAAAAGCTGCTCAGGGTTCTGCTTTTTCACATTCACAGTCATCAATGGCTCATCTACAATCATGATTGTGATGTTCTGCATTTCTCCCATATACTCTTCGATATACTTTTCGTCTGTTAAAAAAACCAGTTCTGTATTAACTCCAAAAGCCTCCGCCATTTGAAATTCCATTTTCTTAACATACTCCTCATCCATGCTGAGGACCACAATTTTCTTATGATTCATAATCCACCTCGAGTACGATATCTGCCAGTCTGATTCTGTCACCTGCCTGTATCAGTCGCAGTTCATCTTCTATTACTATCTCATCATTTACATAAGTGTGATTTACACTACCCAAGTCGCGGATATAGTAACTTCCTTCTCTTTTCTCCAGCTGACAATGACAGCGGCTTACTGCTTGAGAGATTGGAATATAACCATCTACCGCTTCCTGATTCTTTCCAATGACAAAGACCTCCTTACGGACATACATCGTAAAGTTCCCCATAATACCTCGATAAGATAATGTGAGGTTTCCTCGATTCTGTCCATAGTCATCCTGCTTTCTTAAATCCTGAGCATGTGATTGGAAGAAACTATCCACCATTTTCTCGAGTTCCTCGGTTGTATAATCCCTGTTTTTTAATGACTTACAAAGGATCTTTACCGAATTGGCTTCTCCATTTAAGGAGTTCTCCAAAATTCGGCATAAAGTGCTACACAATCTTTGATTCCACGTCAGAGCATCATGGAGATCAAATCCCTCCTGTACCGGAAGCACTATGAGATTCACACTTTTCTCCTGTTCATCAAAAAACATCCGTTCATAATCTATATCTATAGATGTCTCGGCTAAAAATCCTCGCTCTTTCATCTCCCTTATGACGAAAAAAATACTGTGAATAACATCCTGTACTGTTTCTGCTCCCATGCCTCGATTTACAGAGGGCAAGGATACTCGTCCATTTCCCGGATACAATACCTTCGAAGAGGCATTTATAAAGATACGATATCCCTTCATAATACTGGGATTCTTCTCTTTCATAAGAACTGTATATCCCAGCTCATAAAAACTCTCCTCTTCAAAATGATAAGAAATATAGGCAGGTGTCATCTCTATCTTCATATATGTCTCGTCTCCTTGTGCTTATTACATAATAACTTCATTTGTATGAACCAGAATAATCCTTCTTTGAATGTCAAAACGATTTTCTGAAAGAGTTGTTGTCTCGCTATTCAATCTCTGTGTCACCTGACATTCCGTTGTATAACCTGTTCTACCATTTTTCTTTCCCAAATGACTTCTAAACACCATCTTGTTGATACGGAATACAAAGAAGAGCACTCCTGATAAACCAAAAAAGAAGACCCCAAGAAAAAGAAATAGTGATGATAAAAAATGATAAGAAATTAATTGATCAATCTGCATAAGTACTCTCCACCGTCTTTTCTGCCAATCCCAGATCCTCCTTCACTTGATGCAGCATAAAGTGCATCTGTTCATCGTTAACCGTTCCCTTTTCCTGAAAATCATTATCGAGACGTGTCCCAACATTTCTAAGTTGAAGCATCAATTCCTCTTTTGGAACTCCATCCTCCCGAAATCTCTCTGTATTGGTATAGATCTGATAGATTAACTCCTTGTACATCATCAACGAGGTTACTTCATTATCCTCTTCGACAATATTACCTACGGAAAGCTCCTTAAGATCCTTCCAGTAGTCAATGTAGCCGACTGCCTCGTCTCCGGACTTGCTTACCTTTCCTATACGATTATAATAAGATGCAATCCTTCCAAGACGTGCTGCCCGCTCTGCTCTTTCCTTACTTAGATGTTGAGAGTTCGCAGCCACCGAAAACCATTTGGAGGATAAGGATTTGTCTCCATCATCTTGATAACAGTAGAAATACGCTAGTCCCATCTGATAGGCGAATTCCTCATAACCACCCTTATTATCATGAAACAAGCTCTCGTTAGCATGAACACCATCCGATGCTTCCAAAAGAAGCTCACGCATTCTCTTTTCTTCTTTCTTATCAAAGTTTCCATCCTCAAGAAATACATGATTCAGCACTTCCATATATGCCTTCTCATTCTTCGGATCAATATGAATCGCTTTTTGATAGTAAGCTATACGTTCATCGGCTGATGTGGAAATATTTGCCGCTACAATCGCAGCCTCATAACCATCACCGACGGTCTTCTTATCTAATCGGTACGTAACAAACGAACCCACAAAACAAATCATTGATAACACCGCACAAAGAATCGTAACCCGCATTCTCCTTCTCTGTCGCTTTTGATTCTCCATGTTTAATTCATTGTAATGCTCCAGATCATGCAATAACTCCTGACAGTTGGAATACCTGTCGTCCGGATTTCTCTGAGTACATCTGGTGATTATATATTCAAGACCAGACGAAAGAGAAGAATCCCACTGGCGAATCGGATACATCTCATACGGCGGTTCACAAGGATTATGACCAGTAAGTAAATGATAAAGCGTAGTTCCCAAACAATAGATGTCTGTCCTGGCATCCGTCTGTCCACATCCTCCAAACTGTTCTGGTGCGGCATAACCCTGTGTGCCAAGATAAGTCGTATCCTCCACATTTCCGGTTTTATACTCTCTTGCTGTCCCAAAGTCAATCAGCATAACGCTTCCATCTGGTTTTAACATGATATTGGCTGGTTTCATATCACGATATATTATGGGAGGATTCTGCGTATGAAGATACTCCAAAACACCACAGAGCTGCTTTGCCCATTCCATTACTTTTTCCTGTGGCTGTGCACCTTGTTCTTCCAGCGCACGACTCAATGTAATCCCCTCTATGTAATCCATAACAATAAGAAAATATTCGTTCTCGTCTATAACATCAACAATACTCGGAAGACGTTCATGCTTTAATTTTTTTAGCATATTCATCTCTACCAGTAGTCCCTGACGTACCATTTCAAAATCGTGCTGCCTGTCACGACGAAACTCCTTGATCGCCCATTGCTTATTTGCCTTTTCATTCATTGCCAGGTATACAATACTCATACCACCTTTACCTATCTGGTTCAGTATTTTGTATTTTCCACCAACAACAGACCCTATTTCTAACATTCTTTTTCTCCCGCAAGCAAACGTATTAAGACAGCAGAAATGTTATCTTCTTCCCCACGTCTTTTATCTTCCTCAATAAGCTCTCTAAGAGCCATCTCTATCTGCTCCTCCGTCTCCGTCTCGTCTGAACAAATTGCTTCTATGATTTCTTGCTCACTAATCTTGTGTCGAAAGCCATCCGAACATAAAAGAAAATCAGCATCCTCCCGAGCCTCTCCATAGAAAAAATCCGGAGCAACTGTCTCAGAGGCCCCCACGCACTGTAAAAGCGTATTTCTGTGGATGTCCTTCTCCGCCTGTTCATAGGTCATCCTTCCATGATCGATTTCTCTTTGAACGAAGGTGTGATCGTGTGTAATCTGTTCCATCGAGTCGACAATCCGATACACACGTGAATCCCCTACATTCATAACGTAATACTTTGCCTCAGCAATAATCAGCATGGTTATAGTTGTGCCCAGCTTCATGCCATTTCTATTTCCATAGGTAAGAATACTCTCATTTGATTGATTTATAAATCTGGTCAGACTTTCCTCAAATTCCTGCTCTTTTATACCCGAATACAACATTATACTAAATTCATCACGAAACCAATCCGAAACACGTCTAATGACTGTTGAAGCCGCTAATTCTCCTTTTTGAAGACCTCCCATTCCATCACAAATCACAGCAAGTAAAACTTCCCCCCTGTCTGTGTCTGCAGTCTCCACTAACACGGCATCCTGATTCGTCTTTTTCTTTATTCCTACGTCTGTACAAGAAGCAATCTGATACTTCATGATTCTCGTTCCTCCGTTACTCACTCTCCAATAGTTTTGGAATTAACATTTTTATCCAAACCACCTTTATTATAATACTGGAAATCTCGTTTTTTTTCCACTGAATAATGATAGATAATAAAAAAAATCATTTCTTTCTCAATCATATCTATCTTCGAGTAAAATCTCTTCGTTACAAAAAGTGCGTTTATATCAGCCTTTTGGAAATAGATATAGAATTTTGTTCTTTCGTATACCAAAGTCATTTGCACACAAATGACTTTGGGCACTTTTCGCCATAAGGTGTCCTTTCCCCTTTGGGCAAAATTTCTCCTGATGGAGAAATGACAAAAAGCTATTTTTAATCTCTGTGTGTCATTCACTTCGTGAACAGACAGAGATTAAAATAACTTTTTGAATTAGAGGTTTTGAAGTCCTAAAGTATAACCTATACTAACTTTATCCACAAAATATTACCATCTTTTAAAGTGATTTTTGTTGGTTGATTTTCTATTGAAATTTCAATCAAGCTGTTTAATACAATACTCTTGTTATTCTCATTACTAATTATTTTTTCAACTCTAAATGCACAAGCATAAAATTCTTTATATCCGTCATCGTCTTCTTCCAATCCATTATCACTCTCATAAATTGTATCAATTTTCCCTTCTAAAACCAATTGACCACATTCCCATTCTACTCTCAAGTATGTTCCATTTGAATATTGGCTAATTTCTTTCATCATTTCATCCATAATATTAATCTCCTAATTTGGTCTAGCCGGTACAATATGTGCACCTTTTTTTCCATAATGAATTATTCCAACTGTTGTATCCACTCCTATACCAGTATTATGGAAGTATGGATATTCAAGTTCCTCAGGATAGAAAGTCAACATATGAGCCT
>CAYZUC010000028.1:0-30120 GCA_964481705.1 uncultured Lachnospiraceae bacterium
AGTACGCCACCTTGCCAAGGTGGAGGTCGCGAGTTCGAGTCTCGTCTATCGCTCTGCATGAGAAGTTTACTTTTCCAATAGAAAGTAAACTTCTTTTTTTGTCGTGTTTATGTTAAACTTTAGGATAAGAAAAGTCATAAACTATCGGAAAAGGGGATTTCTATGATGAAATGGATTGGAAAGACGGGAAAAGCGCTTGCGTTAGGTATGATTTCTGTAATGCTCATAACAGAGCTCTCATCATCGACTTCTGCGGCGACATTAAGTCAAAACGAAAAACAAGAGACAACAGTCATCGAAGACGAGGCACTTGAGCAGCAAGAGCCAGAAGAACAGGAACCGGAGAAGGAACAACAAGAGACCGAGCAGCAGGACCAGAGCTCTTCCAGCTTGTCGGAGGATTCCATAATAGAAGAGCAGGACTTACCGGAAGACTCTGCTGACCCATCTGAAAACGGAATTATCATGCAATCCAGTGAGTCCGTCAACAGCGTATCCGATTCAAGTATATCAGAAAACGATATTGCCGCTTCCGGTGTTATGCCCGATGACTTGATTATCCCGGACCTTACTCCTATCAGAGAGCAGTCCGGCAGACGCAGTAAGAGTATCAGCTCGGAGGACAGACAGGTAGGAGCAGTGCTTCCCGAATCCTATGATTCCCGTAATGTAAACGGCAGAAGCTATGTAACCCCGGTGCGGAATCAGGCGATGATTTCTGAAACATACATGTGCTGGGCATTTTCGCTTATGGCAGCGGCCGAAGGTGATGCTATGAAGGAAGGCATCTATGGAAGCACAGCAAACTTTGCATCTCCTCTTCATTTGGCCAACTTCATGTATCACCACGTAACCGATCCACTTGGAGGTACGGCAGGCTCCGGAACCACACAATCGAATACCAATCACTACCTTGGAAATACCTGTATGGCATCTCTGGAATTGATGGGCTGGCAAGGAGTAGGTGACGAGCAGCAGACACCCTTCACCGGTTATTGGCCAAGCGGGATCAGTGATGATCTGGCATATAATGACATTCTACATGTGACCGATGCGTACTGGGCGTCTGCGAAGGACAGCACCTCCATCAAGAATCTGATAATGGAACACGGAGCAGTAACCACCAATGTAAATACCGGCGGCGGTATCAATGCCAATCATGCCGCTTACTATAATGGTACATTAGGAGCAGGACATGCCATTACACTAGTTGGCTGGGACGATACCTTCTCCAAAGATAAATTTGCACAGGTATCCCCCTGCGACGGAACGGCACTGACGGATGGAGCATGGCTCGTAAAAGACAGCTATGGCACCACCGGCTCCAATCGTGACGAAGGCTACTACTGGCTATCCTACAAGGATTCCGCGTTCCTTGGAAGAGGAAACTATGTTTCAAATAAGGCGATCGCACTCGACCTCGAGCGCTCAACCAACTACGATCATAATTATCAATACGATGGAAGCAATGGGGTGTCCAGACAGCTCTATTCCGAAAGTGGTACTCTTTATGCATCCAACATCTTTACCGCACATGCCAATTCTGATGGAGTGGAAGATATTGAAGCCGTCAGCTTTGCAACACCATCCGTCGATGGTAATTACTCGGTTCAGATTTATACGAATGTACCGGAGGGTGCGACAAAGCCAACAGAAGGAACTCCGGCTTATACAGAGGAACAGACAGGCTCCTTTACCTACGCCGGTGCTCATACCATCAAGCTGAACACCCCGGTTCAAGTACAGGAAGGGACTCGATTTGCAGTTGTAATCAAGCTTACCAATGGAACCTCTTATAATCAGGAGATGGGAGTAAATGATAAGGCCACCTACCTCCTTATCGATCAGAGCTATGACAGCGGCTGGTGTACCCATACCGCATCCCTGGCAGAAAAAAGAGGCTTCTATAGCGAAGATGGAATTACCTGGTACGATGCGGCGCCGGCTGATGCAGCAGCTTCCCAGAGAGCAACACTCCGTATCAAAGCCTACACCAACGATTCCTCCACGCCGGAAAAGCCCATGGTCATTGAAGATGAGATGGTATCTGAGCTGAAGGATATGGAGTATACGGGAAGACAGCTCTGCCCGGAACCGGTCATCCATTATAATGAAAAGCTATTAGTCAGAAACGTAGATTACACCCTGACTTTTGGACAAAATATCTCAGTAGGTAAGAAATCCGGTGTGGTTACGGTAAGAGGTATTGGAAAGTATACAACAAAATCCCCCATTGTCCGCAACTTTGGGATTACACGAAGGAACATCAACAGTGAAGGAATTACCTTTACCGGAATGGACGACCTCATTTATGATGGCAAAGAAAAGACACCGATTGTAGTCAAAGATGGATTAACAATTTTGCCTGAGACGGCTTATCGCATTAGCTATTCGAATAACCTCAAAGCAGGAACTGCTACAGCTGTTGTAAAGGGAGTAAGTAACTATATTGGCACCGTTCACCTTACCTTTACCATTCATCCCCGTTCCTTAAGTGACAATGAGATTACCTATGAGCCACTGAAGAATTACAACTACTTAGGGAAGGCAATTGAACAGCAGCCAATTATCAAAGATGGGTACCGCGGAAACACCAGCTTAATACTTGGGACGGATGTACAAGTGGTATATCGTAATAATATCATGCCCGGTATCAGCGAGGTTTTTTTAACAGGAAAAGGAAACTATACCGGTTCTCATGTAATGACCTTTGAGATATTTCCTAAGGATATTGGAAAAGTATCTCTTGCGCGAATCAAGAATCAAACCTATCAGGGAGGTATGCCGATTCGTCCGGAAGTCATTATGAAGGATGGAAAAAGAGATCTGACCGATGGCGTAGACTTTACCACGGTATACTCCAATAATACCAAGGTTGGAACTGCGACCATATCCATAGCCGGAAAGGAAGGCACCATATATGAGGGAAGCCGACGCGAGGTCACCTTTGAAATCGTCAAAGTAAATCTTGTAAAGGGCGTAATTATCAAGGACTTTGGCGACTGTAACTATACCGTGAAGAAAAATTATGAGCAGGAAAGCATGACGCTGTCGCTTCCGAATGGTACATTGCTGCAAAAAGGAGTTGATTACACAGTCAAATATTCCAACAACACGAAGGTTGGCGTTGCGACCATGACAATTACAGCGGCCTCCGACGGATATACCGGAACGCTCATCAAGACATTTGAGATTGTAGACCCATCCTCGGGAAAATGTATCAATGACTACTCGGATAATAAACTGGAAATCAAAGGATTTGCCTATAATCGCGAATATATGCTCAATCGTGATGGCAGACAAAAGAAATGGGTATTATTACCGATAGAGCCTGAAATCAAATTGTATTATAATAAAAAGGAGCTTGAGCTCGGAAAAGATTATAAGCTCACATACAAAAATAATGTAAGTGTAGGAACAGCAAAGGTCATCATCTCAGCGGTGCCCGGAAGTGGATATATTGGCCGAAGAGAAGAAGAATTCTTTATAGTCGGTACCCCCATGTTTGTACTGGGCTTGCCCGATAATGGCTTCCATGTGCCGGATCCTGTAGATAAGACATATCAGGGTGATAAGGTAACCCAGCCACTCTATATCAAGTATGAATCCAGCGTGGATGGTTCCAACAAGCCACAGACGTTGCGTCTGAAAGAAGGAAAGCACTATAAGATTACATACGAAGACAATATCAACGTAGGAACGGCCTCCTACATCATTGAAGGAATGGATCGATATTCCGGAAAGAGCAAGAAATACGAATTCAAAGTCCTTCCGAGACAGCTGTCAGACCTAAAGATAAAGGGAGCAAAAAATGTAACCTACACTGGAGGTACGATTATACCGGACCTGCACCTGCAATTCCGTGGCTATTATCTAAGAGAAGGCGTTGATTATGATGTGATTCTGACGGATAACGTCAATGCAGGGACAGCCAAGGCAACCTTTGTGGTAGCCGACAATTGTACGAATTTTGAAGGAAGCACCAGTGTAACCTTCAAGATTAACCCAAAGAATCTGAATGCCCTGAAGGTGGGAACCGATATCACTGGAGTAGAGGACCAGGTCTTTGACGGAACGCCCAAGGAGCCACTGCCGGTCATCACCTGTAACGGCAACCCGATTTCTGAGAATGATTATAAAATTACCTATGGAAAGAATACCATTGGACCAGGTAAGAATTACGTAGTGATCAAAGCACTTTCGAAAAAAGATGGAGGAAGCGGCAATTTTACTGGTCAAAAGAAGATCTACTACAATATTCTTGGAAAAGAGATTGATGTTGTCAGCACCTATAACGGCGGAGAACAGGACTACACCGGAAAACAGGTAAAACCGCCATTAGATACCATAGAAACCGTAGATGGAGAGG
Source organism: uncultured Lachnospiraceae bacterium (assembly GCA_964481705.1). Taxonomy (GTDB): domain Bacteria; phylum Bacillota; class Clostridia; order Lachnospirales; family Lachnospiraceae; genus CAYZUC01. The sequence continues at coordinate 4,370 of CAYZUC010000028.1, forward strand.
TTCTGGTACGTGGCAAGGATTATAAGACCTACTATAAAAATAACAGAAATTGTGGCGCCGAAGCATACATACTGTTAAAAGGACGCGGAGATTACACAGGACGTACCGCCAAGATATACTTTACCATTGTTCCCTGCCGTGTAAATACCGATAATTTGGAGGTTCGTGGACTTCGTGCAGTAAAACTGGGTAATAAAGCCTATGTAAAACCCAAATTCACGGTATATGTTAATAGGAAGAAGCTAAAGCTCCTGCGTGATTATACCGTTACTTATACCAATAATACAAAGGCAGGAACGGGTACGGTGCAAATAGCATTTATTGGCAATTATTCGGGCAATACGACAAGAACCTTTGAAATACGATAAATATACATATAACTATCATAAATAGGACAAAGTTTATTCAAAAAATATTCAAAAACTTCTTGACAGTAGCGAGGGGGGGCGATATACTATCAAAGAATAGTGTCGGTACGTATTTATACAATACATAAAGACAAAAAAGAAAAGAAAGAATTCAAGGAGGGAAATTAGAGATGACAGATTTGAATCTCAAAGCGATGCGTGTGAAACAGGTTATCGCAATGTTCATGGCAGTATGTCTCACAGTTTTATCTGTTAATGTAGACGTATTTGCAGCAGCTGCCAAAGATACGACTTATATGGCAGGCAAAGCTTCTGTCTCCGCAAACGTTCAAGGGGTTACCACTAGCGTTGACGGTGAGGAAGTAGATGTCACGATTTCATTAAATGAAATCAAAGTAGGTGGAGTTGTTACAACAGCAACATCACTTAAAGGCTTAGAGATTAGTGATGATTGCAAGAAAATCACAGTATCTTCAGCTGATTTAGTAGAGGACATCGATGTAGTTTATCCTGAGAATGCAGAAGCAGCAGAAAGAATTATTGATGCTACTGTTTATGTTGAAGGAAAGAACGGCGTTGCTGCAACAGACATCGTTATCAAACAGGGTGTTCTTACAAAAGAGGACTACAAAAAAGGTGACGACGTAGTTGACAAAGACGGCAAGAAAGTAAGTGCTTACGATCCTGACTTCAAGGTTACAAATCCTGATGGATTTAAAGTAATCGCTCCAGAAGACGCATTGGATAAGGATTTATATGCCGGCGATTTGATTGGTATTGTTACAAATGTTGATGGCAAGAAAATCAAGAATCTGAAAGATGATTCCAAGCTTATCACAGTTACAGTATATGATGGACTTTCTCCAAAGGGTGGCAACATCGTTGCTATCTACAAGAAAGCTCCTGGTTCAGTTCTTACAGCTACTTCTAAAGTAAAAGCTGTTGAGACTAACTACGTAGAAGGTAAAGTATTTGATGGTTGGACAGTTGCTAATGTTGCGAAGTCTCGCAATGGTAAAAAAATCAAGACGATCACAGCTGGTGATACAGCATTTGATTTTGCCACAGCTGTTACAGAGAACACTTATGTAATTGCAGATTGTAGTAGTTACAGGTCTTAATGCAAAGGTTACTGTTCAGGTTGGAAAGGAAACTACCGCACGTGTAGTAGTACCTGCTGGATACAAGAGCTTTAAGGTTACTCTTACAAAAGATGACAAGAAGAACGTTAAGAGTGCTACTGTCAGCAAGAAGGGTATCATCTCAGTTACAGCAAACAGCAAGAGCAAAGCTGCACTTGGTACTTACACATATGATGTTATGGGTAAGGTTTCCAGCAAGATCAGTGAAAAAGTTGGTACTTTAACAGTTGAAGTTGTTGAGACAGCACCTGTTACAGAGATCGAACTTATCACAACCAATGGTCTTAAGAATATTGCACTTGATAAATCATCTGCAAGTAAGAAAGCTCAGTTAATTGCAAATCCTGAAACAACTGGTGTTAAGTATGTAGCTACAGCAGCAACACTTCCTACTGGTGTGAAATCAGGTCTTACAAAGAAAGCAGCACAAGCACTTGTTAAGGTTGCAAAAGCTGATAGAGCGAAAGCAGTTAGCGTTACCCGTGCTGGACTTGTTACAGCAAAGGCTGCTGGAAACAACAATGTATATGCTTACAAGACAATTAAAGTAGGAAGCGGAAAATCAGCAACATATACAGTAGTTATTTCTAATCCAGTTAACGTAAACGTTACTTCATCTTCTAAGAGCTTTTCATTTACCGGTGGAAAGAAATTCACATATAAGACAACTGGTAAGAAAGCTAAGACAGCTTACACAGTAAAGAAAAATACGGCTGTTAAGTTTGTTGCAAAAGCAACTGCTGGTTCATCTGATGAAATCGCTATCAGAGCAATCAACATGAAGGGTGAGGTTGTACTTGGTCTTCAGCAGAAGATTAAGAAGAACACAAAGACTTGTACAAATACTTTGGTACCTGGATATGATTACCAGGCTAAAGATGATTTAGTAGTAGTAGCTACAGCTCCTTCAGGAGATCAGAAGTATAAGACACTTAGATTCGTAGCTAAGAAATAATCCAGTTTCATAGAGATTAGATTAAACTACAATTGGACTCCCTCGGACGTATGTCCGAGGGAGTTATTTGATAAAGGGATAAAGTTATGGTCAGACATTACGAACAATGGAAGAAAGTGTATAGATTACTGTCATCATGTTTATTGATATTATTGGCGACGATTGCATTTATTGAGGTATGGGCACGCCAGTATAACAGCATGATTGTATTCCCATACTACTATAAGGGATTTTTGATGATGTCAGTCATGTATGCATTTTTTCTGGCCTTTTTTTCCTGGCTCTTTGATGGCAGCCAGATAGGATATATGAAGAGAAGAAACGCACTTCTCTCAGAGGGCTTATCGGTGGTATGCACGAATGGATTATTTTATCTGCAGACAGTCTTGCTTGCAACCTTTTTCGTCCCTGTATGGGCATTTGCAGCGCTCACATGTGTAGATGTAGTTGTACTCGTTCTGCTGACAGAGTTTTTAAACTCGATTTTTGAGCATATGTTCCCTCCCATTCGTCTCCTTTTAATCTATGGGAATTATCCCGAGACAGAGATTCGCCGTATGACAAGTGGCTGGGAAGGTAAGTACCAGATAGAAGGTATTATCGGAATCAATGAAGGGCGTAATAAGGCCATCAAGATGTTAAAAGACTTTGATGCCGTTGCTATTTGCGATATACCGGTAGAAGACCGTAACGTAATTGCAGAGTATTGTGTTGAGAATAAGATACCTACTTACTTTACACCCAAGATTTCTGATATTTTATTCAAGAATGCAGAGGGTCTGCGCTTCTTTGGTATGTCGATCAGTAACCGACTTACCGTAGAGCAGCGCTTCTCTCTCATTGGATATCTAAAGAAGATATACCGCGGTGGAAGAGGACGTCTCTACGAGCTTGTGAATAAGTCCATGGATCAACACGAGAAAATGTTTCTTATCACAGCTAATCCAGAGACGCTCATGATTGGTATGGAGTCTCCGGAATTCGATTCTGTACTTTTGGATGAAATGACTACCATTGTACCGGATGGAATCGGTATTATCAAGGCTCTGCAAATCGTAGGCTATGGAAAGAACAAAAGAATTGCAGGAGTAGAGTTCACCGATATTCTGTTGAAGCTGGCTGACATCAAGAGTAAATCCGTATACTTCTATGGAGCCTCTGCTGAGGTCATAGAGACCATGGTACAGAAGACAAGGGAAAAGTATCCACACGCTGTGATTAGCGGCTATTCTAACGGCTATGACCGCGATGCAGACGAGGTTATGGATGAGATTGTATCACTATCTCCAGATATCATCCTAATTGCCCTTGGAGTACCGGCTCAGGAACTCCTCATTGCCAAGAACTATCATCGCTTTGACAAAGGAATCTTTATGGGCGTAGGCGGCAGCTTTGATGTCCTCTCCGGTTGTAAGAAGCGTGCACCTGAAATCTTCCTGAAGCTGAATCTGGAATGGCTGTATCGTATTACCCGCGAGCCAAAACGCCTGAAACGCTTCTGGAATTCCAATGTGAAGTTCTTGCTGGAAGTAACCAAGATACAGAAGATCAAGTAATGCAGTATTCGAGTGATTGAGTAGTTCATGTGAGGATAGATAGAGAATATAGAGGGAAGAAACATGAGACGAATTGCCATATTTCAGAGTGATTTTCATGTCGGTGGGATTCAGAAGTCCCTGGTAAATCTATTGAAAAATATGAGTAAGGAGGACATCGAGATAGATGTCTTCCTTTTTGACGATAAGGATATCTTCTATTCATTGGAATTTGGTAAGAATATTAACCTGTACTTCTTGCCAAAGCTGCCCTATTGGAACCGGTTTGTTTATTTTGGCATAGCAAAGAGATTCTGGGGACGAAGGATACTTAGAGACATCACGACAGCAAAGAGTAAAGACGATGTATCAAACCATACAAGCGCTAAAAGGATAGAGTATGATGTGGCGATTGATTTCAACAGCTATTGGAATGAATGCGCGATTGGTACGCTTTGTGTGCCAGCAAAGAAGAGAATCTGCTGGATACACAATGATGTCATTATCAAAAGTCAAAACGAATATAAATACCGTATCATTCATCATTTCTTCAAAGGAAAATACCGATGGTATGATGAATTTGTACCGGTATCGAGCGGGATACAGCCATCCTTCGAGACATTGAATCAAATACCGGACCACGGACAGTATCACGTAATTCCCAATTATATCGATACAGATGAGATACGCGAGAAGCTAGGTCAACCAATACCACGAGAAATACAGGACATCCTGGCTATTGATAGAAAGAAGTGCAACATCATTTCATTAGGGCGTCTATGCCATCAAAAAGGCTATGATTTAATGCTGCGCATAATACTACAGGTCCTCCAGAGAGAAAAAGACGTTCATTTCTTTGTTGCAGGGGAAGGTCCTGACCATTATGAACTGATGCAGCAAGCAGAAATTATGAGAGTTGACACAAATGTCACATTTCTTGGTAACTTAAAGAATCCTTATCCGGTTATGAATCAGATGGATGCCTTTCTTATGATGTCCCGCTACGAAGGACAGCCACTTGCGTTTTGGGAGGCAAAAGCAGTAGGCCTGCCTGTCATCATTCCGGAGCATCTGGAGAAATACACCGAAGGAATCCCTGGAAGCAAGGATGTAGTAGAGGCTATCTGTAAACGGATTCAAGAAGTAAAAGCACAGGAATCCCCACAGGAACTACAAAACAACAATGGAAACTCCTGTAGCAATAACAAAAACAAATTTAACGAGTTAACCGATTACAATACACATATTCGGGATTCTTTGATGAACCTTATGGAACAATAAAGCATCGCGCACGAATGATTCGTGATAGGAGTATAGCCATGAATGAAGTATGTGCAGTCATAGTCACCTACAATCGAAAAGAATTATTGCTACGTAATATAAAAGCAATCCTAAATCAAAGTATCCCTGCCGATATTTTGATCTATGACAATGCGTCTACGGACGGAACGGACGCTCTTATTGCAGAACAGAATTATGACGAACGTGTCATATATCATCAGGCAAAGGAGAATACAGGAGGGGCAGGAGGCTTTTCCCATGGTACGATGGAAGCCTATCGTCGAGGCTATCAATACATTTGGCTAATGGATGACGATGGATACCCACTCAATGACCGTACGCTGCAGATATTGAAGGAGCATGCCGAGAAATCAAGTAATGGCTCACGAAAAGCAATCTTTAACTCTTTGGTGGTATGCGACCCAATTGAAGAAGGTGGTGAGGATACCCTGTCCTTTACCCTTTTCTATGAGCGAAATATCAAGCAGATTCTTGATAAAATGAAAGAAAATGAAATCATAGGTGAAATCAGCTCCTTTAACAGCACCTTTTTTCATCGCGAGCTGGTTGCTGAGATTGGAACTATCAATGCCGATTTCTTTATCTACGGAGATGATACAGATTACCTGATACGCGCCGAACGCGCCGGATATCAGCTGATAACAGTAGTAGACTCCCGTTACTATCACCCGGACTCTCAGATGGGTTATCGCCGCGTTCTGGGAAAAATAGTGGCTATGCGGGAAATGACACTTCGCAACACATATTATTATGCCCGAAATTACATGTACATCGTAAAAACCTATCAAGGAAAGAACAAAGCAATCCTTCATGCGGTAAAGGTTATGCTAAAAACTTTACATTTTAAGGAAAATAAAAGAAAAAAATTACAAATAACCTTAAAAGCCTTAAAAGATGGATATTACGGGGTTTTCAACGGATGGGACAATACACATGAATAACATAAAGATACTAATACGTTTAAAACGGTCGGAATTAGTCGGTAAGTCACACCCCCAAAACTATTGAAATAATTTGCAAAATATGGCAATCTATACTAGGTGGTTCGACGGTGTCGTATGAACGAGATGAAAGCAATCAATTATATCAAAGTAAAAGTAGTAAATAATGAGCCCTCGATTCAGTTAATGGGTGAATGTATTTTTGAGACAAACTTCCTACCGGAACAGTTTCTCAAATGTGAAATTTACGAAAACAAAATTGTTATAACCCCTGCAAATGATGAAGTAATGAAATTCTTTGTTTACAGAAAGGATTGAACCACGAAAGCTTGTGAACGTGATCATTCATGACACACAAGAAAGAAAAGCAAGTACAGCTTGGCTGACCGGGAGCAACTATCGGCGGCCGGAGGTACTTGCTTTTTGTTATTCAAAGATTGACAGAATGGTGTTATAATTACCATAGTGTAGCAATTACAGAAGACAACAGTAGATGAAACAAAGTGATAGTAGGAGGTACAAATGAGAAGTAGACGAACATTGGCGGTATTATTGACATTTGCCATGATTATGGCAGGATTTCCAACACAATATGTAAAAGCGGAACCTGTAAGCGCAAAGCAGGCAGAGACCGTAATCAATGAGAAAGCAATTGATGAGACAGCAGTAACGGAAACAAAGATAGAAGAGACAGCAATCGACGAGACGGACGGTGCTCAGGACTCACAGACAGGGGAATCCGATCCGGACGACAGTGTGGTTGAGGAGCAGGACAGCGACTTAGATATTATTGGCGTTGAGTATATGTCAGATGTCCTTACTGCCTCGAGAAACCGTATTACCTCATCTCTGGATGGAGAGCTTAATTTTGGACATATCGATTCTGGAATCAAGGTTGAAAACCCGGTAAACGTATACGACGAGCTTCCAGTGGGAGTAGAGATACCGGCCAGATTCAACCTAGCGGAACAGGATCTGGTAACTCCGGCACGTAATCAGAGAAATTATGGTTCCTGTTGGGCATTTGCCGCTACCGGTGCTGTAGAGTCGGGTATGGTAAAACGTCAGGGAAGTGATGTGAATACACTCGATTTATCTGACTTGGCTACCGCTTACTTTGGAGAGAGCTGCTTTATGGATCCACTTGGTAATACCAGTGGTGACAGTATGCGTTTTATACAGTCACAAGCCGGTAAAGACGGGATAGTGGAAGAACTAGATCAGGCGGGCTATACCGTAAGCTATATGAACACGCTCTCTGATAAAATCGGTTATATCGACCGAGGTGGTAATAACTATCTTGCTATTGCAGGACTGAGTCAGCAATACGGTTTGTTTGACGAGTCATATACCGGTTATCCTATGGATGATAATTTTGGTAACCATGTGGGAGCAGAGACATGCACTTCCTTACTGGAAGCAGATAAGCATTATGATGATCGTCATGCCAGATTGACGGAAGCTAAGATTTTTATGATGAGTGACAGGGAATTGGCAAAGAGGATGTTGATGGAGTATGGAGCAACCGCAATATCCATCTTTATTGACTGGGATTGCTTTTCCGATTTAGATGATTTAACAAATTACTGCTATAAAACAAACGGCGATGCGAACCATGATGTGTTACTGGTGGGATGGGATGATAATTATTCAAAAGATAACTTCACTGGAAGAGATCGACCGAATACAGATGGTGCATGGATCATAAAGAATAGTTGGGGTACGCAGAATAGTCTGAATGGATACTTCTATGTATCGTATGAAGATACATCGGTAGGTGCTTCGGATGCAACCTGTTATGAGGTTAGTGATGATTTACAGGCAAATCATCTGTATCAATATGATGGCAGTAATTTCCCTTCTTGCTTAACCTTAGGTGTAGGGAGTGTCTATGAAGCTAATGTGTATCAGGTATCCAATACAGAATCGGATGAAATGCTGCGAGAGGTTAGTTTCTGGTGCGATAAAAATAACGACTATACCGTAAAGGTCTATAAGAACCCAACATTAGAAGATGGAGTAGTCAAGAATCCATGTACAGGAACCTTAATCGGAACGGCTTCCGGCACGGAAGCATTTGCAGGCTTCCATACGACCTCCATCTCCTGCAATGATACATTACAAAATGGTGATCGCTATTCGGTCGTTCTATACTTAAAAAGTGCTTCCGGAAGAGTCAGCATTTATAATGAGTCGAACTTCAATGAATGGGGAGAATTATACAGAACCGAGGAGCTATCTGACACCTCAGTTGCGGTTGATTATTATGGAAATTTCACCTGTGCTGCGAACATTCTACCCGGACAAAGTCTTATCTCAACAAATGGAAATAGCTTTACAGATGTTACAGAACATGCGGCACATCTTTCCTATGGAGCAGGTAATTTCCGTATCAAGGCATCAACGACTGATGTATGTCAACTTTCCGTATCAGAGGATGAAGTCCTGTTGAATGAAGGAGATACCTATTTCCAAGCACCAATTATCGTAAAAGGTCATTATAATGGTGCATATCACTATTCCAGTTCTAATCCAGATGTAGCATCGGTATCACCCGAGGGAACGGTTTCAGCGAATGGCTTTGGTATGGCTACGATTACTATTGATGCAGACGATGGAGCCAGCGTATCCTACATCGTTCGCGTATGTAGATACATGGAGGATTGTACGGTCAGTGATATCGAAGTACAGCAGTATACCGGTGAGCCAATTATCCCGGAAATCCTTATTACGTATGGAAGTGAGGAGCTGACGCAGGGAGAGGACTATATTGTAACCGCTTCCAACAACACAGCGGAAGGAATTGCAACTGCTACCATTTCCGGACAGGGTAATTACATTGGTTCTGCCTATGCTAATTTTGAGATTAAAGACATGGGACTTCAGGTAACGCTGCCAAAGGATGAATATACCTACACCGGACAGAAAATAACACCGGAGCCCGTTGTTACACTCTCCGGAAATACCTTACATTCCGATGCATATAAAGTGACCTACTATAGAAATCAAAATGTTGGAACGGCTAAGATAAAAGTAAGTGTATCCCCGAGCGGGCTCACAACCACCAAGACATTCCGAATTAAACCACTTGATTTGAAACAGGTAACCGCACAACCAATACAAGACCAGATTTTTGAAGGAACCGAAGTGGAACCAACAGTTACCTTGACAAATGGTTCAATCCAGCTCGTAAGTGGTAATGATTACACCGTCAGCTATGCAAATAATGACAAAATACGTACCGCATTTGACACCGAGCTTGATCCGCAGGCAGTCGTTACCGGAATCGGCAATTACGAAGGAACCATTATATTGCCATTCTCCATTATTTCTGGGACAACAGAGGAAGGAACCATATCTCTTAAAAAAGCAATCATTTCCAATGTGCCCACAAAGGATTACACTGGAAAACAGATAAAGCAGCAGCCATCCGTCGTGCTAAAGAAAAAAGCATTGGTAGAAGGCGAAGATTATTATTTGACATATGAAAGCAATGTGAACGTCGGAACGGCAAAGATGACGATACACGGAATGGGAGAATACAAAGACACTGTAACGAAGAAATTCAAGATAAGACCTCTTTCCCTTGCATCAACAGAAATCACGGTCTCTCTCGACCAATATGTATATACAGCTACAGGCGCTAAACCAGATGTAACATGTACAGTTACCGACCGAAAAGGAAATATCGTACCGGAGAGTGCGTATGAAATATCTGTTACCGGTGGCAAAAAGGCCGGTAAAGCAACCGTTAAGGTAAAAGCAAGAAGTCATACAAACTATAGCGGAAGTAAAAGAGTAACGATCTATGTGACGAAAACGAAAGTAGATTTGGTACCACTCACCGTACAGGAGTATGACTATACCGGTAAATACGTGAAACCGAAGATCACCGAATGTAAGGATACGGCCGGAAACACCTATACCGTAGGAAAAGACTGCAAGCTTACTTACTTGGATTATAAGAACGCAGGCACAGCAGTAGTAATCCTGACAGGAAAAGGAGTTAATAAAGGAAAGACCGGATACTTAACATATACCATCAAGCAGGTCGATGGTAAACAGCTCACCTGTACCGTAAAGAAAGTGAAATACAACAAAAAAGCACAATTTCCGAAACCTGTCATTAAGTACGGAAGCCGGAAACTGAAATTTGGAACTGATTACGATCTCTACTACTATAACAATATTGATGTCGGAACAGGAACAGTGTATGCAGTCATGAAGGGAAATTATAAAGGATATACAAGTCAAACATTTATGATTCAATAGAGTAGTAATAGAAAAGAGAGTGAAATAACAAATGCACAATGCTTGAAGATCCGAGTACTACAGGATCGGAGGACGTGGTGCAGGAAAATACGACTTCTAGGCTAAATGGTAGTCCGAATGGAATAAGACAAAGACAGATGCAGACGTATGAAGTTAACACAATATGAACTATAGTCAAGTAAGTAGACACAATTATTAGAAAAAACTTTCTGGAATCATTTGTTAAGCATGATTCCAGAAGAGATCTTCTTTCTCGTTTGGGGTTAGCATTCCTAATGATCCATGCGGCCTTTTAGAGTTGTAAAAACCTTCTATATATTCAAATACTGATAACTGAAATTCTCGTAAAGATTGATAAGTCTTTCGGTTGGTTTCTTCTTTTTTGAGATATTTGAAGAAACATTCACAGCAGGCATTGTCAAAAGGGTATCCCTTTTTTGAGAACGACTGTACAACATTAAGAGAGTCTAACAGTTGCCTAAATGAAAAGGCTGTATACTGTGAGCCTCGATCAGAATGGAACATTTATCCGATGGGAGAGTTCCGTTTGTTATATGCTTTTTTGAACGCAGTCATTACTAGGTCGACATCAGGTTTCACTGAAATGTTCCAGGAAATGACTTTACGAGAAAATAAATCCATTACAATACAGAGATAATACCATTTACCAGATACTTTTATGTAAGTGAAGTCACTAGCCCAAACGATGTTAGGAGACTTTTGATTAAACTCTTGCTGAAGGTGATTGGTACATTCACCAGTGTCTTTATGTCGGTAATTCCTATAGGGCTTGTCTGTCGACATCCTAGGTAACTGAAGAGTACGCATCAGTCGGTACACTCTTCCGACACTGATGTGAATGCCATAATCACGCTGGAGAACGTATGTAATCTTGTAGGCACCAAGACGCTTGTTGCAATCTGCGTAAATTTGGAGAATTACTTTTGCAATCTCCTGATTTTCTTTGGTGCGATCAGCTGGTTCTGAATTGTAGTGTTAATAATAGGTGCTTCTGTTAACACCTAAAACCTTGCAAAGAAGCTTGATATCATGCTGAAAACGAAGCTTATGAACAGCATCTAATCGTTGTTGGAGTGTGGCGTGAAGATGGCAATCGCTTTTTTTGATATGAGTAGTTCCTCTTCGAGCTGAGCATTGCGTTTTTGAAGATCTTTTACCTGCTTTGCAGTTAAAACTTCACCATCGTCTGTTTGTACTGTTGAGTATTGTTTGATCCAACGTGTAAGAGCAGTGAGTGAGACACCGTATTCTTTGCAAAGAGCAGCCTGTGTTTTCCCACCGGCTTGATATAGGTTGACGAGAGTTCGCTTGAAATCTTCGTCGTACCGTGTTCCAGTTTTACTTGTGGACATGAGTAGATACCTCCTTTTTGTGTCTACTTAATTGTAATATATGGTTATTAATTGTGTCCACTTTTATAATATAGATCCAAAGAATATTTCAAGTGGTAAATGTGTAGATGATTTAACTTGGACCATGGATAGAGAGGCAAAAACTCTTACCATCAGTGGAACTGGACGTATGACAGATTACTACTGTGATAGTTTGATTAGTAGGACTCCTTGGTTTAATATACGTAGTGGAGGACCGTATAAACTCATTTTAAACGAAGTAATGAAGTACATTGGAAGATGCGCGTTCTATAATTTTGTATTATCTGGTGATGTCAGAATACAAGGTACTGTGACAGAAATCGGAGATAATGCATTCAACATTTGCTGGGGTGATGAGGGGGAGTTAATCTTCTCGGAAGGTTTACAGTATATTAGTGATTACGCATTTTGTAGTACTCTTTTCAATGGAGAATTACGTCTTCCTGATACAGTAGAAGAGATTGGAGATTACGCATTTTATAACCAGTATAAATGTAGGGATTTCTGGGAATAACGGATAGTTTTACAGATATTGGGGCAAGAGCATTTCATGGATGCAGAGTTTTTCATGATATTAATCTTTCAGAAAACCATGAAAATATTAAAGATGAAGCATTTAGTAAGTGTAGCTTTAGGAATGGTTTGGAGCTGCCCGCTAGTGTTCGTTCGATTTGAAAGTATGCCTTTCAAGAAGGAGGTGGACTCTCTTATAACGATACAGGGTGGGGTATGGTGTCAGTGAAAATCTAATTATTCATAAAGGAATTATGTAAATCAATATATTATATTTATCACTAGAACTTATGATGAATAAAATATAGTATCTATGGATCGAATATATAAAAGAAATTTTGTAATTGCCACAGATTATGTAAACTAAAGAAAGACATAAGATGTGTCAATAGTTATTCAAGGGCAGGACTTATTCGGTTTTGCCCTTTTTTAGACATTTCATATAGTGTGCGAAAGTTTTTTGTAAATAGAGATACCAAAGGTCTTCTGTGATAGAATTAGTACATGGTTAATCACAGGAAAATTAATGTATCCCTATCATTTTCCCTCTTATTGTGCTATAATCCAACATGGGTATACCCTGTGTATACAAAACCATAATGGAGAGAATTGGTCATTATCGTATCAAAATATTAGAAGCTTTGCTCGATGTTCACTCTCGTATATGGTTATATTTTGTTTAGAGGGAGTTAAAGTCGATTAAGATGAACAAATTAAAGTTACGCCTTCAGGGTTTCTGGGCCTACAAGGATTTATTGAATCAACTCGTACAGAGAGACTTGAAACTTAAGTATCGGAGAAGCTTTCTGGGATATTTATGGAGTGTACTAAATCCATTACTTACCATGATTGTATTAACAATTGTATTTTCACAGATGTTCGGGTCGGATACGATACCGAATTTTCCTGTATACTTGTTGACAGGACAGATGGCATTTCAATTTCTGACACAGTCTACGAATTTGGCGATGGGATCCATTACTGGAAATGCAGCATTATTAAAGAAAACCTATGTACCAAAATATATCTTTACACTGGCGAAGATCACCAGTGGTCTAGTTGACTTCTTATTCACTCTAGCAGCATTGCTTATCGTAATGGTGGCAACACATGCACCATTCACTATTCAGTTATTGTGGATACCATTAATTTCCCTAGAATTATATGTTTTTATTGTTGGTTTGGGATTGTTTCTAGCAGCTGCTAATGTATATTTCCGTGACATTCAGTATATTTATGCTGTATTGTGTACCGCGTGGATGTATCTGACACCGATATTTTATCCGTTTGAGTTATTACCGGAAAAACTACAATGGTTGATTATGCACTTCAATCCCATGTATCTTTATATTCATCAATTCCGTAGCGTTACAGTCTACGGATATCTGCCTGATATGACATTTATGTTTCGAGGATGGGTGTTATCGATGATAATGCTATTTGTTGGAATAGAGGTATTTGTTAAGAAGCAGGATGACTTTATTCTTTTCATTTAGAAGAGAGTAAATATTAATGATAGTTCGTGTGCGATTGCTCACAGATAGGAATAAATATGGATGATTATATTATTAAAGTGGATCACGTTACAATAAGATTTAATATGGCAACAGAAAAGGTAGATAGTATTAAAGAGTACTTTATTCGATTGGTAAAACATAATTTAATGTTTCAAGAGTTTTTACCACTAGATGATATTTGTTTTCAAATAGGGAGGGGAGAATCTTGGGCACTGATTGGTGAGAATGGTTGTGGAAAATCTACAATGTTAAAAGCTATCAGTGGAATACTGAAGCCATATAAGGGAACAATTGATGTACGCGGTAAGATAGCTCCATTAATAGAACTTGGAGCCGGATTTGACGATGATTTAACAGCAAGAGAGAATATCTACTTAAATGGAACTGTATTAGGTCATAGTAAAAAATATATGGATGATCATTTTAAGGAGATAGTGGATTTTGCAGAATTATGGGATTTCTTAGATGCACCTATAAAAAACTATTCATCAGGAATGCGAGCAAGATTAGGATTTTCAGTTGCTACTATGGTTAGACCGGAAATCTTGATTGTCGATGAGGTTCTTGCAGTTGGAGATTATAAGTTTCAAGAAAAATGTAAAGCAAGAATGAAAGAAATGCTTGCAGGAGGAACTACATTATTGTTTGTTTCTCACTCGATAAGCGATGTTATTGATTTGTGTGATCATGCAGTATATATAAAAAATGGCCATATTGAGAAAATTGGTGAAGTGGTAGATACGTGTAATGCCTATGCACCGGAACAAGTTGAAAAGAAATTGAAATCAATGAAGAAAGATAAATAGGAATCAAATTTATGTCAACTAGAGACAATGTAGGTGGTATGACAAATGAATATTGTACGGGGTGTGGTGCTTGTGCATCAATATGTCCAATCAATGCAATACAAATGGTAAGTGACAATGAGGGATTTCTGTGTCCATGGGTAAACGAGGAGTTATGCATTCACTGTGGAAAGTGTTACTCAATATGTCCATCCATAAATCCTATAAGTGTCGTAAAGGATAAACCTATGTATGCGGTTATGGCTTCTGATGAAATTCGCGCATTTAGTTCATCTGGAGGAGTTTTTTATTTGCTTGCAGAAGAAGTAATTAATCAAAATGGTGTGGTTTTTGGCGCCATTTATTCGGATGATTTTCTATCAGTGAAACATGATATAGCTCAAAATATGGAAGAAGTTAAAAAGATGTGCGGATCCAAATATACTCAAAGTATTATTGGAGATACGTTTATTCAAGCAAGGGAAAAACTAGAGCATGGTAGAAGAGTTCTTTTTTGCGGAACTCCTTGTCAGATAGCAGGCTTAAAGAAATATCTAGGGTGTGAATATGAGAATCTACTTATGGTTGATTTTCTGTGTCTAGGTGTATGTTCTCCAAAGTCATATACTTCGTATGTTAGTGAGATATCAAGAGGTAAAAAGGTAAAGTATTTATCATTTCGTGATAAAGTAAGAGGTGGATGGAATGCTTCGCTTACAATTGAATTAGAAGATGGAGAGACAGTACACGAAAGTCTAAGTGATAGCTTATATTTAGAGGGAATGCAAAAGGGATGCCAAAATCGATTGTGTTGTGGCGACTGCAAATATATCGGTCAGACTTCAGCTGCTGATATCACATTAGGTGATTTTTGGGGAGTTGGCCTGGTGAACTCGAAGTGGGATGATTTTAAAGGCACATCATTAATACAAGTATCTACAGATCAAGGAAATAGGAGTATTCAAAGCCTTAAGGAGAAATCTATATTATTTGAAGAAGTTGAGCTTCAAGCGGTAAAAAAATATAACAGTAGATTGGAACATGCCTTTACTCCCAGCGTACAACGTAACGTTTATTTTTCGGAATTGAATCAATGTGGAAGTCATAAAGCATTAAAAAGAGCACTTACGGAGTTTGATATTGGTATTTATGGATGGTGGTTTGGAACAAATTACGGTGGTAGTCTATCATATTATGCATTATATAATGTAATTAAGGAGATGGGTTATTCTGTTGTTATGATGGACGGACCATATGCCCGTGGAAATTGGAGGGAGTGGGCTTTTGATCATCCGGTTAGAAGATTTATTGAGGAACATTACAATGTATGCGACGACAGAAGTTATAGAACAATATGCGAACAAGGTGTGCATTTTCATACTGCATTAGTAGGTTCTGATCAAATGTGGAATTATAAATACATGAAAGATAATTCCCAGAATCCATATGAGGAAATGTATTATTTATTAGATTCAGTAGATGATTCCTGTGTAAAAATCGCATACGCAACTTCGTTGGGTTCTGAAATGCACTTTTTCTCAGAGGAAGCAAAGCGTAAAGCATCATTTAATATGGAGAGATTTGATGCAATTTCTGTACGCGAGGATGAGAGTATCCCATTATTAAAAGAGAGGATGCATATTGATGTTCAAAGAAATCTGGATCCTGTTTTTTTATGTGACATTGGCTTGTATTATGAATTAGAAAAAAAATCCACTTTGGATATAGATGCACCTTTTTTACTTGCTTATATTTTAGATCCTACAGTTGAAAAAAAAGAGGAGATTCAAAGATTTGCTGAAAGCAAGGGATTAATCCCATACTTTATTACGGAAAGGTTGTTTTGGGATATAAAGCAAATTGATAGTGTTTATGGGGATACGTGTCTTCTGTTAGACATTGATAAGACAGAAGATTTCCTATATCTTTTTCATAATTGTAATTTCATTATTACAGATTCATATCATGGATTGTGCTTTTCAATTATTTTTCACAAAGAGTTCATATGCTTATGTAATGAAGGACGTGGAAAAGAGAGATTTCAAACACTCTTAAATATAACCAATTTATCTCCTAGGATGATTACTAATATTGACGGATTATTAAAGAATAGTTCTTCTTTAGAGATGATTAATTACGAGAAAGTAGATAAAGAATTAAAGGAAATTAGAAATAACTCACTACTATGGTTAAAGGAGAAGTTGTGTCTAAATCTTAATAAAAAGGTTTCTGTTTATGATGTTCTTAGGGAGGATAATAGGAAGATTCATGATATTATTGAAACCAATTTAAATAGTGGCGAACAAACGCAATCATTAATATCTAATGTTCAATTTGAGCTCGATTGCCATTGGAATTCTTTACAGATGCATCAAGACTCTTTAAGAGTTTTGCAATCTATGATAGAAAACAAAGCAAATAATTTAGAATCGGTGGTCAATCAAAATAGAATTGAAAACATGCATAAGGATGATATCTTCGAAACAAGAATCTCTTCAATAGAAGATAGTATTAGGACACAAGATGAGACTATACGTCAATTGACAGAGAATGTTAGCTTGGTTTTAACAAAATTGGAGAATGGATTTAGCGAAGTAAATGAGAAGAATAGGGAATTAAGTAATTCTATTAGTATACAACAAGACCAAATTAATAGTATACACAAAATTGGATTTATAAGAGTAATTTTGTACTTAAAGAGAAGATTGGTTAAATTAAAACAAATGATTATTAAAAAAAGAGGTAATTAATTATGAGAAAGATTATGACAGTCTTTGGTACAAGGCCAGAGGCAATCAAAATGTGTCCTTTGGTTAAGGAATTGAAGAGAAGGAAAGAAGTTGAAACAATTGTTTGTGTTACAGGTCAGCATCGTCAAATGCTAGATCAAGTTTTACAAGCATTTGATGTGTCTCCCAAATATGATCTTTCAATAATGAAAGACAGACAGACACTTTTTGATGTAACGACCAGCATTTTAGAACGTATAAAGGAAGTTCTAGAAAAAGAAAATCCGGATGTTGTTTTGGTTCATGGAGATACAACAACTACTTTTGCGACAGCATTGGCCTGTTTTTATTTACAAATACCTGTAGGACATGTAGAGGCAGGGCTACGCACATATAACATTTTTTCGCCGTATCCTGAGGAATTTAATAGACAAACAGTAAGTATTATTGCAAAATATAATTTCGCACCTACCAACTTGTCTAAGAATAACCTTATTAAGGAGGGAAAAAATCCCGAGACAATATTTGTTACAGGAAATACAGCTATTGATGCCTTGAAGACTACTGTAAAATCTTCATATTCTCATCCAGAACTTGAATGGGCAAAAGGCAGCAGGTTGGTACTATTAACGGCTCATAGGAGAGAAAATTTGGGAGAGCCTATGCATCATATGTTTCGTGCAATAAAGAAAATTGTAGATGAACATGATGATATTAAGGTTATATATCCTATTCATATGAATCCAGTAGTTCGAAATGCAGCAAAAGAAGTATTTGGAGATGACGAGAGATTTCATATTATAGAACCTTTAGATGTCTTGGATTTTCATAATTTTATGAATCGTTCCTACTTAATACTTACTGATAGTGGAGGAATTCAGGAAGAGGCCCCTAGTCTTGGAAAACCTGTTTTGGTCATGAGAGATACCACTGAAAGACCGGAAGGAATAGAGGCAGGAACTCTAAAACTTGTAGGGACTGAGGAAGATACCATTTATAACGAGTTTAAGAAGTTATTAACTGATGAGAAAGAATATAATAAGATGAGTCAAGCGTCTAATCCTTATGGAGACGGACAGGCATCAGAAAGAATTGCAGATATATTGTGTCAGTAAATACTAAAGTGGGGGGATGAAGTGAGCGCTATGTTAGAAAATAAAGTCGAATGTATGAAAAGGGAAATTAAAGAATTAGAAGGGAAGTACTATGCTGTACAACAGGAGAATCATGAGTTATATCAAAAATTGGGGAATATAAGAGAGCGTACTTTGCGCACACTTACTCCATTGTTTGGAAGTAGAGCTTATCGCTTAGCCTATTTACAGTTAAGGCTTAATCAACAGGGAATTAAGGGGAGCAAGGAAGAAAGAAGAAAGTTTTGGAAATGGGTAAGAGATAAAATACAACGTAAGGTAAAGTATGTCGAGTATGATTATAATCCTTTACGTCAAGTTGAAAGCATTATAAATGAATGTCAGCTTCCTAATAGTTGTGAGTATGAGAAGAGAAAATTGCTACCCAATGGGGTGTTGACTGAAGAACAAAAGAAAATTATCTCTGCTCCATATATGAAGTCAGATATAATTATTTTTGGTGTGATTGATTATGATTTTAGATTTCAACGACCACAGCATTTTGCGGAAAGATTCGCTAGGGACGGACATAGAGTATTTTATGTGAATGCGAATTTTTTTCGTGAATCTAGTGCACGTAGGATTAAGGATAATCTTTATATTATTGATCTTCATTATGACAAAGAGGCCTCTATTTACACGGAAGATTTTCTAGAAGATCAACAATATATTGAAAAGCAGGCATGTATGTTCCTTAATCAATTTTGTATTCGTGATGCATCTATTATTTTAGACTATCCGAACTGGATTAATGTGGCTTTGTATATCCGTGAACATTATGGATTTAAGTTCGTCACTGATTACATGGATGATTTTACAGGCTTCCTAAATACAACGTCTAATCAGTTAAAATTAAATTGTATTAAGATGTTAAAAGAGAGTGATTGGATTATTCCGAGTTCCAAATTTCTTTTTGATATTGCGGTGAAGTACAACTCCAATTGCTCTATTGTAAGAAACGGGACGGAGTTCGATCATTTTAATAGCAGTCTTGAAATTGGGAAAAAATCTGAAAAGAGTATTATTGGTTATTATGGAGCAATTGCCCATTGGTTTGACCTTCAGAAGGTATGTTATCTGGCTGAACGTTTTCCGAATTGCGAATTGATGATTGTGGGAGAAGTAACCGAGGGAAGAGGAGAATTAGAAAAACATTCAAATATTACATTATATGGAGAGAAGCCATATAATGAATTACCTAATTATCTGTCTCAATTTGATGTCTGCTTAATTCCATTCGATACTTCAACGGATTTAATTAAAGCAACAAATCCAGTGAAGTTTTATGAGTATTTGAGTGTAGGAAAGAAGATTGTTGCAACTGAGATACCCGAATTAATGCCATATAGAGACAAATATGTATATATGTCTAATGATGATCAGATATTCGGTGATTATGTAGAGAAATGCTTATTGGGTACTGATACCCTAGCATCTGCAGAAGAGAGTATCGCTTTTGCTAAGGAAAATGATTGGAAGAGTCGGTACGAAACTTATAAAGAATCAATACTTAAAACAATACCATTGGTTAGTATTGTTGTTATCACTTATAATAATATTGAATATAACATAGCGTGTTTAAGAAGCGTGTTTCAATACACTGCGTATGAAAACTATGAGATTGTCGTTGTAGATAATAATTCTACAGATGGTACAAGGGAGTGGCTAAGCGGTTATAAAGAAAAAAAAATTGCTAATCTTCATATTATTCTTAATAATCAGAATGTTGGGTTTGCAGGAGGAAATAATATTGGTATAGACGAAGCAAAAGGTAAATACATTATACTGCTAAATAATGACACATTAGTTTCTAGAGGATGGATTACCGGCATGGTAAAGCATCTTGAGAATGATAGTAAATTGGGAATGATAGGTGCTGTTACTAATAGCATTGGTAATGAGGCCATGATACCAACAAAATATACATCAAAGCAGGAGATGTTACAATTCAGTTATTTATATACACAGGAAAAGATGGGGCAAACATACAATAATGTAAATATGCTAGCTATGTTTTGTACAGTGATTCCCAGAAAAGTAATTGATTCATGTGGTAAGCTGGATGAACAATTTGGGATTGGCATGTTTGAAGATGATGATTATTCCATGTCAGTAATAAGTAAAGGATACTCTATTGCTATTGCTGAAGATTCTTTTGTGCACCATTTTCAATCAATTTCATTTGGTAAAATACAGAATGAACAATATATGTCGATGCACGGCCATAACAGACAGTTGTTTGAGAAAAAGTGGGGGTTAGTGTGGAACGTACAAGATCCAAGGCCTGGATATAGAAGAGACATAAATAGTGATACCTATATTGATGTTGAACAAGATAATAAAAGTAATGATTTTGAAATGTTTGTAGAAAAAGAAGAAGTTAGAAGAGAGATACTTAGAAATTATCCCAAGTTGAGTAATGGAGTTTTTCTCGACTATATAACATCAGAAAAATATCAGATTGAAAGAACAACAAAAAGAAACAAGAATCTCCAAGAGTCAATGATGGAAGTTCTATCAGGAGAATATAAGGGAATTATGGTTTATCCATTTGTTATTGATTGGGAGCCATTTCAAACTCCACAGCAATTATTAATTACTTTCGCAGAAGAGGGATGGCTATGTTTCTTCTGCGAGTCTCGTGAAGGGGCGCGAAGATTTGAAGAATTGAGAAGGGGTGTATGGGGAGTTCCTGAGGACATTTTTCTAAATACAATTGGTGACAGGCAGGTTTATGTATTACTAACATGGATGGGATCAGTTCCATTTGTTGATCAAATTAGGAATAAAAAAATATGGTACCACATTTTGGACCATCTCAATATCTTTTCATATTATGATTCATCTTATGAAGAAATGCATAATTATATGACTGTAAAAGCTGAATGGGTTACCTATGTTGCTGAACCGCTGAAAAATTGCATACTATCAAGAAGAGAGTCGGTGTATGTTCCCAATGCCTGTCATGCAGATAAACTTATAAATACCATACCTGGTGAAATTCCGGATGATATGAAAAAGATACTCGAAAAAGGAAATAAAGTAGTGGGGTACTTTGGTTGGATTGCGGAGTGGATGGATTATGTCACTATTGAGGAGATTGCAAAGATAAGAACAGATTTAGAATTTGTATTTATTGGTAAAGTAATGGATTGGAACGTAAGAGTTAAGCGCTCAGTGAGTTACCTAAGTAAATTTAGTAATATTCATTTCCTTGGAGTAAAAGAGTATGATGAGTTGCCTTCATATGCATATCGATTTAATATTGCAACGATACCTTTTGAAATTAATAATTCTATGGATTGTGTTTCGCCAATAAAGTTTTTTGAGTACTGTGCTTATGGGTTACCGACTATTACAAGTTATATGCCAGAAATGAGTAAGTACTGTTGTAATTATGTTGGGTGTTATAATAGTAAACAGGAGTATCTTCAATTACTTGACAGATTCTTAACTGATGAGAATGTTGAGAAAGAGGCAAAAGAGTTAGCTAAACGTATTGCTTTAGAAAACACATGGAAATCAAGAGTGAATGGTATGGAGTCTCTATTCAAAATTACTAATAGTAGATAGGTATCTGAAAGGAAGATTATGAAACCAGACGAATCAGTATTAGATAAGAGAATTCAGTGGATTGATATTGGAAAAGGATTGTGTATAGTTTCTATGGTGATGGGACATGCTGGATCCCCGTATACTACATATATATATTTGTTTCATATGTGCGCCTTTTTGATTTTATCTGGAATTACATACCATGGAGAAAAGTACACTTTACTTCAATTTGTCCGAAAAAAATTCATTACATTAGTAGTTCCCTACTATCTAATCAGTTTTATATATATTCTTATCTGTACATGTTTACAGCATGTTTCACAAGGAGAATATTTCTTTAATCATATAATTAGATTTATTGAAAGGGTAAGACTTTTGTTCTCAGTTAGACCGAGTCCTCCAGAAATTGCAGGACCAATGTGGTTTTTACTGGTTCTATTTGAGGCTGAGATATTGTGTCGTATTGTCTATGAAATATGTATTCACATAGTAAAGAATAGGAACTTACCATATTGTCTTTGTATAATAGTTGGAGTAATTGGATTTTGCATTACTAAAGGTAAACCATATTTACCATTCGATATTGATTTAGGTATCTTTGCATGTATGTTTGTAGCTATTGGGATTTTGATTAGTAATAATAATATACTTAGTATAATTCCCCCCAAAAATGGGATATTGATAGCAACGATTCTTTCTGTTTTTTTTGGATCATTTTATTTTTATGGAAAAATTCCATTAAATTGGCCAACTCGTGAATTTCCGAATTTGGGTGTTCTTTTAATAATTTCATTATCTCCATTCTATCTTTTATATCAAATATCAATGTTTTTTTTGGAAATTCCGACAATCAGTAAAATAATGCAGTACATTGGTAGGAGAACTTTTAGTATTCTTTCCTGGCATTTTGTTGCTTTTAGATTTTGTTCTCTTATACTAGTAATAGCGGGTATTCAATCAACAAATATACTTGTTAGCTCACCTCCCGCTGGGTTGGTTGGATTTTATTGGATTGTATATACTATCTTTGCAGTCACATTTTGCCTTTTATTATCAAATTTTGGCAAGAAGAACAAAATATTGAATTATATTTTTAACGCGCAAAGGTAGAAAACTATAGTCTATTTATGAATGAGATTTTCCGGGAAGGAATAAAATGAGAAAAAAAAGTAATAAAAAAGGGATTTTATTAGCTATGGTGATATTGTTTTCTTTTTTCACTGTAGTTTGGACTTTGAACTTAAGAAATGGACTAGTATATGATGATTATACAACATTAACAAGAGCAAAATTTTCAGAATTTTCTGATTTATTGACAATGTTCCCATCTATTTCATATAACGACAGACCGATGGGATTGGCTTTTATTAAAATTCTTATCCAGATTTTTGGAACTAACTATCTATTATTTCATATGGTATTTGTTGGATTTCATCTACTAAATGTATTCTTACTCTACTGTATTGTAGGTCTGTTATTTAAGGAATTTGCAGTTGAAGATGAATTAAACATTTATGGAATAATAGCAGCTAGTGTATTTGGAGTTTTTCCCACCTCCTTAATGGCTGTACAGTGGTTCTCTGCTGTATATGATTTATTATGCTGTACAGCATTGTTATTATCGGTTTTGTTCTATTTGTACGCACAAAGAGAAAAGAAATATTGTCTATTTTATAGTTTTATGAGCTTTATGACATATTGGGTTTCTTTGAGGTGTAAGGAAATGTCACTTGCCTTGCCAGTCATTTTTCTTGTCTATGAAGTAGGAGTTGCAGTAAAAAGAAAGGAAAAACTAAAGATTCATTATGTATTAATAGTTCAATTTTTATTTATGGTAGTATATGCAATTCTATTATTTACGGGTGGTCAGGACTCAACTCCACCAGATAATCCCTATTATTTAACTTTTAATCCAGTTATACTAATAAGAAATTTAGTGAGATATCTATCTATATATGTTGATCCCTTAAATAATGCATATATGTATGATAGATTTCGAAGTTCTTCCTTATTGGGATGTATAATCTTTTGCATATTAATACTTTATTCATTTTATCAACTGATCAAGTTTAGAAATGTATATTTATTATTATGTTTAAGTGCTATAGTTGGTTCAATAGTAATAGTTTTGCCGATGCAAAATATGCAACATCGGTTGTATTTATATATTCCATCTATATTTATAGGAATATTTGTTGCTTTAGTTGTATTTGAGTTAACATCAAGTATAAAAAGAATTGATGTTGTTAGTTTAAGTATAGTATTACTTTTATTGTTCGGATTAACTAATTATGCTGATGGGATTACTGGATTTAGAAATTCATGGCTAAGTGTGTGTGATCAAGATGCTGTAGGTATCAATCAGATAAATAAGTTGCAAAACATGCCTCGATTTAGTCATATTTATGTTAAAGGCGCAAAGGATGGCTATAATGTTTTTTACTATGGGCCAGGTAATTCATTTAGACTTCTTTTTAATGATGAGACAATAAAGACTGAATTGGTAGATGAATTTCCTAAGGAGCCGGACAAGCCGTATTTATTTATTGAATATGAAGATGGAAATATAAGAGAAATTGAGCGAAATGATATACCTATAATACCATTAAAAATTAGGTGTTTGTCAAAAACAAATATTTTATTGAAAAGTGACGATAAAACTAATTTTGATGTTGGATTAGTTGGAGATTATAGTTTTGATGATTTGGAATTACGAATTAATGGAGAGTGTGTCCAGCACTTTGTTGGGAACGATTTTATTTCCTTTACAATACCAGAAGAACTTAGAATTGCAGGAACTCAAATACGTGTCTCACTCTTTAGCAATAGTGCAGGAGGAGAAAGTAATTCAAAATACATCGAAATAAGGTAGAAAAGACTAATGTTGAGAGGAGAATTATAAGTTAATACTTATAATTAAGAAATTACTATGATATTTCTAAAAAAGAAAAGTTTTGAGAAAGTGATAATCACATTATTATCAATTATAATAATATCAATTTTGGTTTTTTATCATATTGGGTATGATTTGTTATTAATTATATTATTCTTTGGAAGTTGTTGGTGTGCGGGTGACCTAATACCAATTAATGGTAATTTTTTATGTCGTGAACTAATTCGTTTAGCTATTGGAATGGCATTAGTTGGTCTAATAATAAATATTCTTTTGTCATTAGGATGGGGAGGAAAAACACAATATGCATTAATTGTAATTATGTTTCCAATGATTAGATATTTTCGGTGTAGAAATCAAGCTGAGAGTAAGCAGCTAGTTATACCAAAACTTAGTACAAGTCAAACCTGTTTGATTGTGTTATTATTCATTATCGTTATGTTACAGATTATTTATGCAAGTGCTCCAATATCTCAATGTGACGCAATTTGTGGACACTTACCAATAACTATGTTTGCTTCTCGAAATGGTGTATTTAATAATAATATTGCAGAGAGTATTGTATACTACCAAACTGGAGTTTTTACGTATAGTTTTTCCGTTTTTTTTGCGTCTTTTGGTGCCTATAAAGCATTGACAATATTTAATGTTTTTGTTTATCTATTTATTTTTTTGGGTTTGTGTGAATTTTCGAGGAAACTTTATTTGAAAACCAAC
>CAYZUC010000029.1:0-29951 GCA_964481705.1 uncultured Lachnospiraceae bacterium
GTGTTGCACTCGGATTAATAGTAGTTGCAAGTTCCTTAGTGCCTGACTATGCATCGCAAATAAAAACAGTAATTCTCTGTTCCACATTTATCTATTCCATATTCGGCCCAATCGCTGCAAAGGTTTCACTTGAAAAAGCGGGTGAAATCGTCAAATAGAAGGTTGTTGGATAAAACTACTAAATATAAACGATCCATACAAAAGCCCGGAAACATTTCGTTTCCGGGCTTCCTGCATTGTTCTCATCTCATTACAGATTAATGCTTGAATTCCTGTACAATTAATCCTATCTTTTCTGTGCTTTCCTGATTAGAATCAAGTATATTGGATAATACCTCTGCTGTAGCATTCGTTTGTTCATTTTTATTGATGATATCTTCCACTCCTGCTTCGTTGTCACCTGCTGCAGATCGAACCGAATTCACCTGCTCTCGAATCGCACTCAGTTCACCTGAGAATTGATCCGTAACTTTATGAATCTCTTCAATGGTTGATTGGATTTTTTCTACCGATTTATTGTATTCCTCTGATGTATCAGCAAAAGTCTGGAACTGCTTTGCAACATCCTTCTCAAGGAATCCTACAATATCATCAAAACAGTTTTGAACTGCTGCAATATTGGTATTTGTTTCCTTACAGATATTCTGTATATTTGTCGCAGTCTGAGATGAGCTGTCAGCCAGGCTTCCAATCTCGTCGGCAACTACTGCAAATCCTCTTCCTGCTTCGCCAGCCCTTGCTGCTTCTATCGAAGCGTTTAAGGAAAGCAAGTTTGTCTGACTTGTAATACTCAGGATCTCTGTTGCCATCTGATTGATCTGCGATAGAGACTGAAGATCCATCATCGCTCTCTCAATATTCTTCTGATTATCTGAAATATTCTCTTTCGAATTCTGCAGTGAATTATTAGCCATTGTCTGCATACTTTGAGCACTCTTAATTAATTCTACGCTCATCTCCCGACCTACTTTAATTTTGCTTTCAACAGCCTCCACCATTTTTACAATGTTATTAACCTTGTCCTCCATCGCAACAATTGCTTCATTCGTTGTAGTAATACTGGCAGCTAACTCTTCTGTCGTAGCAGAATTATCCGTTACATATTCGATCAGATTCTTGGATTCCTGATTCATG
Organism: uncultured Lachnospiraceae bacterium; assembly: GCA_964481705.1. Taxonomy (GTDB): domain Bacteria; phylum Bacillota; class Clostridia; order Lachnospirales; family Lachnospiraceae; genus CAYZUC01. Next base: position 1,135 of record CAYZUC010000029.1, read on the forward strand.
GTAACCGAGGAATCGTCGAGAGAACCGGAGCATTGTTTCAAAGTATCTATGATTCCGTCAAAAGTTTGTCGGAGTGAATCAACCGCTGTTGCAATGATTCCAACCTCACTCTTTTTACCCAGATAAACATCGATTTCTCCAGTCTCATTCAAATTCAGATTCTGCAAATTGAGAATCGCACTTTCAATTTTCTTAAGAGGTTTTGTATTAATCATGATCATAACCCAAGTCATGACAACAATAATCAGATAGGCAATGATACATACAACGCCTAATACTATTTTGCTCTTATTGGCAGAAGCATAGATTTCGGATTCTGTATCGGACAAAATGACCGCCCATCCTCGATCCTTCAAATATGTATACATACTGATACAAGGTACTCCATTCTCATCCTTATACTCAAGCGTTCCATAGGTTTCATCTGGATTCGCATTGATCGTTTCAATCACCTTTATTAACATCGGATCTTCGATTTCTGCCCCAAGCAAAGACTCATCTGCATTAAAAATATGAACACCGGTTGCTGTATTGACCATATAGGAATTGACATTACTCAACCCATAAATGCTTAATGCACTCAATTTGTCTTTTAACGCTCCCGCATGTGTGGCACCTCCCGCAAATCCAATTGGTGTTTTTCCATCCTCACCAAAGATGGGAGTATATGCAGACAGTACAAGCTTTCCAGATGCCGGTGACATAATAATTCCAGTATTATATACTCCATTACATTTCAACAAAGAATCTTGAAGGCTTTTTAACTTTTCTCCTTCGCGTAAAACCTTTCCGTGCATTGCTTCGGCAGGATGCGCTATGGTCTTGGAATTCCAGTCAGCGCAATAAATTCCTTCCCAGTTTTCCAATTTACCAAAATATTTCATGGTGTAATCTTGAGCTATCTTCGCAAGTTCTTCATTTTCAGGCTCCTTTACAGCATTCAGAACTGCCGAATCCTGGGCATATCCTACCAACAATGCTTCTCCCTGTCCAACATAAGATTCAATAATCTCTGATTGTGCATCCAACGATGTCTGCATGTTATTCAAAGCCCCATCCTTCATTGCAGAACTCATGTTACCACTGGCCAGTAAAAACAGAATAAAGATTCCAATCGCAGCTATAATAGCTACTGCCCCTGTAATTAAAACTCCCATTTTCTGATTTCTAAAATATGATAGCATAATCCTTCCCCCCTTTTATTAATCCCCATTCTTGCTAATACGCCGCAAGCTTTGGACGCATGCAAAAAGTTGCCGTGTGAAAAACTCATTTTTCACTCTATCTCTCCCTAAAATAAAGAAAGGGCACTGTAACGTTTTACAATGCCCTCAACTCCCTAATTAGTTACACATATTATACAATATACGTATAATTGCGTCAATATTATTTTTTTATTTTTCTATATTCTGACTTTTTAGGGCGCAATTTTTTACAATTCGATTTATCCGAGAAATGATATAGTTGCCTCAGAAACAAATCACAGATTTGAAAGGAGAAAGACATGACAAACAAAAAAGAAGGAACATTTGAAGCATTTAATAACGGGGAGCTAAGACTCCCTGTGGGTACAAAATTATTTTCTGATATTCCATGGTCCAATCACCCAACTTTTGAAGGAGTAGCATTAAAACACATTGTCACATCAAAAGATACCAACGGAAAATTTAGCTATCATCTGGTAAGAATAGCCCCAAATAAGAGTATTGGTACACATATACATGAAACGCAGCTTGAAACACATGAAGTAATTACCGGTTCCGGAACCGCAATCAATGGAAACGTAAAGCTCGAATACGAACCCGGAGTTATCTCAATCTTTCCGATAGGCCAATCACACTCCGTGAATGCTGGAGAGGATGGTTTGTATCTCTTTGCAAAATTTTTCCCACCTCTTTGCTAAAATCTCACGTTTGACTCGACAAACTCCGAAGGCGACAATCCAAATACCTTTTTAAATGATTTGATGAAATGGCTCTGATCATAGAATCCTGTGGTCAGAGCTACTTCTGTCATGGTGTGTTTTTCCAGTAAAAGCTGACCTGCCTTTCTCACTCTGTTCTGTATCTGAAATTGGTGGGGCGTCAATCCATTTTGACGTTCAAACATTCTGATAAAGTGATACTTACTTGTATAACTTAATTGAGAAAGCTCCTCTAATCTAAGTTCCTTCTCAGGATTCTTTTCCAGTAGCTTTCTTACTGCCAGATAATAGTCATCCTTGATGTCCGATTGCATAGCGGCATTCGTATCGTCCATCAATTCGCCCGCAATGCTTAAAAACAACAAATCAACTGCTTCTGAGAGCATGCCAAGCTGTATTTCCTGTAGCATCTCTCTTTCTACCAGTTCCTCAGTCAATTCCCGTAAGACACTTTTCAATTCTTCAGCACAGTAACTGGCAATGTTCTCTTTTTTTATACAGAAGGACAACGTCGTATATCCTTCTTCTGTCGTCATAATAGAATGAGATGCATATGGTGGGATTACAAATAAATCTTCTCTTTTATAAATTGCCCGTTCCCCGTTTCGTTCTACAATCAAACTCCCATCCAGTATCAGTCCTATTGTATAAATGGATACATGATTATGTTTTGGATATGAAATATTGGAATTGTGACAATAAATCATCTCAATATGATTTTTGTCAGAATGAAAGTAATTGACCTCTTTTTCCATTCACGTCTCCTTACCTATCTCTCACATTGGACAACTGCTTTTCTCGGGTGTCTCATCACCATGTACATATCTTGCGTTAAATTCCATGTTGATTTCACGTAACTCTTTCTTTCCATCAATGTAATCCTGATACATTTCAGCCAGTCCAGACATACATCCGTCACAATTAGCTGAAATATTACCAAGTGAATCCGCTACAATCTGCTCTCTTTCTTCCTGTGATGTATCTTTGATCAAATATCCCATTTTCACCATCTCCTGACTCTTTATAGAATTGCAACGACTAAGCCCCAGCGAATTCACTTTCCCGGGGCTTTCCTACTTTACTCATTTCTATTATACACAATAGGTGTCGTTGATATCAACTTGAAAAAGTGATACTTAGATATCCATCCTCATAAGCCGCTCCAGAAATCTCCTTCTCTTGAAGATGTTTGGCCAATGGATAGGAACGACGCTCATTTTTCACACCAATCATAAGCTCTTGCTCTTTTTGACGAAGATCCAGTTCCTCTTTCTCTGCAAAAGGGAGGTAAACTCGTAGAACACTATTCTCTCCCTCTTCTATTACACGAAAAATCTCATGTGAGAATAAAACACGGGAAGGATCGGTATCCCCATATAATATGCCAGCAATTCGTGTAAGAACCGGCAGGGTACGTATCTCTTGTTCCTGTAACTCCAAATAGTACTTTGGCAATTCTGAGAAACTCTCCCTAATTTCCTTTAACCCCTCTTCCTGCATGGTCGTCCATTTATCAAAATAACCTTCCATTGCCCTCTGTGGATAAATACGATTTATCATAATGGCGTCGACATTATAATTATAGAGATGCAAGCACGTGAAATTCCGCTTAGCCTCTTTTATAACTATAGATTCCGGTGTCGTAACAATTCGTAGACTTACCACCTCATGATCCAACATTAATTTTTGTAATTCCTGCATTTTTTCGATTACCAGTTCAAAATCATCAAAAAAGGAATCGTCCGGCATTGGTATTTTCATTATTTTCTCTACTGCCGGTCCTGCAATCTTTGCTCCCTTTCGCTTGATTGGAAGTACCTTCTTAATAAAATCCGAAAGCATCTCCGGATACTTTAACAAAGACAGCGTTTCTCCAGTTGGTGCACAATCTACCACAATAACATCATACTTTTCCGACTTATAATAATTTAATATGATGAATAAGGAAAACAATTCCTCCATGCCTGGAAAAACTAACAGTTCTTCTGTTTCAATTCCACCGCTGCCTCTCGCAGTGAGCATACGTTTCATATAATCCTGCATATGTTTCCATGTTTGTTCACTCTCATATACCGTATCAATCTCCATCGCATCCACACTTCCAACACTCTCCCATACCGTGGTCGGTTCCTTAGAAAGTTTGTAATCAAACGAATCTCCAAGACTATGAGCTGCATCGGTACTCATAATTAATACTCTCTTTCCATCCATCGCCATTTTGCACGCGCTAATAGCAGCAATGCTGGTTTTACCTACGCCACCTTTTCCTGTATAAAGAATTACTCTCATCGCTTTTCTCCTTAATCTATATTCACCTTATGTACCTTTTCCTGTTTCTCTTTCTTGGAGCAATCAGCTTTGTTTTCGTTATCGAAAGCATGAATTACACATTCTGAAAGAAGAGCCTTCAGTTCCTTTTCGATTGTATCAATATGCTCCTGCTGTCCCTCCGGAAATAAAGCCTTAACTGCCATCATTTGATACTTTTTTGCTTCCAGCATACGATTTAAAGCTTCTGTGTTCATACTTCCTCCTTTCCAAAGCGAATCTCCAGTTTCCCATCATTCAGCTTTGCTCCAACAATTTCATAATTTCTTAGTACATTGGGTAATGGTATATTTCTTTTGAAATTACCCAGCTTAAGAACAACATCTGTTCCTGATTCATAAAGGTCGACATCTCCCTTTTCCGCTCCTGGTATACAAACCTTCAATAAATAACCATCCTCTATCTTCTCATATGTTTCTCGTTCTGAAATCACTTTGGGTAAGAAAAGCTCCTCCTGGTTCAAACATTCCTTTGCTATTCTCTCCACTGCACACACTCCCTGAATCTCTTCTCCATACCAAGGAATATACGAAATGGGAAGCATAGAAAAGTTATCACGAAGTTCTTCGATATATTTACTCTGAATTTGCTTCCAGCCTTCAAAAAAAGGATTGCTCACTTCCTTTGGTAATACACGATTGATATACAAACCATCCACATTAAAGTTATATAAATTCATATACATGTAATTACGTTTTGTCTCCTCAACAATCATCTTCTCCGGTACTGTAACAAGCCTTACACTGGTTATTTCTCTGTTTTTCAGAAGATCCTGTAAAGCAATTAATTGGATATACAGATTCTCCACATCATTCAATGCAACTTTATCCGGTAACTCCATTTGATACATATGTTTAGCCACTGGAGCCAACATTCGAACTGCCACCTTTCCCAGGGGGAACAGTTTTTCCATATACCAGGATAGAAGTTCCGGGAATTTCAAAAGTGAAAGTGTCTCTCCAGTCGGAGCACAATCTACAATAATCTGATCATAGTGATTTGTTTCATACATCTTTGAAATATACAAGAGGGAGAATAATTCCTCCATACCTGGAAACATTCCATACTCACCTGCATCCTGAATTTCCATTTGTGCCGGAAGCATATTCGTGATACATGTAACAATATTTGCGAAATCATGTTCCATGACATAGGCCGGATCAATTTCATATACCGCAAGATGATCCTGTACCTCCATTGGCTCCTTTCCAAGCTTTTGTCCGAATAAATCGCTAAGATTATGAGCCATATCCGTAGAAAGCAGCAAAGTTTGTTTTCCTTCCTTTGCAGACTTCACTGCATGTGCGGCTGCAATACTTGTTTTTCCTACTCCACCTTTTCCAGTGAAAATCATGATTCTTTCCTGCATACTATCACCTTTCCTGCACTCATTGTGCATAACATATTCGATTATCGAATATTTCACTTCTCGAAGTATTTATGTAAAAGCTTCGGTATGCCTAATACGACATACCGAAATCTTATTATTCAATCGTAATTTTACGAATCTTCTTGCCTGACTTCTCATTCTTTCTCTCTTGCTTCATAACCTGCACTACTGTCTCCATGAATTTCCCCATGAGCCTAACTTCTTCTGACGTAAATTGTTGCAAAACCTGTGTCCCATAGTAGGTCATCTCACCAACAATCTCTTTTATCTGTTCCATGCCCTTTGCGCCCATACAAATGGTAACAACTCTCTTATCCTCCGCACTCCTGCTTCGTACAATGAGTTTCTTCTTCTCCATTCGATCAACCACACCAGTTGCTGTATTGAGAGGAACATGTATATACTCTGCAATCTGTGTCATATTGACTTCTTTTGTGCGATATAAGAGCCAAAGAACTAATATCTCATTCTTAGAGCAATCAAGAAGGACGTTCTGCCAAGTCTCAGGAGAAAGCAATTCCTTTATTTGATCAACATACTCATATATTTGCTCCTCAAGGTCACTAATCTGCAGCTCCATAATCCTCCTCACTCTTGCAAATATAAGTTCATGTACTTAATTTGCAATTACTTCCTCTTTCGAATTAAATTAATTCTATCACCGAAGTATTTATCTGTCAATAAAAACTTTTTTGCTCTTTTTTCCACTGTTCTCTTGTAAGAAAAGTGAAGTGCTCTGTTCTCACATCGCCCATTAATTCACACGGTTTATTCTCTTCTGTATGATGATATCGAAATCCACATTTTTCCTGACAGCGTTTCGATTTTTCATTGCCATCGTAATAGCCACACCACATAGCTTGAAAATCAAGCTCTTCAAAGACATATCTCTGCATCTGACGAACAGCTTCCGGAATATATCCCTTTCCCCAAAACGGAACTCCTATCCAGTATCCGACTTCAATCTCGTCTTTGTTTGCCTTAGTATGTGACTGCATCGGCGGAATCAGTCCAATACTACCTATTGCTACATTATCTTCTTTTAAACAAACTGCATAAGTATCAGGTGCCGATAAAGGTCCATGAATGATTTCCAGACTGTTCTCCACACTGGTATGAACCGGCCATCCTGCAATCGGACCCACTTGAGGGTCTTTCGCATATTGATATAGACTTTCTGCGTCCGAATCCTCCCATGGTCGTAGCAGCAATCGTTCTGTTTCAAATTGTTTCATATAAATCTCCATTCTTGCTAATACACCGCAAACTTTGGGCGCAAGCACAAATTTGCCGTGTGAAAAATTCATTTTTCACACTATTCCTCTTACTTTCATACATGTTATCTGTTTAAGATCGTATAAAGATTGATGCTTAACACTTGGTTATCACAAGATTAAAATTGATATACCTCAGGTGCTTTTGTAAATGAACAAAACGTAGCAACTGCATTTTTCAGGTAAAGCACTTGTGTATTCGGATCATTCTCATCATACATATGGCGTAAATCCGTATACTCATCCAGCATGGATTTCTTTGCTTCTACACGATCATCTTCTACCAATTCTGCAGTAATACGAAGCCACTCCCCATCCTTAAAAGCACAAATTTCGCATTTTGGATTCGCAGCAATCTGTTTTGAGACAGACTTTGATTTTCCTGTCTGAATGTACAGCTTACCTTCAAAAATATGTACGGTTCCAAATGGACGCACATGTGGTTGATCTCCCTCCACGGTTGCTAAATAATAGGTACCCGCTGATTTCAAAAACTCACTCACTTTTTTCATTCTAATTTCCTCCTTTTGCTTTCTCTGTATCATATTGATAGTAATACTCTCCTACAAATTGCATCCTGGTAGGAGAAAAAGCTCTCTTTCCTGTATAAATATAGTAACAGCACTCTCTATTGGAGAGTACGATACAAGTTCCTTTCTTTCGATATTGATATTCTGTCTGTACCGATTCCCTGCTCTTATGTGGAAAATCAATTACCCTATCTCCAATTTTTAAAGAAAAGCATGTCTCATTCACATTTAGTATTCCATCTCCCAATGAAACAAATCCTTTGGCATTTGGTAACGCTTCTACCGTCACATTGTATGTTTCGTTGATTGATTGTTGTTCCAGTTGGTGAATTGTCTCTCTACGTTCCCATTCATACCAATCCGGAATTGATAAGGGGATTTCCCTGTTACCTTTTTGTATTAACATTCCATCAGGTGTCAATTCCCAGTGAGCTCCACAGCATTTACAAAACAGTTCGACTCCGCTACTGTCCATTACCCCTTGCTCCTTACAATGATAACACTGATAAAGCGGAAAATGAAGTCCCTTCGCACGCTCTGGCTCTGTAATCTGAATCTTTTGCTGCTTCTGCCAATGATATTCATCATAAGTCAGCTTCTCCTCGATTACTTTTTGAACGTCTGATTCCTCTGCCTTCGCCAGTTGTTCTGTTGTATAGATACACTCCAGAGTAGCTTCCATCTTGGTCCTTCTGGTATGCTCTTCATCCCAAAACGGATTTGCCAGATAACTGCCATGTATACTAAGAGTCACTACAGGTACCTGCATCAGTTTTGCCAGCTTTCCAATGTTCTGAGGAATATACGAGGTTGTACCTACATTGGAATGTCTAGACTCTGGAAACACGACCACAATCTGTTTTTTTGAAAGTGCATACTTGATATTTCGAACAACAGAATAATCAGATACGAAACGACGTTTCCCTATACATCCAACTCCACGATAAAGCCAATCTCCAAAAGCAGCAAAACCTTCCATATCTGAAACATAATTAGCTCTATGAGGATACACTGCAAGAGGAGCAATATAATAGTCCGAGAAACCTTGATGTGTCGAAATGACAAGATATGGAGGCTTTAATCCCTCCATTTTACTTTTCGTAATTTTTAAATCGAATTTTCTAGTGGCAAGATAAGACACACCCCATATTAGCGGTAACAAAAAAGGATATTGTTTCACTGGTCTACGATTCATAGGAAATGGAGTCATATCTGCTCTTTTATTATCCAGCATGATAGTCCTCCATCGGTTTTATTTTGAAATCACGAAAAGCTGCACTTCCCCCAGCTTTCTCCGTTGCGTAACAAAACAGTCCAAATCTGCAGCCACAAAAATGATCTAATTTGAAATATAACTGATGGGTAACCCCAATTTGTTTCCATCCATTTTCTGTCTCATAGTAGAACTTCGCTTCATCCTTCATTTGTTGAAAATTCAAGTAAGTCTTCAAACGTATCTGCTCGGAACTTAATTTCATTCTCTCGTACTCAACTTCAGTACCTTTATCACCATTTATATCCGGTTTTCCAACCATAACCAGATACATTCCATCAAACTCTCTTTTTAATGCAGTAAATGCATAACATCCTTGAAAAGCACAGATTCCGGCATAATCCCCAATGTTCATATTTGTGCCATCCACGCTTACCTCTGCATAACAGTCTGGAAAGATGGTTCGCTGTGTAAGTGTATTAATCGCACTTTCCAGTCCAAGACTGCGTCTGCCTGTTTTAATTCTAAACTCTCCATTTTTAGAAGCAGACCACAGATTCTCATCCGGTTCATGGTTAAATTCCCAAGCCTCTTTCAGGTGTATCCTTCCATCCGAATCCGGTATGTACCGAAAATCATCATCCGCATATAAAGCCTTATACTGATATTCCGGTTTCGTACTTTTTGTATTAATTTCGATGGGAGCCTTTCCATCCATTCCAAATACAGGAAAATCATTCTTCCACTGAATAGGAACCAGAACAGGAACCCTCCCAACTGCGCCACGATCTTGAAATAGAATACTATACCATGTTCCATCTGGAGTATCTACAATCCCTCCTTAAGCCACTCCTTGATTACAATAATTCAAGTCATCACTCAATACATCACCACCTAGGAATTCGCCTTCTAAGCTTTCGGACATAAAGCAGGCCTCTCTTCGAAACCACTTTTCTCCTGGTGCATGAATAAGAAATACATAGTATTTTCCACCTATCTTATAGAAGTGGGAACCCTCATAACCCAGAATGAACTTGTCCCTTTCAGATATAATTACGCGATTCAATCCGCCCTGTCGTGGACCGCTTAAATCTTCATTCAGCTCTGTTAAATGAATCTCCGTATTTCCATATACAAGGTACGCTCTATCGTCATCATCAAAGAAAAGAGAACAATCATGGTAGAATCCTTCTATATGCTGCATCTTCCATTCGCCCTCTATCCGATCTGCTGTATACAGGTACGTCTTACCGGTATCATTTGCAACAAAGCACACATAGAATCGATCATGATGAAAACGTATCGAAGCTGCCCACATTCCCTTTCCATAGATGCCTGTTTGATCAAGAAGTCTCTGTCCCGATGTACTATCTAAATGCTCAAAAACACGACCAGCTATCTCCCAATGTATTAAGTCATAAGAACGCAAAATCACACCACCAGGCATAAAATGCATGGTGGTGCTGATCATATAGTAGGTATCTTCCACCCGGATAACATCCGGATCTGGAAAATCCATCTTTATTATTGGATTTGTCTCCATCTTTTGCATGAATCATCCTCTACTAGATTCGCCAGTATTCTGATCCATCTGTCTGACGTCCCAGAAAACCATAGTCTACAAGTTCTCGTCTTAGGAGAAAGAAATCTCCAAAGGAGTGCCACTGTTCACAGATTTCATTCACCTGTTTCTCAGTATATGTTACACCAGATTCGAACTTATTTGCAAGGTATTCCAGTACCGCCTTTCTTGCTTTTATCTTGCTTGGTAATTGAACAATCTTTCCTGACTCGTCCAAAAAAGCTTCCATTCTAATTTTCTTTTCCATCGTAGATTACTCACTTTCCTAAGAATACTCGTCTAATATCTTTCAAAAGTAAGTATATTCTTTAACGTAACGAGGAACAACCTACGCTTCGTAGTATAGCTTTGGATTAATTAAGATCCAGTTCGGGTGGTTCATCCAGATGTTCCGAAACATACTTTCCATTTTTCTTTCTTTGTCTAATACATTCGGTCAACAGATACTCAATCTGACCGTTAACAGAACGGAAATCATCCTCAGCCCATGCGGCAATGGCGTCGTACAGCTTTCCGGATAATCTGAGTGGAACTTGCTTTTTTCCGGACTCCATTAATAAATCGTTCCCGTATTCACGATTGGCTGTGTATCATGATTGCCGCATAATACAACCAATAAATTTGAAACCATAGCTGCTTTTCGTTCCTCATCCAACTCTACAATCTGATTCTCACTTAATTTGTCGAGTGCCATCTCTACCATGCCGACTGCACCATCAACAATCATCTTTCTTGCATCAATAATCGCTGAAGCCTGTTGTCTCTGAAGCATTACTGCAGCAATTTCTGTTGCGTACGCCAGATAAGTGATTCTTGCTTCGATGATTTCCAGACCTGCCGGTTCTACTTTCTGTTGAATCTCCTCTCGAATACGAGCAGCAACCACTTCACTGGAGCCTCGTAAACTTCCCTCATCGGCAACGCCATCACCGGTGGTATCTACGTTAGGTGATACATCATAAGGATAAATGCGTACAATATTTCTCAATGCACTGTCACACTGTAATGAAAGATACTCCATATAATTATCTACATTAAATACTGCTTTTGCTGTATCCGTAACTCTCCACATAACAGCAATTCCAATTTCCACCGGGTTACCCAGACAATCATTGATCTTTTGACGATTATTATTGAGAGTCATGATTTTCAGAGAAATCTTCTTATTTACTACTTCCACGGTCTGTGCTCCATTGAGTCCGGTTGCTATCTGGATTGCATTTTTTGCCACATCACCACTCTGACTAAGCTTCGTCTTGGCAGCAGGGTTAACTGCTGTACAGAAGGGATTTACAAAATAAAACCCATCTTCTCTCAAGGTTCCAATGTATTTACCAAACAAAGTAAGCACAAGCGCCTCCTGAGGTTTTAACACCTTCAGTCCAAGATAAGGAATCCAGCCTAACGTAACCCAGATAATACTGATTACCATCAGAACAGGACTCTTCATTGCTCCAATGACTATTCCTACAATAGATAGTAAGTATAGAACGGTCGTCGCAATCAGTACCAGCATACCATTCTTTTTATGTTCTAATTTTTTCTCCATGAGAATTTCCTCCTTGTGTTGAATCTGTGGTTTATGAGCTACCGTCGTATGCTGTTACCACTTTTTATTTTTGTTATATTGATATGATATCATTTTGATATCATTCTGTCAATACAATTTATTCTCATGAATAAGAAATATATCAGCAGAAACTTGCCTCATGAATCCAGCTCGAAATAGCATCTGCAAGGATCATTTGTTGTTTTAATACAGCCAAACCGGTTTTGGGGATCTCATCAAGGTTCTTCTTCTCCTCATAACTGGTTAGTAATTCTCTCTTTAGCTCTTCTATCCCCATTTCCATCTGTTGCAAATAATTCTTCTGTTCTACATAATCTAAATTTTGCAAATTAACAATTACTGCATTAAAATCAAGAAAAAAATGAATTGGTTTCCTTGATATCTCATCCATAAGTTCCTTCCAAACCGTTTTGCCTTCCTCAGTAATTGAATAAATCACCTTATCAGCCTTGTTTTCTCCCTGAACCGTAGTACTTTCAATAAGTCCCTTTTTTTTCAACTGAATCACTTTCTTATAAATCGATGGTGTACTGATTTTTACCCAGTCTGAAATATTTCTGTATTCGATTAATTTCTGAATATCATATGCACTCAATGACTCATTCTTTAACATTCCTAATACGATAAGGTCGATAGTCGCCATCTTTATCCTCCTTCATTTAACTGTATTTCTATTATAAATTATAAATTTTTTATTGACATGTACTATAAATTATAGTACTATACTTTTTGTTTTGCAATACTATAAATTATAGTACATATGTGTACACAAAAGGAGGATTTCATTATGAACGAACCAAACAAAAAAATGGAACTTTTAGGAATCGTTCCGATTCCTAAAGCACTACTGGCACTTGGACTCCCAACCATGGTCGGAATGTTGATTAATGCTCTCTACAACTTGGTTGACACTTACTTTGTTGGGGGACTTGGAACCAACCAGATGGGAGCGGTCACCGTCGCATTCCCTTTAGGACAGATCATTGTAGGATTAGGATTGCTCTTTGGAAACGGAGCTGCTGCATACCTTTCACGATTACTTGGTCACGGAGACAGAGAAATGGCGAACAAGGTCGCAAGTACTGCAATATACAGCAGCATTGGCTTTGGAATCATATGTATTGTAGGCTCTTTGATTTTTCTTCGCCCAATTTTGGCAAGGCTTGGAGCTAACGAAGATATCATGTCTTATGCGCTCACTTATACTTCAATTTACATCACTTTTTCCATATTTAATGTTTTTAATGTTACCATGAATAACATCGTATCCAGTGAAGGTGCTGCGAAAACAGCCATGTACACACTTATATGTGGAGCTCTGTTAAATGTAGTTCTAGATCCAATTCTCATCTATACTCTTCACATGGGAATCGCAGGTGCTGCTATCGCTACTGCAATATCACAGGTTGTTTCCACAATCGTATATCTGATTTACATTCTGCAAAAGAAAAGCATTTTTTCATTTCGTATCAATGCGTATCATATTGGAAATGGAATCATGGCAGAGATTCTCAAGATTGGTATTCCTACAATGTTGTTCCAGATTCTGACGAGCTTCTCCATTGCAATGATTAATAATTCAGCAAAAGAATATGGCAATTCAGCACTCGCAGCAATGGGACCTGTTACAAAGATTATGACAGTCGGAACATTGATTGTATTTGGATTTTTAAAAGGATTTCAACCAATTGCAGGATTCAGTTATGGTGCAAAAAAATATGACCGCCTAATGGAGGCCATCAAAACCTCTATTATTTGGTCATCTGTTTTCTGTGTTATCTTTGGATTAATAGCCGCAGTCTTTTCATCCAGTATAGTTTCTTTATTTACCAAAAATGATTTGGATATGATTCAAACCGGTTCTCTAGCCTTACGAACCAATGGAATCTCCTTTATCCTCTTTGGGTTCTATACTGTTTATTCCTTTCTATTTCTCGTCATGGGAAAGGCAAAGGAAGGTTGTTTTCTCGGTGCCTGTAGACAGGGGATCTGTTTTCTGCCCACAATTCTGATTTTACCAAACCTTTGGGGATTAAACGGAGTTCTCTTTGCTCAACCGGCCGCTGACGTACTTACCGCCATCATTACTCTATTTATGGCAATTAGTCTGCATAAAAAACTAGCTTTTGAACTAAAGAGATAGGCTCACGACTAATCGGATAATTTTTCCTTCCAGATATCGTAGAGTGCTTTTATGTCATTTCGATATTCCCTTTGCGTCTGTGTCTCTTCCATTTTTAGTTCCTCCAAACAAGTAAAAGAAAAGGATTCCATCCCATAATCATTCCACTCACGTTGCATAGAAGGCTCTGGACAGGATTCAATTTTCATTGCAAAATCAAATCTGCTTTTTGCACTCTCCATCTCCATCGTTGACTTAATCAGCTTCCGTTGATTTCCACTACAGGTAATGCAATAAACGCCTCCTGTTGGCAACTTATTCTTATATGCTTCGATGATTTCTTTTCTTTTTGATTTATCCACTGTGATACTTTTCGCCACTTGATTACCTACTTTCTTTTGATGCTTTATTATTTTGATCTGTGGAAAGTATAATCGTAATCGGTACGACATACAACCTACGATGCGTAGAGTAGGTTATTTTCTAACATCTGTAGACTCAATCACTTTTTTACCGGTGATATCCATCCATTATCTATGTAATGTTGATTATCAAGCGATGGTGTGTCTTCTGATTTTAGCACCATTTTGTGCATCAGCTTGCAGGCAGAAAACAAAACGCTTACTTTTACACTCATTCTCTTTCGTGGTGTCACTACCTGCACCCTTTTAGCAAGTTTATTCATCTTTCTCTCAATGGTATGACGATGTTCATCCGTCAAATGATCAATCAGAATATCTCCCATCATACCCATGCCAGAAGTATAGATTGTGGAAAGTCCCATCCAATTCAGACTCGTTATAACATCCTTCTGCGCTGATCCGTTGGGCGCTCCTACGCTGTTTGTAATAATAACAGCTGTCTTTCGGAAAATCTCTTTTTCCGGGCGATGGACCATCCAGCGGACACAAATATGATCTAAAAATGATTTCAGAGAAGCTGGAACACGAAGCGCATAAACAGGATAAGCAAATACCAGTAAATCTGCCTCCATAACAGAATCCCATATTGGCTTCACCGCAGATAAATGAGGACATTTATCAACCCCACGAATAAAACAGTTCTTACAACCTAAGCAAAATGGGGGCATATCCTTTGGATAAAACTCAGTCACCTCATTATGCTCTCGCAGGTGACTTAAAAATTCCTCCTTCATCAAATAGGTGATTCCCTTTTGTGGCGTACCAACAAAAACAGTAATTTTCATATCCCTACTCCTCAATCATCAAGCGAAAAGCTCTCGTATTTGAACTACACTAATCTATCACTGACTACTTACAAATTCCTTTGATCAAGAACATTTCCATAGGCTGTTCATATCCCGGTACATCAATGACAAATCCTCCGCAATCCCGATAGCCTAATTTTCGATAAAAGTGCTGTGCCTGCTCATCCACCTGCGTAGATGTTAAGAGCATACCAAATCCCATCGACTTCATATCCTGTTCCCAATGCTCCATGAGCTCTTTTCCGTACCCTTTTCCACGATGCTTTGAATCAATCATAAGCATATTGCAAAAAGGCGTATTGTCCCAGAAGAGATTGTATCTCAATAATCCCATAGGGGTCTTTCCATCCCAAATAACATAACCCTGTTTATCACGAACCTTTTTTTCATATTCCTGTTCCGGCAAATGCCTATCGAGACGGTACCAGAACTCCCGATCTTCCATTTGTACATATCTGATTTCTATCATAACTACCTCGCATATCTTTATCAATACTTTCTTCCAGCAGTTTTACTCTTCCATTCCGGGATTTACGTGTACCATACAATGTTTTACGTTTGGAAACTCACGTTCAATTGCTAAATGCACCTCTTCGGCAATGGTATGTGCCTCAGTTAAGGTCTTGGAGGGATCCATATTAATCTCAACATCCACATAAATTTTATTTCCAAATAGGCGAGTCTTAATATCATCAATAGCAAGTAATTCCTCGTTACGAAGGATGACACCTTTCATCTTCTCGATTACTTCATCCGGACAGGATTTATCCACCATTTTATCAATGGAATCTTTAAAAATATCCCAAGCCGCCTTCTCAATAAACAAACAAATGATAATACTGGCAATTGGATCCAAGATTGGGAATCCCATTCTAGCACCTAAAATTCCAATAAAGGATCCTACCGAAGACAATGCATCCGAACGATGATGCCATGCATCTGCCATCAGTGCTCCCGAATTAATCTTCTTTGCGGCTCCTCTTGTATACCAATACATCCACTCCTTCACGGCAATCGATAGGACTGCTGCAATCAGAGCTAACATTCCGGGAACCACCAGTTCTCCATAATTCCCACCAAACACCTTTTTCGCTCCGGCTAATCCGATTCCCAACCCAGTTATCGCTAAAATGAACGCCAGTATCGCTGATGCAACACATTCCAATCTCTCATGTCCATATGGATGTTCCTTATCTACCTGTTTATCCGCTATGGTTACTCCAATCATAACAATGACCGTACTAAATACATCCGATGCAGAATGGACAGCATCAGATATCATAGCTCCGGATTTTGCTACAATACCGGCTATAAGCTTCAAAAGGGATAGCGTTACATTGATGATAATACTGACAGTGGATACATGCATAGCAATATCCCTATCTGTGGCTGTCTGTACCATTTGACTGTTTTGTTTCATAATCGTTACCTCCATTATAAAAATCAGATAACTCTTAATTCACGCGCATAATTGATTTTAGAATTCCATTTTGGGTATAAAAATACACCTATGGAACATTAGTAATCTACTGTCCCACAGATGTTGTCATCTGTTGCCATAAAGGCCCGGCACCATGGTAAACCATCGCCTGCTCAGTTTGTACTGTAGCTTTATATGCAGTGCAAAGAGTGTTACATTCATAGTATGTGATAGTCTACCATATGTCAAGATAATTCTTTCGTGCATTACTCATTGTATACAATGACTCCATTCCCTGATGGGAATGGATGCTGCATACAAGTTCCACCCCAATATTTGTACTCGGTATCCTCAGCTGTATTACCATCACGAAGATCTTTTACTGCGTTCAGCAGCTCCTCATAAAGAGAGGCCTCCTCCATCGCTGATGCGTGGCCGTGACAGATATAATCATAGTCACCTCTTATGGTTCCTAATGACTCCAAATTCTCTACAAACGTTTCTATGGGAAGGCTTTCGGCAAGCTGCATCCAACAATGTCTGTTAATACTATCGCCGGTAAATAAGATTCTGTCTTCCTGATCAAGAAAACACATCCCTCCAGAAGTATGTCCCGCTAAGCTGTATGCAATAATGGTTACTCCGCCCAAATCAAAGTGTTCTCCCTCCTGTATATCCGTGAAGTGAACCTCCTTCATACGATTACTGGCTTCCATATCTTTGTATAAGAGATTATGGAAGCTTTGATTTGCAATTCCCCAATCTGCCTTATTTAAGTAAGCCTCTCCAAAATACCCATCTCCCCATATATGGTCGCTGTGTCCATGGGTGTTGATTACCGTAACTGGAAGGTCTGTAATCCTTTGAACGGTTTCACTTAAATCTTGATAACCATTCATAGTATCAATGAGTGCGGCCTTATTTTCGCCTATCACAAGATAACCTGTAGCCTCGTTATTTTCATTCAATAACCAAACATGCTCATGAACTTTTGTCACTTTTACAACTCCATTATCCATCTTATTCTGAAAATAAAAGAATAAAATAGTTGGCACTCATTATCCTCTCGTGGTGCATCTAATCATCTTACCAAATCCACGCTCACCAACGAATTTCTCAGTATCATAGACCAATCGTCCCCTGGCATAGGTTTGAATCGGATATCCGTGGAATTTTGTCCCCTCCCATATCGTATGGTCATAGTCTGAATGCATCTTTTCACAGGTCACAGTAAAGTCCTTATTTGGATCATAAATCACAATATCCGCATCCTTACCTATCGAAAGAGAACCTTTTTGTGTACATCCAAAGATTCTGGCAGGATTGGTGCTGCAAAGCTCTACCGCCTTTGTAAACGGTATTCTCCCTTCGTTTGCCTTTGATAACATATAAGGATACATATTCTCAATACCGGCACATCCATTCGGAATTTTCCGAAAATCATCCTTTCCCCAATCCTTTTCATACTGTTGGAATGGGCAGTGATCGGTCGCCACTGTATCAATATCGCCTCTCTTAACCGCTTCCCATAGAGCATCTTGGCTCTCCTGACCTTTCATTGGCGGTGAACACACGAAATTTCTTCCATCTTCTCTCTTGAAAACATCACAGGTCAGATTGAGATATTGCGGGCATGTCTCTGCATAGATTTCATAACCCTCATCCTTTGCTTTTGTGACCTCTTCTACCCCTTCCTTATTCGCAAGATGAACTATGTAAAGGGGCGAGTTTAATGATTTAGCAAGGGCTATTGCTCTATGATCTGCTTCTGCTTCTACAAATTCCGGTCTCGACATGTAATGATACCACGGACTTGTTTTGCCCTCAGAGATATACTTTTCTGTAAGAGCTTTCATCATTTCATCATTTTCTGCATGTACACAAATCAAAGCATCCAGCTCTTTTGCTTTTTCTAATACCTTATAAAAGGCTCCATCCTTCAAACCAAAATCGTAAACCATGTATACCTTAAAGGATGTTACTCCAAAATCACAAGCATCCTTCATCCCATTCAACAGTTCTCCTTGAATATCGGTTATACCTACATGAAATGCATAATCAATTACAGCATCTTTTTCTGCCAGTTCATTTCTTCGAATAATGGTATCAATCATCTTCTCATTTGTTTCCTGACTAATATAATCAAAGACTGTTGTTGTTCCTCCGCAGGCAGCCGCTCTCGTACCTGCAAAATAATCATCTGCAGAAAAGGTATCTCGAAAAGGCATTGCCAAATGGGTATGTGCATCAATTGCTCCCGGAAGTATCAGTTTCCCCGCTGCATCAATGATCGTATCCCCTTGCATTTCCGATAAATCATTTGTTAACACAGCTATCTTCCCATCCTGCACGCCAATATCAGCACGAATCATTTCTTTTTCTGTAACAATGGTTCCGTTCTTAATAATTAAGTCCATAATACCCTCCATTCTTGCTAATACGCCGCAAACTTTGGGCGCAAGCACAAATTTGCCGTGTGAAAAATTCATTTTTCACACTATCCTCCCTTCTATAGCACGTTACACTAATTGGCATGCTATTTCTTTTATTCGATGGTATCTTTTCGACTTACATTACTATTGTCCGGTGATATAACTCACTCATCCGTGTCGATTAACCCAGATGCATACGTTATCAATATCATGCTGGGTTATTAACGCGTTTCCTAATTCTTTTCTTCGCTACACCAATCGCTCCCCCCGGACAAACCAGTCTGCATAGATGACAGCCCACACATTTGTTCCCAATCAACTTTGGCTTTCTTGTCACTTCATCAAATACAATCGCCTGATGACCTCCATCCATACACGAAATGTAACACCTGCCACATCCAATGCATTTATCTGGAAGAAACTGAGGTAATAAGATGGTATCACGTTCCAAATCCGAGCGATTCACAATACTTTCTACCGATGTCCCAATCAATTCCCGTATGTTATCAATATTGCGTTCTTGTAGATATACCCTCATTCCGTCTAATAAATCATCAATAATCCGATAACCATATTCCATAACAGCAGTTGTAATCTGTAAACTTCCGGCTCCTAACAAAAGAAATTCCATGGCATCTTTCCAAGTATTGATACCTCCCATTCCACTAATATGCATTCCTGACAGTTCTTTACATAAAGCCAAGTCAGAAATAAAACGAAGTGCAATTGGCTTCACAGCAGCTCCCGAATAACCACCAACACTGCATTTTCCTCTTACAGAAGCACTAGGTGCGAGACTATCCAGATTAACATCTGTAATACTATTAATGGTATTAATTGCTGCTATTCCACAAGCCCCTCCTCGTTTTGCTGCTATCGCCATAGGAACCATATCAGCAACATTTGGTGTCAATTTTGCAAGAACAGGAATCGAAACCTCTTTTTGGGCTGCCCTTGTGAATTTCTCAATCAGTTCTGGAACTTGTCCTATCGCAACGCCAAGATCTTCCTGCTCCATATTTGGACAGGAAAAATTGCATTCGATGATATTCGCACCTGCTTTCTCTGCTTCCCTGGCAAGATAGGTCCACTCTCCTTCATTTCGTCCCATAATAGATGCAATCAGCACCTTCGTCGGATACTCTTTTTTCAGTCTTCGAAAGATTTCCATGTTTTCCTGTACACTATGATCTGATAATTGTTCAATATTCTTGAATCCATAAAAAGAACCATCATTTCTTTTTAATGCAGAAAAGCGTGGAGAAGCCTCATGCTGCTCCATCAAACAAATTGTTTTAAAAGCTGCACCTGCCCACCCACGCTCAAAAGCCCTGGCACACATATCATAGGAACTTGCTACCACGGAAGAAGAAAGAAGAAATGGATTTTCTAATTTTACTCCACATAATTCAACCGATAAATCAATCGAATGATTAGATAATATCTCCATACTCTCTCGGTCTTTATAAAGTTGCCCCATGATTTTCTTAATAGATATGTATTCTCTTTTACCTTGTAATAGGCATTCTTTCTCACATGGAGCATCACACTTTTCACATAGATTTACATCGTTCATTCTATGTGCTGCTCCAATTTCATTATCCAGAAGCACCGACCTTATACTCTCAGCCGGATTCATACAATTGAGACATCCCTTACTACACGGAGCGTCTGCACACATAACGCACTTAGCAGCTTCCTTTAAATCCACATTTTTCAAATTATACATAGGCATACCCCTTTTAATAAATCTGTATTTTTAACTACTAGTAATGCTATTATACATCATTTCAACGCAAAAGGCATACAATGTTCGACATCATGTTTCATCTTTCCTTATTTATTTCTTTCCTCTCGGTCTCTTTTCCCAATTTTTTCTTTTCAATCAAAACGAGGACCAAAATAGAAACTATAATTACAATAGTAGCAGTAATGGTACCTTCCACTCCAAATGTTGGATCATAGAAAACACTTTCTTCTGCAGTTTTTAAAGCAAATATCGAGGTGTTTGATACAATACCACTATTTGGCAATCCAAAAATAAAGTTTTGTGTAAAATTCCATGCAGCATGATTAGCGGCTGCGAACCAAATGTTTCCGAAACACTTCACAGAAACTGCATAGAACAATCCAATAACAGCTATGTTGAGCAATGCCAAAATAGTTACACCACCGTTGAATATATGAATTGCAGAAAAATAGATACTACACACCGCAATTCCAATTTTCCACCCATATCTCTCGCGGATATGCATGTACAGATATCCTCTTGTTAGTAACTCTTCGGTACCTGATTGAATAAAAACTACAAGAAATGCTACCACAACCCAGGCGAAAGAAATAGTACCTGTGCAAAATCGAATATCACCTTTTATAAACGCTATTAGAATACATAGACTGTTCATAATAAAACCTGTAAGAAGTCCCAGTCCTATCTTTGCGGTATTACTTCTTATAGAGCCGCGGAAATAGTCTTTAAAAATCTTCTTGTCTGTACATATCGTGTATAGAAGTACAACTGCCGTTATACCTATAAATACTAGGTAACTGTTCAAAATCCATCTATGATCAGCGTCAATTTGAAACCCTAATATTACCAGCACATTAACGATTGCTCCTATAAAAGAACCTATTAACATGAGAACTGTGGCCATAAAGAGTACAAATAATAAATTGTAACGAAATTTCTTTCTACCAGGCTTTTGTTCCATATTCTTTTGTTCCATATTCTTTTGTTCCATTTTCTTCTGTTCCATTTCCATTTGTTCCATTCTCTTCTCCCCCATTCATTTTCTTCCTTTTCCTGTTAATTCGTTCTGCAACACTCTTTGAGAGTCCTCATTCCCATATCATGACATAGGTAACCAGTCATTAGTCTTGTCGCTTCTGTGCAATTCCTCTGTGCCAATCGCTTTTATTAAGTCGTTAGCCAATTGTCATCTGGTTTATCCGCTTCTTATAATCAAGCATCTCGGCCATCCCAACAAGTCTATTTGGTTCCTTGCATAAATAGATTCCATTTCTTCTCTCCATTATGGTCGTCGACTGCCAATTTCCAAATCGATCAACCGCAATATTCTCGCGATATCCGATTACACGAAATCCACATTTCTTGTGTAACTCAATACTGGCCTTATTGACGGAAAAGATAGCGGAATACAAAGTCCAGTAGCCCCTCTTCTCTGTCTCCTCGCACAGAGTCGTTAACATCTTGGTACCAATCCCTCTATGCAGGTACTTATTATCTACAAAGATACTGAGCTCTACAACGCCTCGATAAGGTTCCCTTTTTGATGTTGGGGCAATCATAGTATATCCGACCACCTTACCATCCAGCTCGTATACATACCTGCACTCTTTCAAATGTGCCTCATCCCACTCCTCATAAGTTGGACAATCCGTAGTGAATGTCACATCACCTTTCTCCAGACTCTGTGTATAAATGCTTTTCATTTCTTCCCAATCTTCTGCTCTCATCTCACGTAACATATAAATTCCTTCTTCCTTGCTTCAGATTTTTTCTCTCCATTCTATTACAATAAAACTGAACAAGCAAGGATTTTTCTAATACCTTTGTAGAGTTTCGATTGATTTACCAAGCTCTCTGGCCTTTTCCAGTGCATCGTTTCCTTTTATTTCACCCTTTTCTTCAACTCCACCCACACAGATCTCACCAATACTTTCCAATCCAAAGTAATCACGTGTCAGCTGATACTGAATCTTAATTGCATCAAATACCTGTGGAATAGTATCCGCTGCTACAAGTAAAAGCCCTAACTTCTTGATATGTAACTGTTTGCGTTTTGGAGTATGCAAACGATCAATCACAGCTTTTAACTGTGCACTCAATCCATAGAAATATACCGGTGATGCAATTACCAGAATATCTGTTCGACTTAAAACATCAAACACCTTCTCCATATCATCTGTCTGACAGCAATTACGCTCCATGCTTTTATTTCTGCATGCATTGCATCCCGTACAGGGGTTTACTTTAAGCTCAGCAACCGAAAGAACAGTCACTTCATTCTCCTGCGCTGCTCCCTCACGAAAAGCCGTTGCAAGTAAGTCTGTATTTCCACCCTTTCGTTCACTTCCAACTAGTATTGCTATTTTAGCCATAACTCATTCTTCTCCTTATACGTAATAACTTCCTTCAATAACGACCGTCGCAGCGCCTCCAAACAGTACATTCCCACCTTCCGCTTTCAATTTTACAGGATTAAACTCAATGTTGTCTCCACCCTGCTCTATTGTAATCGGTTTACCATCCCATTTCTTATTTTTCAACAGATAATTTGCATAAGCACTGTTTCCTGAACCAGTTGCCGGGTCCTCTAAATACCCAAATTTCGGAGCAAAAACACGTGTATGTGCAAAACAATTGATATCCTGCGTTTCCATACAGAATATCAAAATAGTGTCAACACCCTTCTCGTAACAAAATCTCTCCAAATTCTGCTTGTTCGGATATATAGATATCTCTCTATTCAGTCTATTCAAAGGTACAATGAGCGTTTTGAGACCTGCATCAATGCATTCGATTGGTAGCTTCTCATCAAGATCATTCACTGAAATACCCAGTTGTTGAGCCACTTCTGCTGTAGTAATCTTTACAGGAATCTGTTGTGCACGTGGTGCAGTTATGTAGATACACTTTTCCTGTTCTATTGCATTATAAATGGTCAAAACTCCTTTACGATTCGTTTCTATCTTGATTTCCGGCCTGGATAATAAAGTCTCATCACTCGTAATTTTATCATACATGGTCGCAATGGTTCCATGTCCGCAGAAATCCACCTCGCATTCCGAAGAGTAATAGGTCAGCTTAAAATCGGCAATATCCGATGGTTCACAAAAAACTATTTCGGATACAAATCCCGCATGTTCTTTCCCGATTGCCAGCATTTCAGCGGGTAAAATCGTATTTTTTTCAACGGAAAGATATGCTGCCGGATTACCTTTTGATGTTTCAGACGTAAACGCATTAATTTTTTTATACGGAAACTTACTCATAATAAAGTACCTCCATCTTCTATCGTTTGCAAATTCTTAAATTTCAGAGATTTCACATCATAAACTTAAATTTCATTTACTTTCCAAATGGATAATAATCAAATATACTTTGAATTGCATCTGTTATGTTCATGATTTCTTTCATGGATAATTCAGCCATTTTCTTATATCCTCTTAATCGTAAATCCAGTAATTTCATTTGCTCACATTGTACTACACCCTGAATATCATTTGTCTCAATAAAAATATGCAATGGATCCTCAGTCGTTTTTGTAAGAATAGGACACGCTATAACTTGCTCTGTTTTATTGAAAAATGACTTACTTACTACCAATACTGGCGTGTTAATCCTCTCAACAACAAGAATGTCTCCCTGACAAATTTCATTCATCATTACTTACCACTGTTCCCTTCCTTCTGCATCTCCCCATGCAAATTCCTCATAAGGGCCAATTTTCCCTTTGTATTCAGCAGCTCTCTCCTCTAATGTTTTGTGCTTAAATGTCTTTGATAAGATAATACTTCCGTCTCTTACTTCAACATCCAAATAATCATCAATATGAACGCCTATTGTATCTAATAATTCTTTTGAAAACCTTATCCCTTGTCCATTTCCCCATGCTTTAACTTGAGCTTCCATAATTCCGTCCTCCTTTTCGTATATACAAAGTATATACGTTTCTATGTGAAATATCAATAAGTTATCCAGTCTATGCAACTGCCAATATTACTCCATCACTTTCAGAAACACATCACAAAATACTTCTACTCCTATAAGAATAAATAAATTTGGTCTATCTTTCACAACATTATCTCTGTTTACTAATTTTATTTCTTGGTATAATAGTATCCTTAAAGCTTTCTATTTTAATTCACTTAGATTTATCTGGATTCGCAAACGATGTCAACCAATAACTCACATATATCAAATCTCCGAGCATA
Source organism: uncultured Lachnospiraceae bacterium (assembly GCA_964481705.1). Classification (GTDB taxonomy): domain Bacteria; phylum Bacillota; class Clostridia; order Lachnospirales; family Lachnospiraceae; genus CAYZUC01. The sequence continues at coordinate 26,106 of CAYZUC010000029.1, forward strand.
AGAATAAATCCACCCGCCATACTATAAGGTGCCCAAGTCAATAGTATCGTAATTATATTTGCTTGAAAAACCAAAGGTAACACAATATTAAACGTGATCAACGTGACAAAAACAAAAACAAAAGATAGTATCAGAATACTCTTCTTACGTTTCCCTCTTTGTTGCAGAAGTGATATAACGACCATATGTAAGACAATCACTAATGATATTATGGAAAAGATTGTGTCAAATATTCTCCATACATCATAGACAAATGTAGAGGCTTCTTCCCCTCTGTAGTTGAGATAAATCTGATTACACATATTGTCCGTCGTTGATGCTGCATTCAAGTTTGTAAGGACACAAACACCGATTCCATTTTGCTCCGAAAAGACCATCCTGGATGAATAATTCGCGGTTCCTCCCGAATGTCCCAATACATCATCTTCCCACTTTTCCCATCCGGCATAGTATTTTCCCGAACCGTTCGTGAGTAATATGTCATGTGACTTTTTGATTAGGTGTACATAGGACTCCGGAATATCTGCATATCCCATTTGTATTTGCATCCATCTACTCATATCTTTCAAACAAGAATAAATATATCCAGCCGGAATACTCCCATCTTTTATCTCCAGAGAGTATGGAAATGCCATTCCGTATCCCAAACGCGTTCCTTCACAAAGCTTTCTTGTCCCATAGGTGTGTCCACAGTATGTATCGTTAAGCCCCAATGGAACAAATATACTCTTCTGCATAAATTCTGCATAGGACTGCCCTGTTACACGTTCGATAACCAATCCGAGTAGATTATAATTAACATTTGAATAAGAGTAAGTGTTTCCCGGTTTGTATGTCAATTCACTATGATTAATAGAAAGCATCCACTCATTCAATGACATTTTCTTTTTCGCTGATGGATAATCTGTTTCAGAATTTGTAAATCCGCTTTGCATTCTTAATAAATTGTCAATCGTTATTTCTGTTTCTTTTCCGTGATATAACGCTGTAAATTCTGGAATATACTCGTCAATAGGCATACTTAAAGAAAGTTTTCCCTCCTGCTCAAGATACAATATTCCCAATCCGGTAAATGCTTTTGTCATAGATCCAATTTGGTATAATGCAGTATCATCTTCACATTGAAGATATTCAACATTACCGTCTATGCACGCCACCACCGCAGCGGACTGAATCCCTGCCCGTTTTTGTGTGTTTCTAATGTATTCCGAAAGGGAATCACTCGAAGCATGTAAAGAGGTACGAATTGATACTGATATACATGCAATTAATACCATAGTAATTCCTATTCTTGTTTTCAACTTGCTCTTCCATAATCTATCCATAGATTCAAATTACTTTTTCCCTTTCATAACTATTCTTTCTTTTGTGTTTTTGTCTTTCGTAAGCTTTTCACTGCATATTTTGAGTTGAAAACCTTTCTCACTGGCAGGAGTTCCATTTATATCAGTATATGCAGCATATACTTTCATTCCTCGCTCCCGAAGGATTTGCTCAACCTCATATTGCGTATATAGTCTTGTAGGATTCCCATATAGCATTTCCGGCTTCGTGAGAGACTCACCGTAGGCAAAATCCAATTGACCGTATAGGGAAATGTGAGTATCAGGGTCCCAATCAAACGCAGAAAGAGTCAGACCTTGTGCCCCCGCCTCCCACAGTTGCTGAGGAAAGTGGGCAACTGCATAGTCACCGCTTTGAATATCAATGAAGCTCTTTCCGTGTGGCTTTAGAGCCTCCGAGATTATATCGAAGATTTTTAAATTTTCAACATCGTTCTCCAAATAACCAATAGCTCCATCCGCCATGTTCAACACGACATCAAACTCATTTTTATACTGGAGATTTCTCAAATCATCGCAAAAAAACTCAGCTTTTAAATGCTCCTGTATAGCATTTTGGTTGGCATCTTCCACATATTCGGGGGTAATGTCTACTCCAATCACACGATAGCCTCGCCTTGCCAGTTCCAAACTATGACGTCCATAGCCGCAGGCTAAATCAAGCACTGTTTCAGTGCCGGTTAATCCTAACGTCTTTTCAAGAAAATCCACTTCACTTTTCGTGTTTTCTGTCCATGATTGTCTCTTAATATCTAGTGTCCAACCACTTTTATACCAATCACTTTTGTTTGCTTTCATGAATGTTCACCTTCGTAATCTCATATTTGATTCTATTACTCTTCAGAAGAATTACATTTTATCTTTTCTATACTGGTCTAATCAGCTTATTCTCCCATAACGTATCAAAGGTGTTTACAGCCCCACCATGTTCCACAATTTTCCCATTCACTACTTTATCAATATCGACTCCCGTAAATTGAAGTTCTTTATGTGTAGGTGTTATACCAATCCATTCACCATCATGAGTTCCTGTCATAATGAACTCCGAAATAATGTATTCACCATCTTGATACTGCCCTATAATATTCATGGAATAGTCCGGGTACGTCTGTTTCGTTGCAAGAATATGTTCTTTCATAGCCTCAACTCCCAATGGAAAAATATCATTTCCTATTCGTACAACACTATCCTCAGCAACAAATTCACCCATTCTTTCTAACTCATTATTCGTAACCACTACTTCATAAAATTCTTTGATTAATTCTTTTGAATCCATAAAAACCTCCGTTAATCCCGTACGGGCATCTTAATATACAAAACAATCGCCAATAGAATCAAAAAAGACATCGACACCAAACCGGTTGGATTTGGGCCTAACAGTCCACTCTTCAAGGAAATGGAACAGAAAACAGGAATTTCTCCAATCAGATTCATTACACCATGCATAATGGCCGAATACATACAGTTTGTGGTCTTCAAAGCAACATAAGAAAAAATGATTCCAAGGCTAAGGCAAACTAACATCATTAATAACATATTTGTCCACGGTGCGCCCAGGTTTTCGGAACTATAATTAAAACCAAAGAAAATTAACGGTAAATGAACCAGCCCCCACTCAATGCTATTAATCATTACTGCCTTTCGAACACCATATTGTTCTGTCTGATGCCATAGTAAATATCCCCTCCATCCAACTTCCTCTCCGAGTTCGAGTAGTTGAAGTGGAATAAACGCTGCTGAAATAAGAATACATACCATAACAAACTGAAACGAATTGCTTATTGGTATACTTAAGTCAGCTCCAAATAATAATCCGAGCTGAAAAACCTTACTATAATCGCCACGAAAAATCACAAAGTATAACACAGCTCCCAATGCTATCGCAATTCCCGGAACAAATGCACAGAATAACCACATCCTCCAGTTTTTCCATACCTTAATAGAGAACTTAATCTTAAATTTCTCCTTCAACAGCATTCGTACCAACAAGGCTGTTAAAATTGGAAAAAAAGTAAATCCCTTTTGTAAAATACTATAAAAGAGACCTGTCTGAAAGATTTGTTCCAACGTACCAAATCCAAAAGTTAGAACCATCATAATGGTTACATACCAAATAATCGCTTTCCTGTTTGTGTTCATCTTTTTCTCTCCCATCTTTTAAGAATATGCATATACTAACACCTAACCCATAATCTGAAAATAAAACTCAGGATAAGTTGCATTATATAACGGCAAGTTGCTAGACTCGATATGCTTTTCTTTTACATTTAGATAGCTGATTTTATCTTCTAAAACGCAATTTCTTCTGTCAAGAAATGCGCATAGCACAGGTATATCTTTCATCTTTTATCTAATTATGATATCATAAGCAAATGAAACATTTAGGACCACTATAATAAAAGTAGTGCTTCTTAGGTTTATTGGGACCTTTAACTCACATTGATTATTTATGGTTCATCGCAGTAGCCGGTTATGGTCCGGTTGCACTGGTTTTGTGCATTTT
>CAYZUC010000030.1:0-29627 GCA_964481705.1 uncultured Lachnospiraceae bacterium
TGATAAAGGGAGCCAGACAGTTGGCGGGGATGGTGACGCCAAATTCCATGACAGGGTGGGGAGCGTTGTGTGTGAGGAGTAGTTTGCCTGTTATATGAGATTAACATTGAAATAAAAAAAACATATTGACTCTGACGTTACGTCATAGAATATGATTCTATTGTGATTCGAACACAATACAAGGATAAGATAAGGAGAACAATATGAAAATTACAGCTATTCGTTCGGATGAGTTATATAAGAAAATGATAACAGCATCAGAAGAAGAGAAAAAAGAAATTTACAGAAATCAGTTAATGAAGCCGTTTGAATTCAAATGGCAGTGCCTTGGCGTACCCTTAAAGGCAGAGGTTCCGGGTGGCTATGACGTAGTGACTGCGGCAGAAATGAGTGGTGGATATACGCCCACAGCAATTACAGAAGATCGTAGTGAAGAGATTGAGAGAATTAGTGATAATAAGTTCTGGGCGGCATGCGAGAAAAGCATTGCTGACTCCCTTAATGGATTTGAGAAAAGTGGTATCATACTTCCAAAGCAGGACTATGTATTTACCATTCTATTAAACAATCCACAGCATCCTATGTCAGCAATGACAGGAGATTACTGTGGAGATGGTGGAATACCTGGATTTATTACTGGAACAATTATTCCTAATGAGAAGTCACTTGAAATGATGCCAGTTGCCTTGGCTCACGAGACAAATCACAATGTACGTTGGCAATTTATGCAATGGAGTCCGCAGATTACCCTGGCTGATATGATTGTTTCCGAGGGACTTGCAGAGAGCTTTGCCGCGTTCCTGTTCGGAGAAGAAAAAGTAGGAAAATGGGTCACTACAACAAGTAAAGAGACATTGGAAGAGGTAATAAAACCAATGATGAAAGAGCATTTGCTGGAAAATGATTTTACGAAGCTCTCTTCCTTCCTCTATGGAGATGAGATTATGACAATGCGAGGTGCAGAGGCTATAGGAATGCCATATTGCGGCGGATATGCGTGTGGTTATGCTCTCGTTCAGTACTATTTGAAAAAAACCGGAAGATCTATATATGAAGCCACCATAACATCTACTCAGGATATTCTACATGAGGTGGAGGATTTTTGGGAGTAGAAAAGCACGAATGGTCTTTTGACAGATTGATTTAGAAAAGCGCGAATTACCTATTGACAAGGTAGGTAATTCGTGCTATTTTGTGTATTATAAACCTACCAAACAGGTAGGAAATAAATCCTTCGTTCTATACGAAGGATAAGCTGTCAGGCAGTAAATAGTAAAATGAGAGGAGATTAGACTTATGCACGATCAAACAGCTTCAAACAGATTTTACTGGGGACGAATGCAACGATAAATCAAATACATAACTTTATAGAAGAAAGGAAATAGCATTATGAAAAATTATAAATTTGAAACACTTCAGCTTCATGTAGGACAAGAATCCCCAGACCCGGCAACCGATTCAAGAGCAGTTCCTATTTACGCAACTACTTCTTATGTGTTCCATGATTCGGAACACGCACAGGCACGATTTAACCTGACAGATGCAGGTAATATCTATGGAAGATTAACCAACACGACACAGGATGTGCTGGAGAAAAGAATTGCAGCACTGGAAGGTGGAACAGCTGCTTTAGCACTGGCATCAGGAGCTGCTGCAATCACCTATACACTGCAGGCTCTCGCACAGAATGGCGGACATATCGTAGCGCAAAAGACGATATATGGAGGCAGCTATAATCTGATGGAACACACACTTCCGAGCTTTGGAATTCATACAACCTTTGTAGATATTCACAATTTTGAAGAAGTGGAAGCAGCAATTCAAGATAATACCAGAGTATTATATATTGAGACTCTGGGAAATCCAAACAGTGACATTCCGGATATGGAGGAGCTTGCTAAGCTGGCACATAAGCATGATTTACCGCTGGTGGTAGATAATACCTTTGGAACTCCTTATGTGATTCGACCAATTGCATATGGTGCAGATATTGTGGTTCATTCTGCGACAAAATTCTTAGGTGGACATGGAACCACACTTGGTGGAATTATCGTTGAGTCCGGTCACTTCGATTGGAAGAAGAGTGGTAATTATCCGGCTATTGCAGAACCGAATCCAAGCTATCATGGGGTTTCCTTTACGCAGGCAGCAGGACCGGCAGCTTTTGTCACATATATCAGAGCGATTCTTTTGAGAGATACCGGTGCCACCATATCACCATTCGCAGCATTTCTACTGTTACAGGGAGTTGAGACATTGTCTCTTAGACTGGACAGACATATGGAGAATACAAAGAAGGTAATAGAATTCCTGAGTCAACATCCGTTCGTGGAAAAGGTAAATCATCCTTCTCTTGAGGGGCATCCGGATCATGCACTCTATCAGAAGTATTTTCCAAACGGAGGAGGCTCCATATTTACCTTTGAGATTAAGGGTGGAAAAGAAGAGGCCTTCCGTTTTATTGATCATCTGGAAGTGTTTTCTCTCCTTGCAAATGTTGCTGATGTGAAGAGTCTGGTGATTCATCCGGCGACGACGACACACAGTCAGTTATCAGAGGAGGAATTGAAGGATCAAGGAATCAAACAGAATACCATTCGATTATCGATAGGTACCGAACATATTGATGATATTATTGCAGACTTGCAGACGGGCTTTGATGCTATTACAACAAATGAAAACCAAATGCTATAGAGAAACGAAAAATCGAAGGAGGAATCATCATGAACATTTATACATCAGCAGATCAGTTGATTGGAAGAACACCATTACTCGAATTAACACATATCGAAAAGAAACAGAATTTGAATGCAAAACTATTGGCCAAGCTGGAATACTTTAATCCGGCGGGCTCAGTAAAGGACAGGATTGCAAAAGAAATGCTTGACGAGGCGGAAAAGGAAGGAAAGCTGAAAACGGGTTCTGTAATTATTGAACCGACTTCCGGAAATACCGGAATTGGATTGGCAGCAGTTGCAGCAGCGAGAGGTTATCGTATTATTATTGTTATGCCCGAGACGATGTCTGTAGAACGTCGTCAGCTCATGAAAGCTTACGGAGCAGAACTGGTCTTAACAGATGGAACAAAAGGAATGAAGGGTGCGATTGCAAAAGCGGAGGAGCTTGCCAAGGACACGCCAAACAGTTTTATTCCAGGACAGTTTGTAAATCAGGCGAATCCCAAGGCTCACAGAGAGCACACCGGACCGGAAATCTATGAGGACACAGAAGGACAAGTGGATATCTTTGTTGCCGGAGTAGGAACCGGTGGAACGATTACCGGAGTAGGTGAGTATTTGAAATCCAAGAAGCCCGATATTCAAGTGGTTGCGGTAGAACCGGCCTCTTCAGCAGTTTTATCAACAGGAGTTTCGGGTCCACATAAGATTCAGGGAATTGGAGCGGGATTTGTTCCGGATACTTTGAATACAAATATCTATGACGAAATCATAACGGTGTCGAATGAGGATGCGTTTGCAGTAGGAAGGCAGATTGGCACAGAAGAAGGAGTTCTGGTTGGTATTTCTTCCGGCGCTGCAACCTGTGCAGCAATAGAATTGGCAAAACGTCCTGAAAACGCAGGAAAGACAATCGTTGTGCTTCTTCCCGATACAGGTGACAGATATCTGTCAACACCCCTATTCTCTTAAAAGGAGACATCATCATGAACGTTTATATGGATAACGCAGCAACAACAAAAATGAGTAAAGCAGCGATAGATGCTATGTTGCCCTATATGAGTACGATTTATGGAAACCCATCCAGCCTGCATTCACTGGGTCAGGCAGCGGCCGAAGCCTTAGCGGATGCAAGACAGAGAATCGCAGATTGTCTTGGTGCACTACCACAGGAGATTACGTTTACTTCCGGCGGTAGTGAAGCGGATAATCAGGCAATCCTTTCGGCTGCCAGACTAGGGGAGAGAAAGGGAAAAAAGCATATCATATCCACTGCTTTTGAGCATCATGCAGTGCTACACACCCTTTCAAAGCTGGAAAAGGAAGGATTTACGGTTACCTTATTGGATGTTCACGAGAATGGAATTGTAAGTCCAAGTCAGGTAGAAGAAGCGATTCGTGAGGATACTTGTCTGGTAACGATTATGTATGCGAATAACGAGATTGGTACCGTCCAGCCGATAACAGAGATCGGTGCTGTATGTCATGCGAAAGGAGTTTTATTTCATACAGATGCAGTACAGGCAGCGGGTCATCTGTTGATTCGCGTAAAGGAACAGAAGATCGACATGCTGTCTCTCTCAGCACATAAATTTCACGGGCCAAAGGGAATTGGAGTTTTGTATGCCAGAAAGGGGATTCCACTTACAACGCTGATAGAGGGTGGCGCCCAAGAACGTCACAAACGAGCCGGAACAGAGAATATTCCTGCAATTATGGGAATGACAGCTGCATTGGAAGAGGCATGTGCTACGATAGATGATCATGCAGAGAAAATGACGTATTTGCGAAATCAGCTGATTGCCGGATTATCTCAGATTCCACATTCCGTTTTGAATGGAGACAAAGATAAACGCCTCCCTGGGAATGTTAATTTCTGCTTTGAGGGAATTGAGGGAGAAGCTTTACTCCTTCTATTGGATGATAAGGGAGTATACGCGTCTTCTGGCTCAGCCTGTACCTCGGGTTCTCTTGATCCCAGTCATGTACTTTTGGCAATTGGCAGGGTTCATGATATCGCACATGGCTCTCTTCGCCTGACTCTGTCGGAAGATAATACGGAAGAAGAAGTTGATTATACGATCAAAATGGTGAAGGAGGTAGTGGAGTATCTTCGAGGCTTTTCACCAATATGGAGAGACCTTGTTAATGGGAAAAGAAAGTTTATGATTCCGTAAGAGCTGTAAACAACAAGGTGTAATAAGAAAGGAGACGATAAGAATGGCACTCTATAGTGATAAGGTAATGGACCATTTTCGGAATCCACGTAATGTCGGTGTGATAGAAGATGCTGATGGTATTGGTGAGGTTGGAAACGCAAAATGTGGTGACATAATGAAGATTTATTTGAAGATAAAACGTGGTATAATAGTAGATGCCAAGTTTGAGACCTTTGGATGTGGCTCTGCGATTGCATCCAGTTCTATGGCGACAGAGCTCATCAAGAATCAACCGGTATCGGAAGCACTGACACTCACCAATCAGGCAGTCGTGGAGGCTTTGGACGGACTTCCGGCACATAAAGTCCACTGCTCTGTATTGGCCGAAGAAGCGATTAAGGCAGCCCTCAAGGATTATTATGATAAAAACAATATCACGTACGATTCAGAACAAGTAAAAGCATGCAATTGCTGTGATCATGATGATTAAGATGGAAGATACAGGATATACGCAAAAAAAACACACGAGAATGGGGAATAGAGTAATGATTTCAACCAGAGGAAGATATGCACTAAGAGTTATGATAGATCTTGCGGAACACAGGAAAGACGGTTATATTCCTATGAAGGAAGTGGCACAGAGACAGGGGATCTCGCTAAAATATCTGGAACGGATTCTCCCAGCACTGACGAAGAATGGACTGATTGAGGGAGTCCACGGAAAAGGTGGGGGATATCAGCTGGTAAAAGAGCCATCCGACTGCGTTGTAGGAGATATCTTACGATTAACAGAAGGAGATCTTGCTCCGGTATCATGCCTCGAGTATTCAGCGCCACCGTGTGAGCGGGGGGGACAATGCAAAACACTTCCGATGTGGAAGGAGTTCTACAAAATGGTGAATCAATATTTTGATGGAATTACACTTGCTGATATTCTGGATCATAACATAAGAAAATCTTAAGGATTGAAATGGGCGAAATGCCCATTTTTTTCTTTTCTCTGGAAAAAAGATGTGACATAATATGTTGGAGTAAGCAAGGAGGTGAGAGAATGTTTCGTATTCTAAAATACACTCCAAAGTATGAGGATGCCCTTATGGAGCTGATAAAAAAAGAGGGTGAGGATTGGGAAATCTACTGGGGTGAAGAACATGCCTCAAGGTACAGGAAGTCCTTTCGTAAATCGATTACCTATCTGGCAATGGAGGGGGAGACAATATGTGGATATTCCCGTTCCCTAAAAGATGAATTGTTCGTATATGTATGCGATCTGCTCGTGAATGAGAAGTATCGCGGTAATGGATTGGGCAAAAGGCTGATGACTTGTGTTCAGGAAGAATTTCCTGACTGCCCGGTTTATGTCATGTCAGGCAATGATGAATACTATCAAAAGCTTGGCTGTAAAAAAGAAGGCTCTATTTATTTACTATAAGGATAGAGATGCACAAAAGAGGAGTGCAAATTTAGCGTTACAAAGGAGAAGAAAATGGATTATCTGATTTATGCAATTTACCCGCTTCTTCTGATTGCTTTGCTTTGGGGAGCAAAGTTTTCCGGAAGAACCAACTGGAATGACGGATTCCTGTCACTCAATCAAACAAAAGCGTTACAAGGCTTTTGTGCCGTATGTATTATGTTACATCACGCAGGACAAAAGACCTGTGCACCATGGCACGACCCGAGGGTTATTGTCCATGGCTTGGATCTTTTTGTACCTATTGGATATCTTTTTGTCGGTGTATTTCTATTCTGTTCCGGCTATGGTCTATACAAGAGTTATAAAACAAAACCCGGATATCTCAGTGATTTTCTTGGACGCAGAGTCCTGCCAATTGTTTTGGCATATTATACGACAGGGTATTTCTTTGTGATTGTAAGAGTATTGATGGGAGAACCACTGTGGCCATTCGGAACACTTGCCTATATACTTGGCATTCGAATGGGAAATCCCAATGCCTGGTATGTAGCTGTTTTACCTATATTCTATTTTATCTTTTATCTTAGTTTTAAGAAAATAAAGAATGAAAATAAAGCGATACTCCTTGTTTTTATCGGTATGTTTCTCTATACACTGGCAGGTACGATAGTAGATCATAATAACTGGTGGATGTGCGGAGAGTGGTGGTATAATACGGGTCATCTTTTCTGTCTCGGACTGCTTATGGCTCGTTACGAGAAATCCATTGTCACGCATGTAAAAAAGCACTACTGGCTTTATTTGGTGCTTGCCATAATTGCAGTCCCGTTTTTCTACAGCTTGTCTGAAATAGCGCAGGGAGTATTATCCTATCGAGGGGAAGAATTTGGTGCAAATTTCAAGGTTCTCCGCAGATGGGGATGTCTCATCACGCAGATGGCATCCTCCACTGCATTTGTATGTCAGGTATTCCTAATCGGCATGAAGGTTCAAATCGGAAACAAATTCCTTGCCTTTATGGGAAAAATCACGATGGAATTCTATCTGCTTCATGGGTTATTTATTGAACTCTTCGGCTATTCCTTCCTCGATTATGAGCCTAGTATCTATTACATAAGAAATGTTACTCTGTTTGTTTTGGTTGTATTTATCCCATCGATTCCGTTGTCCTTATTCTGGCAGAAATTAATCAAGGTTCTCACGAATTTGCTGACAGGAAGAAAAAAGAAGGCAAGTGTATAGAGGAGGATTACTTCCTTCCTCCGTTTGCACGAGTCCACACAATATGAAAATAACTTCGTATGGACATCAGGTAAAAGACTCCATAAACAAGTATAAACAGAAAAACAAATAAAAGTGCATTTTGTAATGTGGGCATTTGACGTCCCATTTCACCCAGAGCTCTGTTGTAGAAAAGCAGTCCAATGAGCGTATGCACCAGACCGATGACAAGCGGGAAACCAAAGACAAGTCCCAGCTGCTTTATGACCGAGATTAGGATTTCCCGCTTTGTCATCCCGGTCTTTCTAAGAATTTCATATCTGGGAGCCTCTTCCTGCGCCTCCATGATAAGCTTGTAATACATAACACTTCCGGTAGACAGTAGGAATAGGGTTCCCAGAAAAAATCCAATAAAGGCATAAGAACCGAATAAAGCAAAATTTGCTTTGTATACGCCAATGTAACTAATATTTCCGGGAAGTCCACCGATATCGAATCGATCCGGGATAATCTTACACATCGCATCTACGGTCCGTCCGGACGCCATGTTATCATCAAACAAAAATCCATAAAAAGTATCAATCTGATCGGGTGTCGCTTTTGAAAAATACCTGTCATAAGTACTGTCACTTACAACTACTGTTGGGTATTTATAGGTATCCAGAGCACCTAAGTACTTGTGCTGACCGGAACCGGATATCGTGTAGGCAGTAATTTCATCATGAAAACTGATATTTACGGATTCGCCAGGTAAACCGACACAGTAATCACTAATGGCGTTTCCATCTATGAAGTAACAGGTAGTGTCTGTCAGGCCTCCTTCGAAGTCACTACACATTTCACTATAGGTACCTCTTCGCACATGGGTTTCCTCCAAAATTTTCAGGTATGCTTTTTCTGATATCATAAATCCTTCTGCCGGTACACCGACACCCAGCGCTCCCAATTCTTGATCATAGACGGAATAGTCATCATTTTGAATTGTCACACGGATGAGCTTAATGATGTCCTCGGAAGTGATAGAGACGTCACCGGTTTCCAAAACCGTCTGTTTTAACTTCTCATGCTGTTCCTGTGTGATATTTTTAGCCAGAAACGAGAAGGGGGAATAGCATTTGGTTGCGTCATCGCCCAACGAGATATAGAAGGAGAAGGAAGCACTGATTAATGTAATTGTAATAGCAGTCAGGATAGCACTGACAGACAACATTTTGTAATTAGCCTTAAGACGAAATGAAATCTGAGAGATACTGATGTAATTACCTGTTTTAAAGTAAAAGGATTCTTTCTTCTTTACAAGAGCAATTCCGGCCGGAACCAGATTTCGAAAAAGAAGAAAGGTTCCGATACCGACCAGAAGTGATGCCACAAATACCACAGGCAGGATATTGAGGCCGCTAATATCAACGCGGATAAGGAAGGAGATGGCGTAACCTCCGGCCAGCATCAGTACGGAAATGAGAGCGCCTAGCTTGGAATAGCCGGGAAGTCCTTCCGTTTGCTTGGTGGCTGACAGCAGATCAATCAGCTGATAGCGATAAATGGTTCGGTATGCGCGAAATCCACTGAAAAGAAAGAGAATACAAAAGGCAATTAATGTGGTTACCACAGCTCTTGGGTCGGCAACCATCGAGACATCTGTCCCCTCTGCCATGAAACGGAGCAGCATCCGGGAAAAGAATCCGGAAAGCAGATATCCTATGAAGCATCCAAATGCAACTGCACAAACACCAAGAAAAAGAGTTTCTAAGAACATCATAAATGCAATCTGTACCTTTTTCATTCCAAGCAGAGAGTAAATGGCGATTTCTTTCTTCTGGGCTTTGATGAAATAGCCACCGGCATATAATACAAAGATTGTGGAAAACAAAAGTACTGCAATGGAAGAGCCTTGAAATAGAGTGCTCATTTTTCCGGTACCAAAGCGATATTTTTCAAAGGTGGGATTATAGTACATAGAACAAAAAATGTGAAAAATCATAACAGCAAACGTAATGCTGATGAAGTAAATCAGATAGCTGCTAAATTTTTTCTTTACATTCTTCAGAGCGATATTAACAAAGGTCATGGTTGTCACCTCCAAGCTCTGAAAATACCTGCATGATTTCATTAAAGAAGGTTTTTCTGGTTCCGGTCTTTTTGATTTCCCGATAAAGCAGACCATCCTTGATAAAAAGAATTCTTCGACAATAGCTGGCAGCAAAGGCATCGTGTGTAACCAGAAGGATGGTTGCCTGTTCTTCCTCATTAAGTTCCTGAATACAACGAAGCAAATCAGCAGCAGACTTGGAGTCGAGTGCGCCGGTTGGTTCATCAGCAAGAATCAAATCGGGTTGATTGACAATTGCCCTGGCAGCAGAGGCTCTTTGACGCTGACCGCCGGAAACCTCAAAAGGATACTTATCGAGAAAGTCTTTGATTCCAAGGGTTTTGGCAACTTCATGCACCATCGGAGTGATTTCGGATGCTTTCTTTTTTGAAAGGATTAGTGGAAGAGCTATATTTTCTTTTAGGGTTAACGTATCCAAAAGGTTGTAATCCTGAAAAATGAATCCAAGCTGACTTCGGCGAAAATCTGAGAGCTTCGGTTCCTTCATATGACAAATGTTTTGCTCTCCAATAATGATGTCACCATCGGTTACGGTATCTATAGTTGAAATTACATTTAAAAGAGTTGATTTTCCGGCGCCGGATGGTCCCATAATCCCCACAAACTCCCCCTTCTCAACCTGAAAGCTTACTCCTGCCAGTGCAACTGATTTTGCACCGGAATTGGTACCGTATGTTTTCTTGACATTTTTTACATTTAATACTGACATAATTGTTCTCCATTTCTGTGATGTGTCTATTGATAGGTGTACTCATAGGAAATTGAGTTTATAGGCAGAGTATACGATGTGTTCCTTAGCTCATATTTCATTTAACCTTAAGTTAACCTTAATTCAAAAAAATCTTGACAAATAATCATAGTATGATATATATGAATACATATTCAGTGAATGAGAGTTCAACGAATGGATGTTCAACGAACAAATTACTTAACTTTATTGCACGTTATCATATTTGAAAAGAGAAGAAAAATGAATGATAACAAAAATTACGGGAGGCTATAACGTATGAAAACCAGAAAGGAACAAAAGGAGGAACGAAGACAGGCCATTCTTTTTGCAGCACTTGATCTCTTTGTGTCACGTGGATATGCATCTACGAAGATCAGCGATATCGCTGAGTATGTCAACATGAGTGTCGGTCTTATGTTTCATTATTTTGAATCCAAGGAGAAGCTCTATGAAGCTCTTGTACAAATGGGATTGGAAGGAACCAAATATCCTGTCAATCAGAAATGTGAGCATGCAATTGACTTTTTTTCGGAATTCGCAGAACAGTTATTTGGATATTTAAAAGAACAACCGATTGTTGCCAAGCTGTTTGTGTTCATGGCTAATGCACAGCAAAATGAAAGTGTTCCAAAGGAAATACGGGAGCTGGCATTGCAGATTGATACAACAGAGGCTTTTGTAAAAATCATTGAATGGGGACAGCAGGAAGGAACCATACGTGAGGGAAATCCATTAGCTATCTCCAACGCTTTCTGGAGCAGTATTCAAGGAGTTGTAGAGACCTATGTCTTTCATCCCGAGATGCCATTACCGGAGCCGGACTGGATGGTAGCAATCGTAAGAAAAGATGCAGATAACAAATAATCAGGAATATGCGGAGGAAGAAAAAATGAAAAAGGTTGCGATTATTGGTGGTGGTATAGCAGGATTATCTGCAGGTATCTATTTACAGAAAGCAGGATATCAGGCAGAAATCTTCGAGAAAAATGCTGTGATTGGTGGACAGTGTACTTGTTGGAAACGCGATGGTTATACCATTGATAATTGTATTCATTGGTTGACTGGTACAAAAGAAGGTAATCAGCTGAATGAGGTATGGAAAGAAATTGGTGCACTCGGAAAAACTATTGGTTTACATAAGAAAGAGATGTTTTTCTGTGCAGAAGATGGAGAGCAAAGGATTACTTTTTGGAGAGATATTGAACGTACCAGAAGAGAGCTTTTGGAATTGTCACCGGAGGATGAGGTCGAAATCAACAAACTGATTGATTATACCAAGTTAGCTGCAAACTTTGTTATGCCGACAGAGAAACCATTTGACATGATGAATCCGATTGACCTGTTAAAAATGATGGTCTCCATGAAGGATATGGGTGCAGTCATGAGGGAGTATGGGAATATTAATATTGCAGATTTAGGAACACGCTTTCAGCATCCTTTGATTCGTAGAGCAGTATCTGACTATATGCCAACCGGATATCAGGCGTATGCGTTTCTTGTTTCCTACGCGACTGTGATTTCTGAAAATGGAGATGTTCCGGAAGGCGGTTCTTTAGCAATGTCCTTGCGAATTGCAGATCGATTCCAACAACTTGGAGGAATCATTCATACAAATACTTCTGTTGATAAGATACAAATTGACGGAAACAAGGCGAAAGGACTTGTTCTGCAAAATGGGGCAGAGGTAACGGCAGATTATATCATCTGTGCCTGTGATTCAAGCTTTACCTTTGGCAAACTTCTGGATCCGAAATATATGCCAAAAGAGCTGAAGACTTTATATGATATGCGAACAACATATCCTGTCATTAGTGGATTCCAGGTAGCTTTTGCGATTGACGGTTTGTTCCCTGAGATTCGTGGCACCAGATTTTTCCCAACACAACCACTTACCATTGCGACCAGTCATTTGGATAGAATGAGCACGACGTGCTATGATTATGAGCCTGCTTTTGCACCAGAGGGAAAAACTGTTATGCAGTCTAATTTTATTCAGACGGAAAGGGACTTTGACTATTGGAAGAAACAATATGAGAATAAGGAAGAGTATAAGAAGGAGAAAGAGAGAATTGCAAATCAGATTCTCGATAGGCTTATTCAAGAATATCCTATGCTGGAGGGGAAAGCACGAGTATTGGATGTGTGGACACCAGTTACTTACGCGAGATACTGCAATTCCTATTATGGTTCTTATATGAGCTTTATCATGACGAAAAATGCCAAGAGCATCACAGTGCCTGGAAAACTCAAAGGTTTACATAACGTTTTTCTTGGGAGTCAGTGGCAGATGGGGCCAGGCGGTCTTCCGACAGCGGCCGTGATGGGGAAACATGCAGCATATCGAGTAATAAAAAGTAAAAAGTAAATCAATAGCGGGAGCGTAGATAGGCAATGGAAAAAAAGAGACCAATTTTATCTTTATTAACGATCATTTTTGGAGGAGCAGGTATTGTTACTGCACTTATCACCGTATTAGGAAGCTGTTTATTGATGGATGATGCTATTTGGAGGATTGTTTGGGGTGCATTTTCCGGAGCTTTACTGTTGACAGCTTTCATTTTATGGATCGTAGATCGTTGCATACATAAGAAAAAAAAGAAAATTCAGGATATGCTCATTTCGCGAAACCTATATGTAATGGCACAGATTACAGAGGTAGATATTAACGAGCACTATATTATATCTCGTAACAATATCGATATGTATCCATTTCAGATTCATTGCAAATTTACCGGAATGGACGGAACGGAGTATACATTCCATAGTGATAAGCTGCTCTATAATCCAGCCGGATTGCTAAGGGATAATCAGATCAAGGTATATGTGGATTTGCGAAATCCCAAGCTCTACTGGGTTGATATCACTTCTGTTTTACCTGAAAGGGTGGTGCTTCATAAGTTTAAGATTGGTTATGGGGCGCATAGACTGAAGGATTCCGCTGATTATATCATGGCTAAGACATGTGGAGTCGAGCTGCAGGGATATCGCTTACGTACCGGTGCGGGAAATACCGGAGCTCATATTATAGAAAAGGGTGATGAGCCATTTGATATGCTCCATATGCCTGTAGATGGAAAAGGCCGCAGATATGCAGGATTTTGGGTACTCTGTCAGTTTGAGACGCCGGATCACGTCACTCATATTTTTGCATCACGAGGCAGATTTGGAGTGCCAAAGAAAGATTTTGTTGGTGATGATATCAAGGTTTATGTGAGAGGGCAAAGCTTTAAAGAATACTTTGTGGACAGTGACCGTATTACAGAACTAAACAACAGGTAGCGTTGATGTATGGGAGACACGGACTTTTTTTCAAAAAGTATTGACATTTTGAAAGAAAGTCCGTAAACTATAATCAAACATATGAATAAATGTTCAAATGAATGAAGATTCAGATGAATGAATTTTTTACATGGAAAAGTTGTGCTTGCGCCCAAAGTTTGCGGTGTATTAGCAAGAATGGAGATTAATATGAAAAAAAACTATAAGATTGATGTGGATTGCGCTAACTGTGCGAACAAGATGGAAGCTGCTGCAAAGAAGACAACAGGTGTTAAGAATGCGATCGTAAATTTTATGGCTCTGAAGATGTCGGTGGAATTTGATGATGGACAGGATGCTAAGGAAGTTATGCAGGAAGTACGAAAGAACTGTAAAAAGGTTGAGAGCGACTGCGAGATTTTTCTATAGAGGTGAAATCAATGACAAACAAACAAAAAATAATGTTATATCGAATTATCATTGCTGCTGTTTTGGTAGTGGCATTTTCGTTTCTGCCAATGGAGAATCGGTACTTGGAATTTGTTCTTTTTTTCATTCCTTATTTCACAATTGGATACGATGTCTTGAAAAGAGCTTGGAAGGGGATTTGCAACAAGCAGGTCTTTGATGAGAATTTTTTAATGGCTGTTGCGACAGTCGGAGCGATTGCACTGGGGGATTACAGAGAGGGCGTGGCCGTTATGCTTTTCTACCAGATTGGAGAACTGTTTCAGAGCTATGCAGTCGGAAAGAGTAGACAAAATATCAGTGAGCTGATGGACATTCGTCCTGATTATGCGAACATCGAACAGGATGGCAAGCTGGAACAGGTAGATCCGGACGAGGTGGAGGTAGGAACGGTAATTATCGTACAACCGGGAGAAAAGATTCCGATTGACGGAGTTATTGTACAGGGAAATGCAACACTGAATACAAGTGCACTAACAGGAGAGAGCCTTCCACGTGAAGTAAGCGCCGGAGAAGAGGTTATCAGTGGATGCATCAATATGACAGGTGTCCTTCGGATTCGGACGACAAAAGAATTTGGTGAATCAACCGTTTCCAAAATATTAGATTTGGTAGAAAATGCAAGTTCACAGAAATCCAAATCCGAGAACTTTATTTCTAAATTTGCACGTTACTATACTCCGATTGTCTGCTTCGCGGCTCTGGCGTTAGCAATTCTTCCGCCTCTTTACCGGATGTGCTTCCTTCGGATAGATGGAGCATGGAGCATTTGGGTTTATCGTGCCTTATCTTTTCTGGTTATCAGCTGCCCTTGTGCATTGGTAATCAGTATTCCACTCAGTTTTTTTGCGGGAATCGGAGCTGCCAGTCACCATGGTGTATTGATTAAAGGCTCGAATTACATGGAGACGCTATCAAAAACGAAGTATGTTGTTTTTGATAAGACAGGAACGATGACACAAGGGGTTTTTGAGGTCTGTGGAGTACATCACAATGAAATTGATGAGAGGAGATTATTGGAGCTGGCAGCTTATGCTGAGAGTTTTTCCAGTCATCCGATTAGTTTGAGCTTAAAAAAGGCTTATGGCAGAGAAATGGATCCGTCGCGTGTCAGTGAGTATGAAGAGATTGGTGGACATGGTGTAAAAGCAAGCATTGATGGTCAGAAAATTGCTGTGGGTAATGCAAAGCTCATGGAACAAATGGGTATCGCGTACAAAGAATGTCATATGGTCGGCACAATCGTTCATATTGCAATTAACGGAGAGTATTCCGGACATATCGTTATCTCAGATATGTTAAAACCTCACGCGAAGGAGGCAGTTGCCGCTTTGCATTCTGTTGGAATCGAAAACGTTGTTATGTTAACCGGAGATAGTAAAGCCGTAGCAGACAAGGTTGCAACAGAGCTTGGAATACGAGAGGTCGGAAGTGAGCTTCTGCCTGCAGATAAGGTTACAAAGGTAGAAGAATTACTTGCCCGTAAAACGGATAAAGAGAAGCTGGTATTTGTGGGAGATGGAATCAATGATGCACCTGTTTTGACTAGGGCTGATATAGGAATTGCAATGGGAGCTCTCGGCTCAGACGCAGCAATTGAGGCCGCTGATGTTGTGCTGATGGATGATAATCCAATGAAAATATCGTTTGCGATACGTCTTTCCAAGAAATGCCTTCGTATTGTCTATGAAAATATTTACTTCGCTATTGGAATCAAGGTACTATGTCTGATTTTAGCAGCAATCGGAATTGCGAATATGTGGGTTGCAATTTTTGCAGACGTAGGAGTTATGATACTTGCCATACTGAATGCTATTCGTGTATTATTTACGAAGGATAAGAAGTAAGCAGGATTGCTGGAACAAGGGAAATAGTTGCAGAAAGGATGTCAGAATGAAGAAAGAATCGGGATGCTGCGAGGTAACAGAGGTTCATGAGGAATTGGTTGGAATTGTAAATAAAAAAATGCCATCGGTGGATGAACTGTCAAATCTGGCAGAGCTGTTCAAAGTATTTGGAGATACGACAAGAATTCGAATTCTATATGTACTTTTTACCGCAGAGGTCTGTGTCTGCGATTTGGCTGAGGCACTTGATATGACGCAGTCTGCGGTGTCCCATCAGCTTAAAGTGCTGAAACAGAGCAAGCTCGTAAAGAGTCGCAGGGAAGGAAAATCGATTTTTTACTCTCTGGCGGACGAGCATGTCCGTACAATCATTGCACAAGGATGGGATCACCTGAAGGAAGATGGATCATAGGAATTCGTCAATTTCCTGTTCCACCTGTTCCGGATTGTCCAGATTAGTCCCGTGATGTGCATTTTTGATCAGCACAAGTTTCGAATTCTTAATCTGTTCATGGATAAAAGGTTGCTGTCGGAGGGTCATGGAATCATGATCACCGACCATAATTAGGGTTGGACATGAAATCTTACTAAGGTACTCCCTGCTTTCCATACTTGTACATGCCTTCCAGACGCGTACAAATTCATCGTGTTTCATCTGACAGATGACTTGATAGATATATTTTTTTCCTTCTTTGTTGTAGTGTCCAAGAACTGCGGCTGTGCTCCAAGCAACGAATTTCATAGGAAGAAATTTCATACTGAATTGATTGATTGGAACACAAATTTTCTCATAGAGATTAAAACGATTCGAACAGGGTGCTCCAATTAAGATAAGCTTTTTCAACCTCTCTGGTGCATGGAAGGCAACCTGAATTGCGGTGTGACCACCAAGAGAAAGTCCGCACAGAATGGCACTATCAATGCCAAGATGGTCGAGAAGGGCACATACATCCTGCCAAAAGATATCAGGTGATACCGGTCCCGGAGGAAGTGTTGATTTACCATGAGCTCTGGCATCCATTGCAATGACATGATAGCTGGAGCAATAATGAGCGATTTGATGATCCCATTCATGTAGATCCCAAGTAGCTCCATGCAGAAAGACAAAAGGCTGTCCTTCACCGGACTCTTCATAATATAGTTTTGCACCGCAGTTTTCAAAATATGGCATATGAATTCTCCTTTGTGTGGTCGATGTGTACTCTTTACTGATTGTAACACAAAAAGAGAAAGAAAAAAATAAAAAGGAATTCCATGAATTTGGTGGAGTGGAGGAATCATGGCACAAAAATTTTATGCAGTTCGACGTGGAAAAGAAACCGGGATTGTTACATCCTGGGATATATGCAAATCCTTGGTACATGGGTATCCCGGTGCTGAGTATAAAAGCTTCGGAAACTTAGACGAGGCCGAAGCTTACATGAGAGGAAATGCTTGCGGTGTGACCGGGATGCAAACATCTTCAGAACAGAAGACTTCTTCACAACGGAAGGATTCTGACGCATCACAGCTTTCGGGGGTTGCTATTTATGTAGATGGAAGCTATTTGGCACAGACAGGAGAATTTTCTTATGGAATGGTAGTTTTGGCTGAGGGACAGGAGTTAAAATTCTGTGAAAAGTATGATGATAATGAGTTATCTCAAATGCGAAACGTAGCAGGAGAGATAAAGGGGGCAGAAGCAGCTATGAGATATGCTCTTAGGAATCACATTCCGGAGATTACGATTTTTCATGATTATGCCGGAATTGCTTATTGGTGTCTGGGCGAATGGAAGACAAATAAAGTAGGAACGAAAGCATACAAGGATTATTACGATTCGGTAAAGTCGAAAGTGAAAATACATTTTCAAAAGGTAACCGGTCACTCTCACGACAAGTACAATGATATGGCAGATGAGCTGGCTAGAAAGGCACTTGGGATCGAGAGAAACAAGGAAGCCTTATTAAGCTATGCTCTGGAGAGTCCATCCAAAAGGACATTATCCAAACAGGAAGTACGCGAGCTGGTAAAACAGGCAAAAAGTGATTTTCCAGAGCGGGTACAGAGATATGCGCAGAGGATTGGAGTTACTTATGGAAGAGTGACGATTCGAAATCAGAAGACCAGGTGGGGAAGCTGTTCCTCAAAGGGGAATCTGAACTTTAACTGCCAATTGATGCTCGAACCGGAGGAAATCAGGGATTATGTGGTGGTTCATGAGCTATGTCATCGCAAACAAATGAACCATTCCTCAGCATTTTGGGCGGAGGTAGAGAAGTATATGCCGGATTATAAGAGACGAAGAAAAATTCTACGTGAAAAACATATCTTTCAGATGTCTTACAAAGGTTAGGAAAACTAACAAAAGTCAGATAACGATTAGGGTTGCAATCTTATTCAATATACAATATTATACTTATAAACATTTTTTTCGTTGCTATAAATACTTATGATAGGAGACGGTTATGAAAAAGAAATATCTGTTATGTTCAGGCTTAGCAGTCGTGTTGCTTTTAGCAGGTGCATCCATTTATGTAGGATTTGCAGGAGGCGGAAAAGCATACCAGACAGAGAAAGCAGTTCGAGGTTCCATTGCGGAGACCGTAGATGTAGATGGCAATGTAAAGGGAGAAGAAGAAAAGACCTATTATGCAGGTGTGACAGCACCTATTGAACAGATGGACCTTGAAGTTGGAGATCTTATTAAGAAGGATGATAAGATTGTTACATACAATATGAAGGATCTGGAGGATGCCTATAATCAGGCGGTGCTTCAGGTAGAAGCAAGCAAGAGCGGGATGGATGCTCAGATTCAGAAGAGCAATGAGAATGCCGCCAAAAAATCAAAGGCAAATGCGGATGAGGAAGCATACAAGATTCTGTATGCTTGGAATCGAGCAGATGCAAACAATATTGCGCAGGACCAATATGCCGAAGGATACCAGATTCAGTGCCAGGCGGACAGCATACAAAAGAAGATTGCAGAAAAAAATAAAGAGATCGCAGAAAAGGAAGTGGATCTGGCACAGATAGAGGATCCCACTTCAGAGGATTATATGGATTTGAAAGAAGATATTGCGGATCTTGGCGTTGAGGTTGCAGATCTTCAAAAGAGTCTGTCTACGTTGCCAAGTGGTGATATGACACCTGAGGAGAATCAACGTGCCACTTACGATGCGAATAACATGGAAGATATTACGCGTAACTGGACGCAGGCAAAGACGGATGCTGCAACAGCAGACAGCTACATTATCAATCAGAAGCAGAAAGAACAATTGCAAAAATCCCACGAGCTTACAGAATTGAAAGCAGATACCGTTCAGGATGATTTAGCACTGGCAATGGCTGGTGTAGACAGTAGTTTCAATGGAATTGTGACTGGTGTGGATGCAGAAGCAGGAGCAGTAGTCGCAAAGGGAAGCCCTCTTTTTACGATTGAGAGCACGGATGATGTCAAAGTGGACTGTACCATATCAAAATACGATATTGGGAAAATCGCCGAAGGCCAAAAAGCGGATATTTTGATAGCAGGAAAGAAGTATGAGGGAACCGTTTCTGAAATCAAACGTCTTGCAGTTAAGGACGCAAAGGATAAAGCGAAAGTAACGGTTGGAGTGCACATTGATAATCCAGATGAAGGGATTATTCTTGGGATCGAAGCCGATGTAGACATTCATACGGAACAAAAGGACGGAGCCTTGATGATTCCTTCCTCTGCTTATTACAGTGATGACGACGGGGACTATTGCTACGCAATTGTAGATGGTAAGATTCAAAAGAAATATATTGAGACGGGAATCGAGTCTCAGGACTATATCGAAGTTATAAGTGGTATAGGTGAAAATGAAGTTGTGATTACGGATGCCATTACCGATCAACAGATTGGAAAAAAAGCGACCGCAAAATAGGAGCCGGATAGATGAAACCCTTAATTGAATTTAAAAACGTTTCAAAAGAATACAAACGTGGTGATCGTGTCTTTTATGCATTGAAGGATGCAAATCTTACCATATATGAGAGCGAGATGGTTGTGATACTGGGTCCATCCGGAGCTGGAAAAAGTACCCTGCTGAATCTGCTCGGTGGTATGGATCTTGCATCTTCGGGAGAGATTCTGTTTGATGATCAGGATCTCACTACGTTCAAGGATAACCAGTTGACGGATTATCGTGCTAAGAATGTTGGAGTTGTTTTTCAATTCTATAACCTGATTCCGACTCTGACGGCATATGAGAATGTTGCTTTGATGAAAGATATTGAGAAAAATGCTCTTGACCCTGAAGAGGTTTTAAAATCGGTTGGATTGGGAGACCATATGCATCAGTTTCCCTCCCAGATGTCCGGTGGTGAACAACAGAGAACATCCATAGCGAGGGCTTTGGCTAAGAATCCACGCTTACTTTTATGTGATGAACCTACGGGTGCACTCGATACGGAAACCGGCCGTGAGGTTTTGGATTTGTTACAAAAGATGAGTAAAGAAAAGAGAAGAACAGTGGTTATGGTTACGCATAACAGTTCTTTTGCTGACATTGCAGATCGTGTGATACGTGTAAAAAATGGTGGGATTCAGAGTGTAGTTGTAAATGAAACGCCGAAAAGTGCAAATGAGGTGAGCTGGTGATGCTGTTTCGAAAATTATTGCGAGACTTGGTAGTAAACAAAACACAGTTTATCTCCATTTTTTTAATGTCTTTTTTGGGAATGTGGATATTTGTCGGCATTAATGCAGAGAGTACCGGTGGAACAAAGGCCGCCAATACATATTACGATCGTTGCAATCTGGCAGATATTTGTTTATCCGGCGAGGGATTTTCCGATGAAGAAATTAACAAGCTTTTGAAACTGTCTGGAGTAAAAGACGCAGAACAGAGACTTAAGCTGGATGGAGATATTGAGCTAGCGGATGATAAGTACTCTATGATGACAATCTTTCTTACGACAAATCGTATTTCTCAGATGGAAGTTATGAAGGGAGAAAAATACGACGAAGGTAAAGATGGATTCTGGATTGATGAGGAGTTTTCGGAGGCTCATGGGATTAAAATTGGTGATGTGATAAATATTAATCTGGGAAGTAATCGAATGTCAGGAACTGTACGGGGAATTGTTCGCTCCTCAGAATTTGTGTATTATCTGTCAGCAGAAGAGACCATGATGCCAAACTATGCGAATTATGGTTTTGTTTATGCGGCTGAGAGGATATATCCCGACGAAGAGAATATGATTTATAACCAGATTCTTGTTGATTCGGAAATTTTGAGTGATACACAGATTTCTGTTTTGAAGGATAAGATTAAGGATATTATTGACCGTTCCAGTGTGGTAGTTACAGATCGAGAACAAGATGCCAGCTATTCTATGTTTAAGTCAGAGATGGATCAGCATATCGCAATGGGTTTCTTGTTTTCGGGAGTATTTTTGTTAATAGCAATTCTTGGAATCATTACTACGATGACGAGACTGACGGCGAATCAGAGAACACAGATAGGAACCCTGAAAGCTTTGGGCTTTTCAAAGAATGTGATCACTCGCCATTATGTGTCCTATGGATTTTGGATCAGTCTTGCAGGTTCTGTGGTTGGAGCAGTCACAGGATATTTTACGATACCGCCACTTGTTTACAGTGCGTTTGTTGGGACATATCTAATGCCGGATATTGGACCGGCATTGTCGATAGAGTGTGTGATTGCGATTGTTTTAGCAGTATCGATATCTACGCTGGTAAGCTTCCTATCCTGTAGGAAAGAATTGATAGACCCTCCGGCTGTAACATTAAAACCAGAAAGCCCGAAAAAAACAAAACATACTGCGTTCGAGAAAAGCAAATTGTGGCTTCATCTAAATTTCTCCACTCAGTGGAATTTGCGTGATGTTCAAAGAAATATGGTACGTTCCGCCATGGGAATTGTAGGAGTATGCGGATGTACTATGCTGATGATAGGAGCTTTTGGATGCTATGATTCCATCTATGGCATGATGGATTGGCAATACGATCAGCTGATGACCGCAAATGGTAAAATACTGTTTAGTGATGAAATATCGTATTCAGAGGCGTTTGATTATGCAAAAGAATACAAAGGTCAGATGATAGAAGAACGGGCAACCGAGTTTCAGTCAAATAACAAAAAGAAAACAGGCACTTTGACTGTTCTGGACAATGGTAATTTTATGCATTACCAGGGAGAGAATCTGGAGAATATCCGACTAAACAAAAGTGGGATAGCCATGACAGCGAAAATGGCCAAAAGTCTTGGAGTCAAAGTGGGAGATCGCGTTCGCTGGCATATTATTGGCGAAGATGAATGGAAGGAAACAAGGATATCACAGCTCTACCGTGACCCAAGCGCACAGGGGATTACTATGTATCGAGAAACCTATGAAGAGTTGGAGCATGATTTCTTACCGACAGGTGTTATGACGAACAAGTCAATTCCTACAGACCTCACAGATCGTGACGAAGTTCAGACTGTTATGAATATTTCTGACATGAAAGCCGCTTTTATGAAAAGTGTGGAAGTCATGGCAATGATGATTATCATAATGGTGACCGGAGCAGTCATTTTGGGAGCAGTTGTATTATATAATTTGGGAGTGCTCTCCTTTGTGGAGAAGACTCGTGAAATTGCCACACTAAAAGTACTTGGATTTAAATCCAGAAGAATTCGATGGATTCTGCTGGAACAAAATATCTGGATTACGGTTACCGGTATTTTAGCAGGAATTCCAATTGGCTACAATTTGCTGATTCTACTGTGCAAGACCCTCCCAGATACCATGGATATGGCTCCGATGGTGAACCTTCCCTCATACCTATATTCCATCTTAGGTACCTTTGCAGTGTCCATCACCGTAAATTTGATTTTGTCAGGAAAAGTAAATACAATTAATATGGTTGATGCACTGAAGGGTGTAGAGTAAAATGGGACAGAAGCCCCGTCCCCATTTCCCACTACGGGAGGAAACGAATGTGAAAAATTTCTGGAATGCATTTATTCCAAAGTATATTCCTAATGGTTGGATTCTACAGTTTTATAGATTTTTCTCGTGGCTATTTCGGATGTCAAAGAAGAAAATACCACTTCATGAAGAGGAAAACAGAAGAGCAATAAAAGACTTTGGATTAATGCAAGATGGATTTATTGAGAATCAATGTCAGTGGATTTATACGAGCTTTGTTCATAAGTCCATTCAGTACTCAGGCTGCGAGGTAATCGCGGTCTATAATGCGTTAAAGAGTCTGGGAGTAGGAGTGACAATAGAAACAATGGTAGGGTTAATCTGTACGTTTGAAAGAAGAGGAGCAACCTTTGTGCCGTTTGTCACAGATATTGGAACTTCTCCACTGGCTCTGTGTGATTATTTTAAGAAAACAGGATTCGACATTCAAACGACAGATAAGAAGAATGCGGAGAGTCTTAACACGATCGGTGAAAAATGCGATACCATAATTGCAACTGTTTACAATAACCGTAATCGTATTACAGATATGATTCATACCGTCAGTATTACGAAGAACGAACTTGGTCGTTTTGTTGTACATAATGTGAATAAAGAATCACGGGAAAAGAAGGGAACTTTTTTGCCACTGGATAATAGCGGAAATGGATACCTGTCTTTAGTGAGTGCAATTGCTGCGATGGGAGAGTTTACATCACCAATTTTTGTTCTTGGAATCAAAAGATAGAAAAGTAGAATTGTCGTATCTGTGCAAAAAAAGTCGAGATAGGATTTGAGGTAAAGTGTACGATTGTCCTGTAACCCGATAGGGAAGAGAAGAAGCGCAGAATGCGCAGATGATTGGAGTAAGCGCTATGGATGAACGTTTAGAGGCTGTTCAGAGAATGCAGGATTATATTGAGGAACATCTGGATGAAATGATTACACAGGCAGATCTTGCCAGAGCATCCCTTTTTTCTCCTTGGTATTCGTATCGGCTTTTTAAGGAGTATACCCATTATACCCCCGCCGATTATATTCGTCGTCTGAGATTGTCGAGGTCGGCATTACGTCTACGGGATGAAGATTGTCGTATTGTTGATATTGCATATGACATGGGATTTCAGAGTGTGGATGGCTATCAAAGGGCATTTTTTCGAGAGTTTGGCTGTAATCCAAGTGAGTATGCAAAGCATCCGGTTCCTCTTCCACTATTTATTCCGTTTGGAGTGATTTACATGGAAATACGAAAGGAGTATACTGAAATGGAACAGGTAAAAAATGTATTTATACAAAGAATTCACAAGGATTCCAGAAAGGTTGTAATCAAAAGAGGAATCAAGGCAGATGACTACTTTTCTTATGGAGAAGAGGTTGGCTGTGATGTATGGGGCTTGTTAACAAGCATGTGTTCCGGAGATAAAGAGCCGGTAAGCATGTGGCTTCCGAAACAATACCGCAAACCAAATACCTCAGAGTATGTACAGGGAGTAGAAATGCCCTTCGATTTTAATGGAGAGATACCGGAGGGAATGGATATTATTGAGCTTCCATCTGCTGATTATTTGATGTTTCAGGGAGAACCTTTTCTGGAGAGAGATTATTGTAAAGCAATAGATGAGGTACAGGCATCGATTATGAGGTATAATCCTGCTGTTATTGGATGTGCCTGGGATTTATCGAATCCTCGTATTCAGCTGGAACCAAGAGGTGAGCGTGGATATATCGAGCTTCATCCTATTATTTAAACAGGGATGCAAGGTATTATGCAGACGATGTTCTATTGCTGGGTAAAACGTTTAATGACATTATGTTAGCTTGGGAGGGAACTATGGGAAACACACTGCAACGTATTAAAGAGAACGTAGAAAAGGTTATTTTAGGAAAAGGAGAGGTTTTGGATTTGATGTTGTCATCCTTGGCAGCAGGTGGACATATCTTGCTGGAGGATGTTCCGGGTACCGGTAAAACGGTACTGGCGAAGGCGCTTGCGCGTTCCATGAGTTTTGAATTCAGCAGAATTCAATTCACACCAGACCTGCTTCCGAGTGATGTAACAGGTCTTTCTTATTTTAATCAGGAACAAGGGAAATTTGTCTTTCGTGAGGGTCCAGCCTTTACGAACCTGCTTTTAGCGGATGAGATTAATCGTGCTACGCCGAGGACACAGTCGAGCCTGCTGGAATGTATGGCAGAACAACAGATTACGGTAGATGGTGTGACGCGTAAGCTGGAAGCACCATTCTTTGTTATTGCCACGCAGAACCCGGTGGAGACGTTGGGCTGTTTTCCACTGCCGGAAGCACAGATGGATCGTTTCCTTATGAGGCTAACCATGGGAAGTCTGAGTGCGCACGAAGAGCGTCAGATGCTGGATCGCTTTATTACAGAGGAGCCCTTGGAGATATTGGAATCTGTCTGTACGCTGGAAGAGATTCGTAAGATTCAGGCAGACTGTCGTATGATTTTTGTTCATTCGGATCTAAGAGATTATATGGTAAAGCTGACACAGGCAACCAGAGAAAGTGGTGACACTGGTGTCAGTCCTCGTGGAACACTGGCATTACTGAGAGCCTCTCAAGGGTATGCAATGGTGCAAGGAAGAGATTTTGTGACACCAGAAGATATTAAGAAGGTTGCAATACCTGTATTGAGCCACAGATATTTATCTGAGATGGATGAAACATCCAGAAAGAATGAGAAGATTTTGAATCTGTTACAAAGTATTGAATTACCTACTGAGGATTGGAAAAGAGCATGATCATATATTTTATCGGTGGAATGCTTGTCATTTTCCTATTATGGCACCTATTGTACAGGAGATTTTGGAAAAAGGGAGTCTCGGTACAGATTGATTTTGAAGAAGAAAATGTATATGCAGGCGAATCCGCGACTTTGATTGAAGTGATTGAAAATAGAAAAAGAATCCCTATCCCTGTATTAGAGGTTGCATTCCATACACGTAAAGAACTGGTCTTTGTAGGCATGGAGAATACAAATGTCAGTGATTTTGCGTATAAAAGGGATGTATTTGCGTTGCTTGGATATCAGAGGATTACCAGAAAACTGTCACTTGAGTGCACAAAACGTGGTCACTACTCCATTGAGGAAGCGGATGCAATCTCGTTCTCTCTTTTCTTTAAGGAACGTTATTCCATCACACAGCCGGTCAGCGCCCGACTTTATGTATTTCCGAAGAAGGTAGATATATCGAATATTATGTTAACCTGTGAACAAATGATGGGAGCCAGACAGTGCGAACGTAAGCTGTTTGAGGATCCCTTTGCCTTTCATTCCATTCGTGAGTATACGCAAACAGATCCTATGAAGACAATCAACTGGAAAGCGAGTGCAAAGACAGGTGGCTTGATGGTAAACACGTTTGAATCCACATTAACGGAAAAGGTTATGATTTATCTCGATATTGAGGATGGTGGAATTCTGAAGTATGACGATTTGGTAGAAGACAGTATATCTGTTGCGGCATCCTTAATTCGCAAGCTGTTACATATGGGAATTCAAGTTGGAATTGCTTTTCAGGATACCTTTGTGGAGCCCTCCAATGGAAAAGAGATTGGAAAACATATGGAGCGTTTGTTGGCAGATGTCGATGTCACAAGTAGTAATACGCCACTGACATCACTTCTTTCGCATCCAAGTGAGGGTGCATTTGTTATTGTGATTTCTAAAAATCTGCCGGCTAGTCCGGATGCCTTCCAGGCAATACAGAATGACAGACGTGATGGAATCTGTGTCATTCCCTATCAAAGAGGGAATCAACCGGAGAATCTGTCCAATATTAGTTCATCAGGCTGTCACTTTGCGATGTTGAAAAGAGAGGTGTAGTGGATGAGAAAATGGATTCTGTCATTTATGGAGTGGTTTCATGCAACGTTACTGCTTGTGATGCTGATTCCCCTGATGTATGCCATTGGGGTGGTTCAGCCAAGCGCACAGGAAATCGGTTTGTATTTCATTAGTTTAATTATATTTCTGCCCATTATGCTTACCAGCTTTGCAGTGAAAAAGTGTAAGAGTCTTTTTTCGTATCTTGGAATCAGCTTTCTAATATTGATTGGGACTACTATTCTGACAGCGTTTCTTGGTTATCAATTGTTTGGAGGAACGCTTATGATGGGATATGCGCTCTTGGTTCCGGCAGAGACCTTATACGTAATTTTCTCAAGGTTCTTAGATCGTCAGGGGAGAAAAGTGGAGCTGGATTTTGATGATGGATATGACCGGAACTGGAAACCATCAGCGAGCATTATAGA
This sequence comes from uncultured Lachnospiraceae bacterium, assembly GCA_964481705.1. Classification (GTDB taxonomy): domain Bacteria; phylum Bacillota; class Clostridia; order Lachnospirales; family Lachnospiraceae; genus CAYZUC01. Next base: position 27,084 of record CAYZUC010000030.1, read on the forward strand.
TCATCCAGGTTTTCCAGGACTTGCATATTTTCTGGCTATCTATTTCTTCGGAAAGGTATTCCATAATCCCAATTTGTGTAACGAAGCCTTGATTTCCATGATCGTATACTTCTTCATTACTTTTATTTATCTTTTTGTGAAAAAGACGGAAGAATATCTTTCCTTGAATAAGAGAGTCGCGAATCTCCCATCCAGTCGTGTGTATGGGATTCGTACCGCAATGCTGCTGATTTTTTTCCTGTTGATCCTGTTTACATCACTTCCATCCATTCTTACCATGTCCCAGAGGCAGTATACGAATATTCGTATTTGGTTTGAAGAACACAGGATTGGGGAGCACGAAATTGACTGGGGAGAAGAGCCGGAAGAAGAGGGACCGGATCTCGTAGATAAACTGTGGGAAATACGAGGCCCTGCGAAGGAAATGCCAATAGGTGTAGAAATTGTTTTGAATGCAGGCGGTTACTTGATTTTCATCTGGTTGATCGTGGGGATGATTAAGGCAGTAATAGGTACCTTCCACCAGTTTCGTAATTCCTATGATGACAACGGAGACTTTGTTGAGGAGCTGGATAAAGTAGAAGTGATAAAGAAACACAAAGAGAGTTTTTTTGAAAGAGGATATAAGAATTCGCCCAGAGAACAGGTCAGGCGTGAATATCGCAGAATGATCCGACGCTTTTTAAAGACACCACCTAAGGTGTACGATACCCCCTATGAGATAGAGACCGAGGCGGGAATTGCGGATATGGATGAGATGAAACTGCTTCATGTACAATATGAAGAGGCCAGATATGGAGGACAAGAGTAGTGAAGACGATTATGTTTACCATGGGTTCAAGAGGAGATGTTCAACCCTATATTTTTCTGGCTCAGGCCTTGCAGGATAAAGGGGTTGAAGCAAGTATTGGTACACATCCCTGTTGGAAAGAACTCGTATTGGATGCAGGAGTTGGATTTGTTCCGATTGGACCGGATGTAAATATGGAATATGAGTCTGCTGTGATTCGTGGAAAGACAAAGAATCCTATGATGAGTCTGTTAAAGACCATGAATTTCATCTTCAAGATTATTGAGAATTCCTCTGAGGATATCTACAATGCCTGTGAAGAGATGGATTTTGTGATTGTATCACATAGCCATATGGGTGCAGTGGAAGCAGAGGTACGTGGATTAAAGACCATTGATGTCACATTACAATCGGAAACCATTCCTCAGGTAGGTAAGCCAACGAATCTCTTTGGCAAAATGATTGGCAGTCTGATTACTGCACAGATGGTAAAACCCTATAATAAGATTGGAAAGAAGTATGGGATGCCCAAGAGGAAATCAATGGATGGGTTCGTTTCAAAGGATTTAAACCTGATACCCATCAGTTCTTATATACTGGAACGCAGTCCTTACTGGGAGAAAAAGAACCAAATTGTTGGTTATTGGTATCGGGAATCGCCGGATTATCAGCCGGATGAGAGCGTTCAGGCCTTTCTGGAGGCAGGTGAAAAACCGGTTATTGTTGCACTTGGTGCGATGTCTTTTGAAAATAACGAAGAAAAGGACAAAATGGATGCATTTGTTCATGCTTTTGAAAAGACAGGCAAAAGGGCTATGATTCAAGGATTTCATCAGACGCTGCAAAATTATAAGCTTCCGGACACGATGATCGCGATTGGTTCCATTCCTCACAGCTGGTTATTCCGACAGGGGTGGTGTGTGATTCACCATAGTGGCTTTGGAACAGCTTCAGCGGCTTTGATTTTTGGCATCCCATCCATTCCGGTTCCTCATGCATTGGATCAGTTTGGAGTAGCAGATATGCTCTACAAGAAAGGAGTTGCCTGCAAGCCGGTCAGATCCAGTGAACTGTCGGAGGAACGCCTGATAGATGCCATTCATGAAATGGAGCAGAATTATACGAACATATCAGAAAAGACAGTGGAATTATCAAGAAAAATGCAGGAAGAAAAAGGACTTGATCAGGCGGTGAATCTCATTTTTCAGGTAGTGAATTCGTAAGCACGGAGTGTTCGAAGCAATAGATACACAGTTATGGCAGGAAGCTAAGAAAGATTGAATTCGGGTGTTAAGATAGAATACAGTGAATCTTGTAAGGACAGGAGGAACTGCGTTGTATTTTGACACCCCTGTTGTTTTGAATAGTAAAACACAAGAAACAAATGATAACCTGTGATTTGGGTTAGAAAGGAAAGAAGATAGATGAATTACGATTCTGTGATGGAATTTGATAAAATAAAAGAAAAGCTGGTTGATTACGCATACACCGAGCAGGCGAAGGAGCAATTTCGTACGCTCTCTATTTATCTGGATGAAAGAGAATTACGCGCAAAGCTGCGAGAGACTAGTGATGCCAGGGTTTTGATTGAAAAGGCAGGAGACCCTCCGATGACTTCCCTGGGAGGTGTAAGGGACTCCATCGAAATGGCACAAAAGGGAGGTTGTCTTTCACCGGAAGAGCTTGAGATGGCAGAAGCAGCATTGACTGCCGTTTCCAGATTAAAGACTTATTTATGTCGTGGCAAGCGATAT
>CAYZUC010000031.1:0-25794 GCA_964481705.1 uncultured Lachnospiraceae bacterium
TTTACTCCTTTATTGCCGCTGCAACAATTCCCTGCTCCAAATAATCCTGACCAATAATAAATGTAAATACTGCCGGAACCAGCGTAATGACTGAGGATGCAAAAGTAATCCCCGCTTTGTCAAGACTGATTTCGGGCAAATATAAAGACAACGGCCATGTGGTCTGATTGCGAAGAAACGCAAGTGGCTGTTCCACAAGATTCCAGCAATCCAGGAATCCCAAAACAAGTGCTGATAAAATTCCGGAAGAACCAATCGGAATTCCAATCCTTCGAAAAATTGTCCATTCGTCAGCACCATCTATCCGGGCTGCTTCAATCAGAGCCTTGGGTATTCCTCGAAATCCTCGATAGATCAAAAACACAGGAAACGTGGAGAATACTGCCGGCAAGATTACCGCCCAATGTGTATCCAATAAACTCACTTTATTCAAAACCAGGTAGCTTGAAAGCATGGTTACCTGAAAAGGCATCAACATTAATATGACGTAAAGGGTAAATAGAAATCTGCGAAATCGGAATTCAAATCGAGCAAATGCCCAGGCTGCCGGTATGGCGGTCAGCATCTGACCCAGTAAGATGAAAACCGTAATTTTTACAGAATTCCAAAAGACCTGATAAAACTGTGGCGTCAGGAACAATAGTCTGACATAATTCATTAACGTTGGATAATTGGGAAGTAGGCTCCAGCAAACCTTTTTCTCTGACACGGTTCCTGCTTCATCCTGCATGATAGGAAGAAGACTCATCTTCAGCTCCATTGCACTTTTTATCGAACCAACCAGTACATAAAAGACCGGAAGACAGATTACAATTACTATGACAATCAAAATGATATCTGCAATTACTTTCTCTACCTTTTTCATCATGCATCCTCCTGTCTGTCGAGGAAAAACTGAAGAAGCAGAACTCCCACCAGCATAATCAACGCTATGATTACAGCGCCTGCTGCCATTTTGTCCAAATCTAAATTAACAAACCAGTTATTAAACAAGTGCTGAAGTAAGTACATACTCTCTTGTGGATAAGACCCAGCTACCAGATAAGCCTCACGGAATACCTTAAAGGAATTCAGGAACGACAATACAACTACGGTGTACATCATCGGTAATATATGGGGAAGAATAATCTTGTAAAAGCATTGCCTTTCCGATGCTCCGTCCACACGCGCCGCCTCCAGAATATTTTCCGGAACCCCAAGAATCGCCGCAAGCCATAAAACGATCGTATAGCCCAGGTTCTTCCAAACGTAGCTTGCAACAAGCACCCAGAAGGAAGCGTCCGTACCCATAAAATCAATTGCTGTGCCACCAATTCTCTCAATCCATCCATTCAATATTCCAGACGGGAAAAATAGCATTTTCCAGATAAAGACAACGGTGGCAGATGGTACGGCAAGTGGAAGCAAAAATGAAGATTTTAGGAGCTGTACATCCTTTCTGCGACTTAATAAAACAGCCAAATACAAGGACAAAATCAACAGGATGGGCAGGCATACAAGCACAAAACGCCCTGTATTACCAATCGCCAGTCGAAAAGCCTCATTATGAAATACGGTATTATAATTCTGTGCCCCTACAAAGGTTCCGCTGACTGCTGTATAAAAAGAGCGTCTGACAACATCTGCAAAAGGAATCAGCGTAAATACGCTGACTCCTGCTATGCTTGGGAGCAGAAACCATAACCAGGTTCTTTTCTGTTTTCTTGTCTTCTTTGCTACCATCTTGCACCCATCCCGGCAAACGCATTACACCTCATGACATATGCCGTATTTCCCTTGTTTCCTTACTCTGCAGATCTCAACTTGATTTTATCCATGATTTCCTTCACGACCTCAGACACTTCTTTATTTCCATTTAAAGCATCGATGGCGTTATCGATAATCGTTTCCTTCGTAAAATCATCCACTGTATTTGCAGTATCAAGCTGATTTACCATATCATAGAATGCATCCTTTTGTTCTTTGTTTGGCCAGAATATCGTGACGGTAAATTCGCTGCCATCCTGATCGCTCATACCCATCATTCCACATTCTTCTCCCTCTTTTTCCTTTGAGAAGATTTTTTCCATTGCTTTTTTGTTCACAGGATATCCATCACTAAAGGTTACCTGCTGTACATCTTCACCTAACAAAGTCTCAAGGAATTTTCCAGCCTGTTCCTGCTGTTTCGATGCTGCGCTGATTCCAACAACACTGGATGGATAATATACATTTCCACATCCCAGATTACCAAGAGCAGAACCATAATCCGGCATGGTCTTAAAAACAGAATGAATCAATGAATAATCAAAATCAATTCCATTGGAATAGCCATAAGCCAAGTGATTCAGCTCTCTCGGAATATCAATAACATGATTGCCAACCTGCAGCATCATGGCATCACTGTAATCCAAGCCTTCATAGTATCTGGCTTCCTCTTCATCAACTTTATGTTCTTCCGCTATCCATATATCCTTTGCATCTGTAATAAATTCGGTAAGCTTTGCCTCGTCTACCGTTCCTTTCTCATCAACAATTCCAGGAGCACAGCCGGTAAAGAGTGACTGCAAAATGTTTCTCTCTGAATTCCATCCAAAAATACCACCGGTTGCGTTTTCACTACGGATCTCTTTCACCAATTTCGTTAGGGAGTTAATATCTTTTACTGTACTAATCTGATCCTTTCTGCCAGCGATTACCGGATAACTGAATCTGGCAGGTATTGCGTAGACAGCACCATCTTTTTCATAAGCATTTGTAATATTGGTAAACAGCACATTCTCTGCATCCATTTCTGTCAAGTACGGAGTCAAATCAACCAACATTCCTTTTTGTTGATAGGTATCTACTGAAATACCGTCTAAAAGAAGAAGATCCGGTCCGGTCCCTGCCATAATCTCCGTATTCAGATTCTTCAAAGCGTCCTCTCTCGTTATACCACTGCCTTCTGACATACCGATTTCATATTTGATATAAATATCCGGGTTCTGTTTCTGATAATCGGTAATTGCCTGTCGAACCGTGGAGTTATCTTTCAATCCAAATACCTTTAATTGTGTATCCGGAACACTCTTAATCGACTTGTCATAGGTATAGTGAACGCATTTATCATTGGTAAAGAATACGAGAAATTCGTTCTCTCCAAGAGGAAACATATCAATCAGTCCGGTACTGGGCATTCCAAAAGTACTTAAGGAGCCGTCAATCATCATTTCCATTACGTTACCACCAACTACATGATGATAAAATCCACTTTTTGTTGCCACATAAACAGCATCTTCCGATTCCGCCTGCATGATCAATGCCGGACGTTCACCTGCGTTGTTTTCATAAGTAAGATTCTCGCTCTTACCAAAGAATTGATTTAAAATCTTGTCCTCTGGAATCTCTTCCTTGGTGGACAGATCAAAGATTCTTTCTTTTCCGTTGCTCAACAAGAATATGTATTGATCCGTAACAGAAGCACAGTCGATAAAACCACCATTATCAATCATTTCGGAGGTTTCACCGGTTTCCTTGTTGATCTCCATTACCTTTCCTCTTAAGTCACAGCAAAAAAGTCTTCCATCTTTTCCAAAATAAAAATCATTTACAAAATTGTGATCTCCTAAGAGCTTTGCATCTATGGTGATCTCTGTCTTGGTTCCGTCTGCGTTGATTAACATATATTTGGGTATAAAATCTGTTGTTTCTGTCGATAGATTGCTCTCTTCTGTTTTCTCATCCGTTTCTGTCTCCTCGGATGCGGTCTCCTCAGATGCAGTCTCCTTGGATGTTGTTTCCTCGGATGCGGTCTCCTCAGATGCGGTCTCCTTGGATGTTGTTTCCTCGGATGTTGTTTCCTCGGTTGTCTTCTCGTCAGATGACTTCTCTTCAGATACTGTCTCGTCGGACACCTGCTCTTCTCCGATATTTACAGCATCGGCCTTTTCTGTCAATGAACCTTCAATTACGTAGGAAAGTGCTGTTTCACCGGAAGGACTGAATGCCATAGCATTTACATAGATACGTGATTCCATGATCTTTGGGATACTAAGCGTTGAAGGCTCCCAGGTCACTCCATTATCCTTGCTGTCATAGACCTGACCATTCATTCCACCAACTCGGAAGGTACCATCATCCAGCTTGCCGACTCCAACAGCGCCTCCCAGATCTTCCGGTAAATCAGACTCCGCTTCTACATATCTTCCCATCCCCGTTGTATTCTGCTTAACGATAAAATCATCTGCTGTTTCTTCCTTGGTCTCTGTGCCACCGCCGGACGCATTTCCTCCTGAAACCGGATTCTGTGCCGGATTCTTCGCACATCCGCAGGTAAGTATCATAATTCCTGCCAACATACATGCCAGCATTTTAGTTGTAAAATTCTTTTTCATTCTTTCTCTCCCTTTCTACTTAATCCATGTATCATAAAATTATGCAAAGCGCTTCCTTAATCAAAATACTTCTCTTTCAATATTGTTAATATCGCATCAACTGCTGTCTTACAATCTACTTCTCCACTTACTGCCGGAGTTCCATATTGCAATAGAATATCCATAGTCACTCTATCGGGGGTAATCGGAGTATCCAGCTTCATGACTGCCTGGCTGAACGCATCCTTTTCCTCCTGCGTAAACCACCTGTTCTCTATCTGAGTAACTCCGCTGGATGAACTATAATGAAACGTTCCGATGGTCTCTCCATCCTCATGACTATTTAGGATCGTTTCCAATGCCGCCTTATTCACAGGAAATCCATCGGTAAAATCTATCTCCTGTACGGATTCGGATAGTAATGTCTGCACAAACTTTCCTGCGATTTCTTTCCGCGTGGAATAGGAACTGATTGCGGCAATGGTACTCGGATAAAATGGATGGCGCTCATCAAAGCTGCAAGGGCGATAGCTATATTCTGAATTTTGTTTTCTAAGGAACCCAGTAATGTGTAATCAAAATCAAAGCCCCTGCTATAGCCAAAGGAAAGCGAACTCTCATTTTCGAGAAGTCGCATCACACCCTCTGAAATCGGCGTAGCTTCATCCTCATAGTCTCCCACAGCTGTTTCCACCATTAGAAAGCTGGTAGAATATCCTATACCTTTCGGTTTTTCTTCCTTTTCTAAATGATAAATTGTTTTTGCATCCTGAAGCATATGCAGTAATTCAGCCTGATCCACTTTTCCATTTTGTTGGAAAAGGGAAGCTCCATACAGGTTCCATGCAAGCATCAATACCTGTTCTTCCTTTTCAAATCCTAAAATAGGTCCTTGTGGATTTTCTTCCCGAATCTTTTCCATTTCACGAATCAAGGACGGCATATCTGTAATAGAATTCAAGTACCTCTTTTTCCCTGCTATCATAGGAAGACTAAATTTCGCCGGAATGGCATATATGGCATTATCCTTCCAATAGGCAGCTGCTACATCTGGAAACAGCTTCACCTGCCAATTGATTTGTGTAAGATATGGGGTAAGGTCTGTCAACATCCCGTCTTCACAAAAAGAATCGAGGGATAGTTCATCCATAAGTATTACGTCCGGACCTGCATCTGACAGCATTTTGTCATTAAGGTTATGTATTGCTCCATCAATTGTAATTTCACTATCCCTAGGGATTCCAACTTCATACCTGACACACGTGTCAGGATTGTCCTTTTGGAATTGTACAATTGCCTGTCGAACCGTCTTGTTATCACGCAATCCATATACGTTCAATTCTTTATCCGGCACACTCTTAATGGTCTTATCATAAGTGAAGCGAACCAAGCGTCTATCCTGAAAAAATATCAGGAAGTCATTTTGTTCTACGGTATACATTGATACGAGCTGACTATTGGGTATGCCAAATGAACTTAAGGAACCATCAATCAGCTTTTCCATCGCGGTACCTTCTATTACATGGCGATATAGACCATCCTTTGTAGCCGCATATATTACATCTTCACTCTCGGCTTCCATAAATAAAGCCAGTGTTTGTCTTGAGAAATTGGCGTTTCTCAGCTTACCGTTTGCATTCAGCTCATCATTTAGTACCACATCCTCAAATATCTCTCGATTTATATTAAGATCAAAGATTCTTACGATTCCTTCGACCAATGCAATATAATATCTGTCTGTGGCTGTCACTCCATCAATATACCCGGGCACATGAAACAGTATTTTCCACTTTGCTGTCTTACTATTTAACTCGATTACCGCACCACTGAGATCATGGCAGAGAACCCTGCCTTTGGGCGTAATCTCATATCCTACAATGAAATCTCCCTGCTGATCGGAATAATCAAAGCTTTTCGTTGATCCATCTGCTTTAATAATCATATTTACAGGCTGATACCTATTCCGATTCCCGGATACCGTTTTTCGGTTCATGTAATCAAATGTAACAAAGTAATCACCATTCGGGGAAATCGCCATCGCGTTAATATATACTGCTTCCCCAATTACCTTTTCCATACGTCCTTTGATTTTCTTCCAGGTCTTTCCTTCATCCTTGCTTTCGTATTCAATACCTTCTGTATTCACGATTCGAAAGCGTCCATCCTCCAATCGCGCCGTACAGACCATATTCTCCATCTCTTCCGGTAGCAAATAATCCTCTTCTACATACCGGCCTAGCCCATTACTAATCTTTCCTACTATTTGATCCTCGGAAATCTCGTTTTTCTGCTTTGTCATCATAGTCTCGTCAGACTCCTGCATTAAACCGCATGCACTCAAAGCAAAAACCATTCCAGAAAGTAACAAGGAAAGTAACCTTTTCCGTCTCATCCTAATTCCTCATTCTGTAATTCTCGTATTGTTCAAACAACATATTAACCATATCAAAGAAATCTCTAAAAAATCTCTAAAAATCCTTTTATTACCAACCTTAAGAAATTGTTAATAAAGATATTTCTAAGTGTTTCGTGACCGGGGGCAGGGATGCCGTTCCGGTTCAGATGCTGTTATTCGAAAATTCATATTTCTAAGCATTCCGAGAAAGTTACTCCATACGGACGCAACCGGCTTACATTCGCCATCCATGGCTCAGGTAAGCCTCATCCGGACATCGTGTCCGGATGTTGCTGCTCTACCACGGAATACTAAGAAATATTGAATTTCCTCACGCTAAGCATCTGAACCGGAACGGCATCCCTGCCCCCGGCCACGAACCACTAAGAAATATCAGACTTTCGCCCCCAGTTACAAATCAAATCTATACTGTAAATCCACTTTCTCATTTCGCCGACATCGGACCTGTGAAACAAACTCGAACTTATCAGATTTATACAATCTTTTTAATTCGCTTAATTCTTCATCTCTACCTATAAACACATCAACATCTCCTTCTCCACACCTTAACTATAATTTCGTTTTAGAATTTAGTCATGTACGTTTGACTAAACTATAGTTGACCTATTCTCTCCAACTTCTATCTATCCTGTTTTACATAGAAGTTCAAATCATTCATAACTGGCATTCTGTTATTGATTTGAATCATCCTCTGGTAGTATGCCAATTACGAATAGCGAAGAATAATCGACTCCATCGACGGTCGCAGATATTGTTGATTCTCCCACTGCAACAGCTTTGATCTTACCTTTCGTATCTACGGTAGCAACGGAAGGGTTTGAAGCATCTTTACTCAGATACGATCCTCCTCTATCTACAATCTTAAGAAAGTATCTGTCAACAAAACCCTGTTACATGGTATAATAAGCGAAAATGTATATCGTGAAGTCTCGCATGATATGGTCTGATTCGGAGGCTTAGCGTGAGAAAATTTGATAATTTCTTAGTATTCCGTCTTGTTCAGCAACATCCGGACACGATGTCCGGATGAGGCTTACCTGAGCCATGGATGGCGAATATAAGCCGGTTGCGTCCGTAGCCATAATCCCAAACGGAATGCTTAGAAGTGAGGATTCATGTGATGCAACTCATTTTTATCCCCTGTGATGCACTTATATAGTAGAAAGGAACCTTATGAAGATACTACTGGTTGAAGATGATGAAAAGCTATCGTATTCGCTTGCGTTTCAGTTGAAAAAGGAAGGCTTCCTTGTGGATACTTGTCTGGATGGAGAAGATGCCATGTATTACATGGAAGAAAGTACCTATGATTTGATTTTGCTCGATCGAATGCTGCCGCATATTGATGGAATTACGCTGCTAAAGCAGTTTCGAGAGAAGATGCATACGACGCCGGTCATTATTCTGACTGCACTTGGTGAAGTTGAAGACAAAATTACCGGACTGGATTCTGGGGCGGATGATTATCTTGTCAAACCATTTGCCTTCGAAGAATTAATGGCAAGGATCCGCTGTCTGAATCGAAGACCACGAGCAATGAGTAATCCTGACGTTTTGACGTTTGAGGATGTTAAATACTCTCCTGTGGATAATATGCTTATCGGTTCCATTGGTAACTGTACTCTGTCGAAAAGAGAAGGAGAACTATTGGAATGTCTGTTACGTAATCAAAACACAACACTCCCACGTATGATGCTTCTCACAAAGGTTTGGGGTGTGGATGCCAATATTGAAGATGGCAATCTCGATAACTACATTCATTTTCTAAGAAGGCGACTGAAAATCGTGTCGACCCAGGTTATGATTAAGACTATTCGCGGTATTGGATACCGTCTGGAAAAGAGAAACGGAGATACGGATGTTTCCTAAAATACATAGAAAGCTTACTATTTTATTCTCGGTAATCAGCTCCCTGATTGTTATTATCATGTCGACCTGTTACCTGTTTATTTCCGAAAAACAACTGAATCAAACATCCTTTACTGCCTTTCAAAACGATATGAAAACCCTTACGACAAATCTGGAGAGTCAGAGCGTGATCACCAATGACTGGTTGTCCAAAACGGAAGGGTCAGGGAAGTATTTGCTTTCGATTTATGACAACAATGTCGCTTTTTCTTTTAATACATTAACTAAGGCGCCGGAAGATCAGGAGCTGTTAAAGAATATATACGAGGACTACTTTGCAGACAATCCGACAGATTCTCTCGATCCTTTCTCTAGTACTCATACCGAATTTACCGGTAAGGATACCAAACAGGGTAAATATTATGCCTGTATTGCCTGCGTTCCGAAAGTAAATGGACAGCTTACCATGGTGGTTGTTCGCAAGCTTACCGATTTGACAGGAACTATTTTTCGCCAGAGAATGCTGTTTGCATCCATCGATATTACATGTTCTCTTGTTATTTTCTTATTTTGTTGGTTTTTTACCGGTTATTTACTTCAACCAATTGAGGAAAATCAAAAGAAACAGATGCATTTCATTGCCTCTGCCTCGCATGAGCTTCGCACGCCGTTAGCCGTTATGCTTTCCTCTCTGTCTGCCTGTGAAAAGGCCGATGAGCAGGAACGAGAAGGCTTCTTCCAAACGATTCGAGAAGAGGGAAATCAGCTTTCCGCCTTGATCGATGACATGCTGACACTCGCTGCGGCGGATAATCATGCGTGGGTTCTGAAGAAAGAAGAGGTTGAGCTTGACACTCTCCTTCTAAGCTGCTATGAAGCGTTTGATTCGATGGCACACGAAAAGAAAATCACTCTTTCCATTCAGCTTCCGGAAGATGCGGTCGCTCCCTGTCTCTGTGATCGAAAGAGAATCATTCAAGTCGTATCTATTTTACTTCACAATGCGATAAGCTATACTCCATCTGGTGGGGAGATTCATATGTGTTTGTTATCCAATCATGAGATTTCTATTTCCGACACAGGTGTCGGTATTTCAGATGAAGACAAGCCTCATATTTTTGATCGTTTCTATCGTTCTGACCAATCCCGAGGGGAAAATGGTCACTTTGGTCTTGGTCTATGTATTGCAAAGGAGATTATGGACGCACATAAGGGAACGCTTCTTCTAAAAGATAACGTCCCCCATGGCAGCTGTTTTATTTTGCAGCTTTAGCAAGTGAAATGCAGTTTTGATAGAAATCATGATATTCTTCTTCCTCAATCGTTTGGCGGCTAAATGCTGCCTTTTCTACGATCTTTGGTATTCCATCAAAGAATCTGCGGTACTCCAGAAACAGGTTACAGATTGCTTCGTTTCGATCCGGCAAGCAAAAGCCTGCCTGTTTCTTCTTTTTTGTTTTCCACCTTTTGTACCATATCCGTAATAAATATCCGAATAGAAATAGTAGAACCAGTCCCACAGATAAGAGTAAGAACCATAACCAACGGGATGGTAAGAATGAGGGTTTCGAACGATGCTCCCTCATGGCACGCTCGAGTGGTATGATTGTCGATGGGGACAAATTCTCTTTTTCTCCTGTTGCAGAACCAATGGTGGCTGTTACATCGGAGGGCTGTTCCATAACAGTCAAATAAGGAGGCGTCACCTCAATCGGAACCCAGCCAATTCCATCCTGATAGATTTCAACCCAGGAATGCGCATTGGCTCCAGTTATCGTAATTTCTTCATATGGCTCCACTCCGGCAACATCATCGGGGGTCACAAGATATCCTTCCACATAGCGTGCAGGAATTCCATAGTAACGATACATGAGTGTTGCTGCTGATGCATAATGGACATCATAGCCTCTTTTTTCATATAATAGAAAGCTCTTTATAAAATCCATATCTGGATTTACGTTTCCGACACTTGTGTCATAAGTCTGATTCGTGTTTAGATACTCCAATATCTCTTTTTTTGCTTCAAAGTAGGGATAGTGATTCTGACCGTCTGTATCGTATTCTCCAAGTATTTCATAGCATAAATGTCTCATTTCTTCCGACAAAGACAAGTCATTCTCATAAACAAAGACATTATAATAGCTTTCTGCTGTCCTAAAATCCCGCAATCGCTCCTCTGTAGTTGCACTGTTTTCATAGGCCTCCGCAAGCTCCGTATAGCTGCCTACATGATTCCTAAGTGCCGAGAATCCATAGCTGTTTGAGCCAAAAAGGCTTTTGGAAAGACAAGAGAAATCACCATTTCGATACACCTTAGCATTTATGTCGGGATTACTCTTATGATAGCCTTCCTCGTTGGCAGAAAGCTCATAAGGCAGATACCAATAGCGGGAAGAAGCCTCTTTGATCTGTACTTTCGCCTGAATCTCCTGGGTTTCCTCCGGCATGACGATTTTTGCAGCCTCCGCCATTTGTATTTCTGCATGAAAATCCTTCGGCTTAAGCTCGTAACTTAGTTTTTTCGCAAGATATGTCTTTTCCGAATCTGCCTCATCAAAACCGACTCCGGTATAGGTAGAACCTACAAATCCTCTTAGATAGTAGGATTCTGGCTGATTCATCATAATCTTCAATGCTGTTTTGTTTGCGTTTTTCCTGCCTCCAAGGTCACGAAAATCACCCTCCGGCAGCATTTTAGGTTTTCCAAGTTCATACCTCACACTATATATTTCTTTCTCTTCTATGGTCTGAATCCATGAAATGACCCCGAAATGATTCATTGCCATACCCATACCAGTCACTACTATGAAGGAAAGCAGCACTCGACTGAACAGAATCTGCCTGGACTCTCCATATCTTTTCCCAAGTGCATGTGTAAGGGAAAAAAGATAGGCTCCCATGACCAAAAGACTACCCCCTAATGGAGTGTTCGGAAAAAGATAGAAGACAACTGTCATCAAACCAAATAAAGCCAAATGAACCCATATACTTCTTCCGCGATAGATCTGTGTGAAAAGGCAAATCAATATTGCTGCACCCAAAATCAACACCGGTGTTATCGTAAGTAAATAATTTTCCGGTGCCACATCTACGAAAAATCCAGGAAGATACTCGCCAAATCTTCGTCCTATCAGCTCTCGTATGTAATTGAATAAAAGTAAAAACCCGTTTTTCAATCTATTCTCCATTCCAGTGCAAATGCTTTCGTAAGATTTAAAGAAACTCTTCTATCATCTGTGCAGTTGTTCTATGGGAAATCGTACGTTCGCATTTCATAAGCAGAAGGATAATTTCCAAAAGCTCATCCATAATTGTCACTCGATGGGATTCCATTCTACCTTCATTTCCGTCGTACCACATCAGTCGGCAGGTTTGTCCTCTTTGAATCAGATAAATACAAAGAGAAAAGAAGTCTGTCAACCGTTCCAATCTCTCTCCTTGCATTTCTGATTCCTCACGGTTGGAATCCGGATAATCCATTGTCTCATAGATCAACACGTTTTCGTATTCTTCACCGGTTTCAAATTCACGTACACACAATTTGTCATATTTTGCACTTAGCTTGAAATGAATTTGGTGAAGAGAATCACCCGGTACATAATCGCGAATCGACAGCATTTCTCCATAATCACTTTTTTCTCCCCGTCGTTCCTCTTCCAGTCTTTCTGACAAAGCCCTTTCGTAGCGTTCTTCTATTCCATTCCTTATTTCCGGCATAATAACTCGATTCTTTTGAACATTCATCTTTCTGGAGATTCGAGTCGCGGAAAATAAATCATAAAGCGTCAGTCTCTGAATCGTTATCTCATAGAATCCAGCCGTCTTATCTTTCATCTCCCATAGTATCAGCTGTTCGTCTCTTGCATTTGCATATCCATACAAGGTATCAAATGCAACAGTTCCTATTGTACGATTTCGAATTTCCAATTTCAGGCGTAGTCTTGACACGGGAAATATGCTGCGATTTCGAATACATATTCCCTGCTCACAAAATTTTGGTTCCATTTGCTTAATAAGCATTCCATTTGCTGCCACCTGTAATACTACCCATAGGAAAGCGGACACTACCAAAACACCAATCATTGCAGCACTTCCGTATCTCTCAGAATTTCATCAGCGATGATCTCTGCCGTTTTTCCATCTACCTTGGCTTCCATATTCAGAACCAGACGGTGTGATACAACATCTTTGAAAACGGCGTGAATGTCCTCCGGAGCCACATAATCACTATTTCGGTAATATGCATGCGCTTTCGCCATCCTTGTGAGCGCAAGACTTCCACGCGTACTGATTCCCAGTGTTACATAATGATTTTCTCTAGTCGCTCCTATCAGCTCTGTTATGTATTGCAGAATACGATCAGATGTATAGACCTTATTCACTTCCTCCTGCATACGAATTAAGTCCGTCAAGGATGCCGTCTCATTCACACTCTCGAGCGGTAATTCCTCGGAATGCCCACGCAGAATATTAATCTCACTTTTTTTATCGGGATAACCCATTTTCAGTCGAATCAGGAAGCGATCCAGCTGTGAGTCAGGAAGCAGCTGCGTTCCTGCTGCCCCGATCGGATTCTGCGTTGCAATCACATGAAAAGGCTTAGGAAGCTCATGTGTTTTTCCATCAATCGTCACATGTCCCTCTTCCATAGCTTCCAACAGTGCCGCCTGCGTCTTCGCTGAGGTCCGGTTAATTTCGTCCGCTAACAGTAGATTTGTCATAACAGCTCCCGGTTTGTAATCCAACACTCCAGCATTTGTATCGTATACAGAAAAACCAATGATATCACTAGGCATCGTATCCGGTGTAAATTGAACCCTTTGGTAATCCATACCAAGTGCTTTACGAAAGGCTAGAGCCAATGTCGTCTTTCCAACACCCGGAACATCCTCGATCAGGATGTTCCCATTTGCCAGAAGTGCCATCCATACCTTTTCTATGATTTCATCCTTACCAATGATTGCTTTTCCAACTTCTTTTACAACCTCTATCTTCTGATTCATTTTCTTCCTCTTTCTCTAAAAGATTTTAATTCAATTGATTTTTTTCATTCATTTGGTAAATATCTGATGCTTTTTATTGATGCGTTCCAATTTCTGTCCAACGGGTTTTGACAGGATCCACAGGAAAATCACATTGGAAATCATATACTCTATCGTCACAGGAAACGCTGTTACCAATGCAACCAGATATCTTGTAAAGGTAAAACTTTCTCCAAAGGACAGAACCGTCCAGATATCCATAATCATAGAATAAGCAATTCCAGCAAATGCCCCATAGAGAAAAAGGGGTACTGTTTTACGCAGTTCCATTTTCAACACGGGCAGTCCCGCTACGAAACCCAATAATCCCCACGAACACATCTGAAAGGGTGTCCATGGACCCTGACCAAAAAAGAGATTCGACAACAGCGCCGATAAGGCACCGACCAAAAATCCTGCCTCTCCTCCCATATAGATACCACTTAGGATTACTACTGCTGCCACCGGTTTGAATCCCGGAATGAATACAACCACGCGGCCAACAACTGACAGTGCTGTCATAACTGCTATGAGGACAAACCTTCTTATATTACCTTCCTTTTTCTCATATGTCAGAAAGAATATTACACAGGCAGCCATCGCAATGGCGAGTGCAATGATATTATAATATCTCATTTCCCACCGCCTTACTATCGTTCAAAGCCTTACCCTGCAGTACCTGTACAACCTGATCTACCGTAACCACATTCCCAAGCAGGTCTCCTGACATACGATTTGCCGCAGTTGTATAGTAATGGTTTCCACCAAAGAATTCTTCCGGCGTACCCTCTGCAATAACCTCTCCGTCAAAGAATAATCCGCACCGATCAGAAGTCTCTGCTGCAAATTCGACATCATGCGTCACCATTAGAATCGACATCCTTTTCCGTAATTCAAAGAAAATGCTACGAAGCTCATATTTAAACAACGCATCCATACCCTTGGTGGGTTCATCTAACAGTAAAATCTCCGGCTCGCATAAAAGAATCTTACCTAATGCACATTTCTGCTGTTCTCCACCACTTAAGTCAAAAGGATGTCTGGTAAGAAGCTCTGAGATTCCAAGCAGCTCTGAGATTTCTTTTATATTCTCTTCCGTGGCGTTTGGGATCTCTTTAAAATCTTCCATAACGCTCATTTTTACAAATACGGTTGTTGGATCCTGTGGCAGCATGACACATTTTTTCTTCTTTTCAATTTTCCCTTTATAAATAGGTCGAATTCCCGCAATACATCCCAATAGTGTCGTCTTTCCTGCTCCATTTCCTCCAAGAATACTGTAAATCTCATGTTCAAATAGAGTAAGCTTGATTCCAGTCAGAATATCCGGTGTGTCACGATGATAACGAAACCAAATATTTTTTACCTGTAAAACGGAAGATGCTCCCTTCGATGTACGTTCTTTCACTGTTTCCACGCTTATCGGCTTGATTTGATGCTTTTTGCAGTACCCCTTTACGTATTCTCTGCCTTCACGTACGGTTAATGGGATCCTTAAGTCTTCTTTCTCTTTTAGACCTAGAAAGATCTGTATCGAAGCCGGCAATGCCTTTCGCATGGCTTCACTATCCTTTTGTTCCTGTATCCCTTTAACAATACTTTCGGGAGTTCCCTCCAGCATTTTTTCTCCCTTTTCCATCTGGATGCATTGATTTACATAGGGAAAAACCTCTTCCAGTCGATGTTCGCTCATCAGAATAGTCAGGCCAAATTCTTCGTTGAGACGATGAAGAAACGCCAGAAAATCAGAAGCCGCAATTGGATCGAGGCGTGAAGTCGGTTCATCCAGTATTAAAATACTCGGATGCATTGCCATAACGGATGCCAGATTTAGGATTTGCTTCTGTCCCCCGGAAAGAGACGCTGTATCCTCGTGAAACCAGGAATGAATGCCAAAGAAACAGGATATTTCAGCCACTCTGCGACGGATGACTTCATTTGGCAGACCGAGATTCTCCAGTCCAAATGCCAGCTCATGATAAACCTTATCCGTCACAATCTGACTGTCCGGATTCTGAAGGACAAAGCCGACTTCGCTATTCGTCTTATATCGGATTTCTCCGGTTCTCTCGCCCTTTGGTGCCAGTTCTTCTTTTAACAGACGTAGCAGTGTCGTCTTTCCACAACCAGAGGCTCCCGTAAATAGTACAAAATCGCCTTCATTTACAGAAAAGGAAAAATCTTTGACCGCTTCCTTTTTACAATCCGGATAAGTAAATGTCAGATTCTGGACCTGAAGTATTTCCATAAGATTTTATCCTCACTTTCTATTCCTGCCGGAAGCAGCATAAAAATCATGACTGTAAATGTCTCAAGAATGCTTTTTTTATTCATGGTGAATCCCTTTATTTCTGGGTAATACGTCACATGAAAGATTCCATTCAAATAAGCTAATAGGAAGCCGAGTGTTGTGACCACAAGCAGCCCCAATGCAACTCCATCTTCTCTTCGAAACCGAAACAGTGTGAAGTTTGTCCGCTTTTTCCTTCCATATCCTCTTGCTGACATAGAATCAGCGGTATCTACTGCATTTTCGATAGCCCATCCTAACACACTGTCAATGGTACGTAATCCTCCAAGAAGCTTGTCTGCAAGACCTGCATTCTGATAAATTCCCATGCATTTTTGTGCGTCCCGAACCTTTCTCACCTGCCGCCTGTACAACGGAATAAATCGAATTGCCATAGAAATCGTCAAGGACAGTCTGGGTAATGCTTTACCAAATAAATACAAGAATTTGTCGGTCGTCATAATCAATTGATAGCATTTGCACCAAAACAAGACGGAGATAATCATGGTTGCGACCATCGCGCCATACACGATAGATTCAAACGTCACCGCCTGATCGTTCAAATAAAAGAGAATGGTTTTTCCTTTATGGGAAAAGAGTGGGTTGGTCAGCGTAAAAAGCAAGAATAATAAGGTATAAAATACGATATCCTTCCACAAGACTTTTGGTCTCACAAGCAGGCTGTAAAATAAAATGGCACCAAAAAGAGACGGTATTAATACCAGTGGATGAAGAAAGAACATAGATAATAGCATTACGAAAAGAAAATAGCAGAATAAAACACTTGGATGAAATTGTCCAAATCTATTCATTGATATATCCTCCTACATCACGGCCAAGATCACAGGTATACACAAACTCCACACGATCCCCATCCTTTAATACATACTGCGAGCATCCATATCCCGGAAATACATTATTCACACGATACATCCAACCACTTAATGGACCACAGGAATACTCGTACAAATACTGGATTCCCTCTATATAAACGCTGTGATACACATTCGCGTCTGCACCTTCAAACTCCAGGGGTATTTTATCATGACGGGCCACTCTTTGCAGTAGGGTAAATGCGGTATCCCCCGGCCGCAACACATATTCTGCCTCAGGAGATATCATCCCATCCTCCGGCAGATAATCACCCTTTTTCAGTTCCTCGGGTAAGCTCTCCCAATGATTTTTCACGGAATCACAACGAATAGAAAGAAAAACTGTCTCGGATTCCTCTGTGATATCATCCAAATGCGCCAGATAATAGTCTTCCTTGGTTTCAAACTTCGTTCCCTTTATGACAACAGCAAGAAACAATAGAGCAAAGCCCAAAAGTAAGAGGTCCTTCTTTACATTATTCCATTTCAAACCAGTGCTCTTCCTCATAACGTTCCCTTTTTCTCTTTTTCAACCGAATACCTAGAATGAATACCAGAACCAAAATAAATAGAATCAAAGTAAGACTAATCATATATGTCCTTTGTAAAGTCTGGATTCGATGACTGGTACGCATGACATCCTCATAGCCTGCCACCTGCTTTTGATCGTATTCCGATAATGCTTGTATCTGACGAACAATAGCTGCTACTTCTTTGGCATCCTTACTGCTTATTTCCTCATATGGATAAAGCTTATGCATAACCTCGATGTTTATCTTCTCTATTTGCTCCTGTATGGCATCCAGTTGTTTCTTTTTTTCCTGAAGCTCTGGCCTCAAGTATTCATAATCACCACCATTGTCTGCTTTGTCCAGTTTATCAAGCAAACAGATGACCGGAATTTCATATTCCATGGTTATCTCCTGCGGAATTTCCTGAAATTCCTCCACTTCCTCCTGGGAGATGTGAATGTGTGTCGAAACCATCTCGGCTCCATGAAATACATCGATCCGTTTTCCCGTACCAAATGCATAAACACCGGAATCCCCACGGTAATATCGCATAAGTGCAGAAATTGCCAATAACGTCTGTTCTCCCGCCATAGAATTGGATTCCTTAGGATCTGCGGTTGGATTATCCTCCGAATACGTATAGGAATGGACAAAACCTCCATCCGCCTGGCGGTACTTCATGATTCCATCCAGAATCGTGTGATGTCCTTTGATAAAGCGGAAATCCTTCATGGGGTCGATACCCAATGCGCACAATGCCATCATAACCTGTGCTGTACTTTCCACGTTCTGACTTCCATAACTGATAAAATCGCCGTCCTTCGTCTGCCGTTTGGAAAGCAGTGTTAACGCGCGCTCTACCACTCCCTTTACTTCCGGATACTTCGCATCCTGCTCGTAGGGCGCAAGTGCCTGAAGTGCCATTGCTGTAAGGTCACAGTCTGCTTCTGTTTCCTTTTTTCCAAGTGCAAAACCGCCACTTTCGAGTTCATAAGAAAGTATCCCCTTTATGATACTCTCTCTGGTATCTGCTGCGCCGGATGGAACCTCGTAGCCACCCGCATCCAGTGTTATCAAAGCCCAAATATATCCATTGATTCCCTGCGCATCCAAAGGTACGATTTTTCCACGGTCATAGATACCATCTGCTATCAAATTAATGGATTCCCCGGAAGCATTTTCACACAAATTCGATGGATCCGCACCACATGCTAAAACAGCGAGGGATATTCTCTGCCATTCTGTTGATTTAACAGGATCCAGCTTCCCCTTTTCCTGATAGCGCTTATATACACGGTCTTTCAATACGGCCAGGTAATCTTCATAAGGTGCTTCCTGCCCCAGACTTCCAAGTGCGATGATATACCAATCTGCTGTTGAATCTGCTGCCTGTCGCAAGTAATACCGCTGTTCCCGATTTCTTAAGTCGATGATTCCCTGTGCGGCCTCCTGTAATTCTTCCATGGTGTAATCATGATGTGTGGTTTCCGCATAGACTACGAAGTTTTGCAGCAAAGAGAACATGATAATAATAGCAATTGCAAAAGATACAAACCGGCGTGCTTTTACCATTACCAGTCACCCCAGTTCTCTTCATCTCCATCACCCATTGCGTATCCGCCGCCGATATCTTTTCCATAATAAAGGGTAAAACGTACACGTATCACATCACCATCATGAGGATAGCAGTCTGAGAATCCATAATTTGGATAATTTCCATTTACACTGTACATCCAGCCGGATCCCTTACTAAAATCAAACTCACCCAGTGAATCACTGTCATGCTTATCAAGGTCAAATTCACTGTCACCTGCCTCTTCCAAGCATTGCATTAATTCGTCATTAACACTGGCTCCGTCTGAAATACCGCTTCCTTTGATACTTGCCAGGTAGAAACCACTATCTACACTTCCCGTGGAGGTATATCCATAGCCTGCTTCCTCCAACAGTCCTGTCAGCATCTTCGCCGCATTGACACCTTCAAAGATTTCTACCTGCGTGGGTTCGATCAGGTTTCCAAGACCAATTGTAGTAGCTTCGATACTCAAGGTTACATGTCCGAGACTTTCCCCATCTTCCACACGATTACAATGAATCACATAAGGGAACGTCATGGAATGACCTTCTTTATCCGTTGGCGTTATGGTAATGGAATTATCACCTGACACTAGTGTCATACGATAGGAGGTTGTCGTCGAATCATCCCAGACACAGGGAATAACCTCATCATTACAAGTTACGACCACGTTCTGTCCCCGGATTCGTTCTCCCTGATAGCTGACAGGTCTAATGTAAAAGCTCAATACATTTCCGGTAATGGTACTGTCATCCACGAGATCCGTTACCAGCTTGGGTGCCGTAAGAGAGGGATCATCTGCCTCTGGGTCAGATATCTCGGGAACATACTCGACCTCATAGGTTTGATGTACCTGTGCCTTGTCCTCACCGACGGTAAGGATAATTGTATTTATCCCCTGTTCCAGTGTTGCATGGTAACTTCCTTTGTCTCCGGTAATCTCGGCTCCATTTACGTTTGCCTTCAGCTCGGTTTCGCTTTTCTCTTTTGAATCAGATCCTTCTACATAACCTTTTGCGCTAAATTCAAGATTGGCACTGCTTACTGTACAATTTATCAGATTCGTTTCAATAGAATATCTGGATACCTTTTTTTCATATAGAATAAGATAAGTCGCTTTCTTTTCCCCAAACTCGTCTTTGGCTGACAAAAGAATGGTATTGTCCCCTTCCTGCAGCTCGCACGCGTAATCGGTGTGATCTGATGTCAGTTTCTTTCCATTACAGGTGGCCGATACCGGCAGACCCTGATCTTTCCTTTTTGCTGAAGCATAGAACGTAAAGGAGGGCTGGTCTACCTTCCTTCCATCACGCAAATTAGTGGAAATTGCAATTTCTGACAGCTCAACCGTCACATGATACAGGCGTTTTTGCGAAACGGTGGAGCCATCCTTTTTCTCGTAGGAAACACGAACTGCAATCGAATTCGTACCCTCTTGCAATCTGCATTTTCCCTGAAAATTATCAAGCTCCAGA
The DNA here is from genome assembly GCA_964481705.1 of uncultured Lachnospiraceae bacterium. Lineage (GTDB taxonomy): Bacteria > Bacillota > Clostridia > Lachnospirales > Lachnospiraceae > CAYZUC01. Next base: position 20,345 of record CAYZUC010000031.1, read on the forward strand.
TCATTAACTGTCACCACAATAGATTTCACTTTTAACTCTGGGTATCTATGTCGAATGGAAAAGGAATACGCAACATCGGTTAGAATTTCCGTCTCATCAATGGTGGTATCAAAATATTCGATGATTTCTTCTGATTTCTCATCACGATCCTTCTCACCGGTCTCAATAACACCTTCTTCCGCGACTGTATCGGGACTTACCGTATCTTCACTGACAGAATCCGGACTTATGGTTTCCTCTTTTTGGCGACCCTCTGTCAATCTGTCGGGGGATGAGGTGTCCGCTTCTTTACTGTCCTCTTCTCCCGGAAACCGATCCGACGGTTTTAAGTCCAAATGGATTCCATTATTCCCATCTGCATACCGCGCCGTAAAATCTACGCTTCCCTTTGTCGTCGTCTGGAGTGCACTCATATGAGAACAGCCCTCTGCCATTTCCTTTAATGGTTTGGCCGGGACAACTGCCAGATTTGCAAAGCACGCAAAAAGAATGGTAGCGGCAATGACTAATACCGCTATCATTGCCTTTATCAATCGATTATGGATTATTTTGATCATAAGTCTTTTCTCGTTCATCCTAACCTTACCATTCCTGCGTGTTATTCTTTGTTTTTTACTCAAATTACTATGTTTCATGCTGCTTACCAAAAGCAATCATGTTTATTACATGAGGTTACTTCTTTACTTTGATTTTCTTTGCTGAGCTCAGATTTCCACCGTATTTCTTACCATCCACTAGGATATAACTTTGGATTTTGTAGTAATGATTTCCTGCTTCCGGCAGCTTAATTACTGTCTTAAGAACAGACTCTCCCTCAATATCAGCGATTTCCTGATACGTTCCGTTCTTTTCCGATGATTCGTATAATTTATATCCAAATACTCCCTTTACTTTTTTCCAATTAATCGTAATTCCATCTGTTTTAACTTTAATTGACCGCAGCACCGGTTTTGCTGGAAGAGTCATAACGGAATAAGCATTGCTTTGCTCACCAATCGCTATCGTTTTATCGGAACGCTTTACGATTGCCGCAATTTTATATCGATACGGAGAAGCCGGTAACAAACTACCAATAGAACAGGTGACCATATTCTTTTCATTCACTTTGTTCTTTACGGTTTTGATTTTCTGATATCTTTCCGGTTTGCTCTTCGTTGCCGGTTTGTATTGATATACATAATAACCTGCTGCCCCTTTCAAAGGCTCCCAGGTAAGTGTTACCTTCTTTTCCTGTACATTGTTGGCTGAAATAGCGCTAACTGCTGCAATTACACGGTCAACCTTGATTTTACAGGTTGCTTTTTTATTCTTCTCTGTCTTTACGGTAATGGTCGCAATTCCCTCGGAATGTCCCGTTACCATGCCATCTGCGTCAACAGTCGCTGTCTTCTCATTATTACTGCTATAAGTCAAAACATCGCCACTGTCTATTGGTGCTGTCTTCACCTGTAGCTTCACTTGCTCATTTACTCTAATTACTTTTGTTTTTTCCAGGAAGGATATCCTCTTTGCTGTCTTATCCTTTACGATTACATGACAAGAAGCTGATTTTCCTCCATCCGTTGTCGTAGTCGTTATCACCGCTTCTCCCGAAGCAATCGTGGTAACAAGTCCACTTGTATCTACCGTTGCTATTGCTGCATCTGAGGTACTCCATGTTACCTCTTTGTTCTCTGCATCTTCCGGAAGAATGGATGCATATAACTGCAGTGTACGCTCTGGTTTAATAGTTACTTCCGTTCTGTTCAGGGAAACACTATTTACGGATATCGACGGATTCGGCGGTAACACCTCATCTTCCGGCGTCTTCGGATCTGTTGGGTCTGTTGGTGTCACCGGATCTGTTGGTGTCACTGGGTCCGTTGGTGTCACTGGGTCTGTCGGTGTCACTGGATCCGTTGGTGTCTCCGGATCTGTTGGTGTATCTGGATCCTCGGGCGTTTCTGCCTTCGCCGTATTTTCAATGGCCATAATATAGCAAGAGTCATTTTTGAAGTAAATAGTTCCATCAGCATCACATACCGGACTACAAATACAGTACTCATCCATTACTCCCTGTGGAACATACAAATGATAACCCTTTGGCTTTGTCTGACCTTCACAATCTTCTATAACATAGATTCCACCGGGCTTATAGTTATAGGTGGAATAAATATAGACCTTACCGGTCTTTTCTTCATATGCAGTGGATAGCATGGCACTGGACTGCACATATCCCGGAATGGAAACATCATAAATCTCTTCCATTTTCTCGACATCAATAACCTTATAGCTGTGTCCTGTGGGACTAAACTGAGACTTTCCGGATACTCCAAGATAAGCCCTTCCATTATAAACCAATGGTGTTCCGGTGCTCATTCCTCCCGTTTCCAAATATTTCACACTATCCTGATTAAAGGTTCCGTCCTTATTCACCTTTACGGAATAAAACCAACCACCCTTAGTGGAAAAGTAAACTCTATCTGTCTTCTTATCATAAGCCACCGTAGAGCGAATATCCCCTTTGATTCCTTCAATAGTATCAATTATTTCTCCAGATGCCGGGTCTACACTGTATAAAACAGCCGTAGTAACATAGGTCCCTTCGTTATTGCCGTCATCAGAACCAAATATGACATAGTTGTCAGTTGCATAAGCACCCGCCCAGTAGAATCCCCCGGTATGATCAATTTTCCAGGAGCACAGCTTTTCCTCTGTTTTGCTGTTTGGATCTTCATCTGTAACCGTTAACGCATAATAAGTTCCTGTTTTCAATTCACTGTTCCAGGTTCCTTCATACACATATCCATTTTTATAGGTTACCGGACAAAGTGTTTGTCCACCAATTTTTTCGCTCACCCACACAGATTCCAGTGTGTCGGCACGAAGCGCTTGAATACGACCAGTTCCCACAGGTACAAACAAAAGTCCCTCTCCGTAGGTAATTGGATTTAATGCAAATCCAACGTTGGCTACCATATCTTCGCTTTCCGCAAGCTTTTCACCGGATTCCTTGTCGAGTCTCATGATTTTCTTTCCTACGGCAACATACAAATCTCCATTCAAAATAATGGGAGGAGTTGGCGCCGCTGCCCAACCTGTTCCATATTTCACTGACCACTTTAGATTTGCATTTTCGGATACGGTGGCTGTTCTTCTATCCACAATTCCCATATTTTCATCATTATTTCGGAAATTGATCCAATCACCCGTATACTCCGGCAAAGCTGGATTGCTGTCAGCCGCCTTCTGGAGAGTTACCGAAAGCTTACCATTAATTAATGCATTGGCACTGCTTACCGTTCCGGTCTCAGCTACATATCCCGGAGCTGTCACCACGTATTGATATTCCGCACCTTCCAGTAGATTTTGAAAGATGCCATTATCGTCTGCATACTTTCGCGCTAATACGTTCTTTTTCCCATCCTTGTATTTCTCATATAAGGTTCCGCCTGCTTTTTTAGGTGTTACATCAAAGGATAAGGAGTAGTCATCCATTGGCATAAGTGTAACAGAATACTCGGTACTTCGATAATCGTCTCCCTCGCCAATTCCTACTGTAATATGAATATCTCTAACCGTAGAGATATCAACCTTGTTATCGCTGATTCCATTATAGGTTATGGAATAATCCTCATATTTGGGAATGGCAGTTACTTCCGCAACTTTAGCCGATGAGGCAACATTCCCATGATAGCTCAGCGTTGCACCAGCGTAAATCTCCTCAAAATGAACCAGATTTCCAGCTGCTTTTACCTCAAGACTCTCTAATGTAGGTTTACAGTACACGGTAAAATGATACGTAACCGGTTCCCTCTGTTCTGCCTCCAAGGGACTAATGACCGCAGGGGGGGTTACCACAATGTCAAATTCATTCTTACCAGGCTTTGTGATAATTTTCTCCCAGTTTTTCGAGTTATGACCACCTGCTGTCAGCTTCTTGGAGGAATTGGCTCCTCCAACAATTTCGACAGTAGCTCCCTCTTCCTCTGTCTCAAATGCAGTATACAGATTGGTTCCAGAATTCAAAACGGTATCAGAAACCTCAATCGTATACTCTTTTTGTTTTGGATCAAACACAACGCGATTCGGGTAGGAAGCATTCTCTTTTCCAAGTAACGCTGTGCTCTGCATTTTAGCTGTACTACTTCCTGTATATAGCAGCAAATCTGCCAGACCCTTGGATTCCTGTCCTGCTACTCCACTCCATCCACTTACACTTTGGGCATATGTCTGTATCGGTATCAGTCCAACGACTAATGCTAGGATCAACAGACTAACTATGCCTTTCTTCATCCACTTCTTCATTTCTTTTCTCCTTTTTCTACTCACTTACGTTTCCGCCGGGACTCGAACCCGATTCACATATTACTGTGATAAAAAGGCAACAAAAAGAGCATACTCCCTACACCCGGGAATACAACCTTGAAAGACCAGATAGTTCGTCTCCTGACTTCGCTTCCTCCAAAAGAGCACCTTCCCAGAGTTTCCTCCAGTGGCTGACCTCATGTCTGCTCTCTCGTCCACGTTACAGTAGTGGTGACTGTCCCGGATTCACACCGGGTTCCGTACACTATCTTATCAAAAGTTCTCTTTTCTTTCCTTAATCTCTTGGATTATAGCACTATACTATATGTTTATCAACGTTTCTTTCCAAAATAAAACAAGCACCGGTTTCTCCGATGCCTGTCATATAGCTTATGGAATACTTAATTAATAGAACAATCCTCTTAAAAGGGAGCCTGAAAGCTCTGATACATAGCTCTTCAGAACAATCTGGCAGATAATCGATGTAATAAGCATAACTGCTGCGATCGTAACAATAGTAAACCAGAAACACAGATTCTTACTCTTCTTCACACATACCTGAATAGCCTCATTTACGAGAATCACCCATGAAGTTAAGGCCATAATAATCGCTACTGTCGCGAGTACCGAACTTAGATAGGACAGTAAGAACCACAGTATTATTATCATTGAGGATGGTATTGTCGTAAGGCAGAAGATTCGTAAAACATCTGGATATGCCATTTCCGTCTTTGTAATCTTTCCTAATACAAACGTTGCTGACGCTGTTACCAGAATAACAATTGCAATAAAGATTGCTAACTTCAATCCCAGACTAAACTTGGTCGCCATTGTAATTCCCAAAAATTCATTCTTTGGAACACGAATAAAAGTAAAGAGTAAAATAAGCAGCAGATGAATCCCTCCAAAAATGAAAGGAGATGTTTTATCAGAAGAACCTACGACCTCTGACATCATTCCAAGAGGATTCTTTAAGAATTTCATAAATAACATCTTAGAATTATTAAACTGCTCTTTTGCTGCCTGTTGATAGTAATTTGGCTGTCCACCGTAAGGCTGACCTCCTTGATTATACTGAGGCGCTCCGTTTGGCTGTACTCCTTGATTGTACTGAGGCGCTCCGTTTGGCTGTACTCCTTGATTGTACTGAGGCGCTCCGTTTG
>CAYZUC010000031.1:25894-29518 GCA_964481705.1 uncultured Lachnospiraceae bacterium
TACTGAGGCGCTCCGTTTGGCTGTACTCCTTGATTGTACTGAGGCGCTCCGTTTGGCTGTACTCCCTGATTATACTGAGGGGCTCCATTCGGCTGGTCATCATATAACTGCTCTGTTTGTTGTACCTCTGAAGCTGCCTGAGCCTCCAGAGTAGTCTGAGTCTCAGAAATGTCCTGCGTTTCTGCAGACTCGGAAGCTTCCTGCTCCATCGGTTTTTCTACGATTGTGTCAGGATTGTTCTGGATGTATAAATCACAAGTACATTTCCCATCCACCAGTTCACTTCCACAATATTTACAAAACTTTCCCATTTATTTATTCTCCGTTCTACGTATTTATACGTATTTGCTTATCTATTATTTTAATAAAAATACTCTAATTCCCATTTACCATCATTATAAACATAACGTAATGTTTTACTTACAGAATCCTTTTCATTGAATGGCTCTTCTGTTTTCTCATCATCAAATAAATAGGAATAATGAAGATCTACACCCTTATCCACCTCTGTATAGGAGAGGTCAACATCGACATACATCTCACCCTCGGAGGAGAATCTTGCTCCATTCGAATTCGTCTTGAAGTCTTCTATTTCTCTGGATTCATATCTTCTGTAATCAGATGGTGCATAACGTTCTTTCTGATTCGTATAAGACTCTTCAAGATCAAATTCTGCATCCTTATGAATTGTTATAGAACCGGAAACTTCGCTCCAAGAGCTTTGCTTTACGGATCCAGTATTAATCGTCTTACAGATTTCTTCCGACAATTTGGTAAGCTCTGCTGATGCTTCCTTTGTAAGCGGAATCTCTGTCGGATAGGAATAGTATGTACCTCCGGCAAAATTGAATGCGGATTTAACCTCCTCACATCCGGGAGCTGTTGTGACAACTTCATACTCCATAGGGAATGCAGGCGGAATAATACAGCTATACTGACCTAAAACCTCATTCTCCTTCTTTTCCGCTGTACTGCTGACATCTACACCACCAATTAATAATTCCTGTCCCATAGGAAGAATGAAATCTTCATTGGCAGCAATGTTTGAGGGTGCCATTTTCCAATCATTAAAGAATAACCATTTTTTCTTTTTCAATTTGACCATGGTTACGGTCTCATGCTGTGCCTCTGTCTTTCCCGGTGAAACATACTCACAATCAAACATTCTGGCAATCGAGTTCTTTGCTTCACTTTCATTTACATTGGAAAGATAAATATCTTTTACTTCTTTTACCTTGTAATTGCTAACCTCAGATAAACCATTTTGTTCTGCATACTGTAGGTAGAAATCATAACTCAATAATGGGCTATCCGGCAATTCTAAATAACTGTAAGCTACTTCATAATTACCATCTGATTCTGCCTTAAAATACTTCTTTGCTGCATTATATGGACTGGTAAGCTTGGTTAAAATACTAATGGTAATACCAATAATTGCTACTACAATTACTGCTGCTACGATTCCCACGATAGCTCCGGTAGGAATACTTTTCTTTGAAGGTTTCTGATTAAATGGTTGTGATACCGGCTGACCCGGCTGCTGATACTGTGGCTGGCCTTGCTGCTGATACTGTGGCTGGCCTTGCTGCTGATACTGTGGCTGGCCTTGCTGCTGATACTGTGGCTGAACCGGCTGCTGATACTGTGGCTGAACCGGCTGCTGTGCCTGTGGCTGAACCGGCTGCTGTGCCTGTGGTTGAACCGGCTGCTGTGCCTGTGGCTGTATCGGCTGCTGTGTCGGCTGCTGTATCGGAGTCTCCTGCTGTTGAACAGATGCTTCCGGCTGTTGTACCGGTGCTTCTATTTTCTCTGATACGGGTGTTTCCGGTTGTTGAACAGGTGCTTCTGCTTTAAAAACTTTCGTTCCGCAATTCTCGCAAAATAGAGCACCTTCCTCTAATTTTGCTCCGCAATTTAAACAAAACATATCATATCTCCTCATTAATATAATTTTTTACAGTCGTTACTATTCTAGCATTGTAACGTGATAAAGTAAAGATACTTTTTACTAAATTATTACATTTTTCGACGACCCTTTTTTCTCCTTATTCCTGTAGAATTCATGCTCCTTATGCACATCATTTTCAGTTGCGCTTAACCACGCAGTGTAGTAATATAAAAGGAAATGAATGACAAATTTATGCGTAAGACGCAAGATTGGAGAATACTATGCTGGAAACAATAGATTATTCAAAAGTTGGTCTGAAAATGAAGAAACTTCGCAAAGAAAAGGGTATTACTCAAGACTATATTGCTAACGACTTAGGGACAACAATCGCATTTGTCAGCAACATTGAGAATAACCGTACAAAGATGAATTTGAGAGTTTTGATTTATTATGCAAATCTGCTGGATGTATCCATCGATTACCTGTTATCCCCTACTGCTGAAATGAACGAAGATGACGTATTAAATAAAGAAGTCCTTCGTCTCATCAGCAATTGTTCCGTAGAAGATAAAGAGAGGATCATTAAGATTATAAAGATTTTGAAGCAATAAACTGTTGTACCGTATTTTTCACATCCTCGAATTGACGAGCAGCTATCGGATTCTCTGAGTGGAATTCCATTAGCTGCTTTAAGTATCCCTGCTCCATAACAATCCGAAAGCTAATTGGAAACACCAATTCAAAAACTAATGAAATATGTCCGATTACATTATCAACCGATGCTTTTTTCAAACTACGGTCTATACAGTGCAGCTCATGGAAGGCCTGCATTACTTCTTCCGTTATTACCGCATTCTTTAAATCCTCTGTTGTGGTATTATAGATTTCTTCCAACGGAACTTCCACATTCACACGTAGAATATCAATCTTATCTGCATCACGCAAAATATTGCAGAACAATCGTTTTCTCTCCGACAATTCCTCCGGCAGACGATATGCGCTGTGATACCAAATAGCTGTCTGCAGCAGATTGTCTTCTTTTGTATCCTCCAGATACTCTCTTATTACCCCATCCTGAAACAAAATATCTGCTCCAAAATGTGCATGATTAATGGATATGGAATCCTGAAACGTCCCAAAACGGCGAAGCTGCTCAAATCGGCCGATATCATGAAGCAACCCCATAAGCCATGCAATATCCACATCCTCCTCTGGAAGATTCTGATCTTTTGCGATTCTTTCACATAATTCGCATACTTTATAGGTATGCAGGATCTTCAGACTCGTTTTTGTATCTGTGGCGTCATATCTATTTACGTATTCAGCAAACGTTTTTTTTGCTTTTTCTCTATCTATTTTCATTTTTCTCTCTTTCTGTTCCATCGAAAAGCATTTTTATCCCTGTTCTTTTTTTATCACACTATGTTCTTTTTTACAATACTACACTAATCACTTTTCTTGAATTTCACCATGCACTTACAAAATACCACCGCGACCACAGTACTAAACAAGGTCGCCACAATGCCCGGTCCAATAACTGCTGTTGGATTTACACTACCATACTGACTACGATAGGCAATAATATTTACGGGAATTAGCTGTAGCGACGATATATTCAACACCAGAAATGTACACATCTCATTACTGGCGACTTCGTGTTTTTTGCTCAATTTGGACAATTCCTCCATGGCCTTTAGACCTGCCGGAGTCGCTGCCCATCCTAGTCCCAGAATATT
>CAYZUC010000032.1:0-27724 GCA_964481705.1 uncultured Lachnospiraceae bacterium
TGTACAGTGACTTGTCGCCAGTTTCCTAACTTGACATTCGCTCCACGGAAAACCTACCAAATACGGTAGCAACCTCACGCTTCAACGCTATCAATGTCACAGCAATAGTTAGTATACATGATGTTTGCGGTGTTTTCAAGCATATTTTTTCTGTTTTTTCGTTTTTTCCTAAAATTTCGTAAATTTTGTTACAATGTAACAACATAACAATGCATTTCCAAAATAAATTAGCTATTATTCTCGTGTTCCCAATTGATATTGAGCAGAATAATGGATGTCAGAACCAACATGACCCCCAATAATCCGTCCACGCTCATCTCTTCTTTAAAATAGAATACTCCCAGTAACGTAGCTGCTACCGGCTCTATCGAAGCCATAATAGATGCTTTTCCATTTTCTACTTTTGTAAGACCGTAGGTATATAAAATATATGGCAGTACTGTCGAGCATAATCCTAATGCAGCAATGAAAAGGATTGCTTCCGGTGTCTCAACCATCTTGTTCACCAGTCTCGGTGCATCAACAAATGGTTGTATGCCAATGCCACTTAGCAGGAATGTATAAAACGTAATAGTCAGAGAGTGGTAGTGGCGTTCAATTGCATAGCGGCTGAAAATACTATACAGAGCATATCCCGCTCCAGCACCCAGACCTGTGAGAATCCCCAAAGGCGAAAGAACCATCTCCTCACGCAAAAGACCTGTCACAAGGATACAGCCGAAAAAGGCCAATAGTAACGAAAACAGCTTCTTCTTCGTAATTTTCTCATGAAACAGCAAAGCAGACAAAAGCATTACAATAGACGGAGCTGTATAGAGAAGAATCGCAGCAACCGATAATGAAGTAATCTGGATTGTCTTGAAATAGCATACATTAAAAAAAGTAAGGGAAAATACACCGGTTCCAAGAAAGCACCAGATATCCCGCCACTTTATTCGCATGAGTTCTTTCTTATATATAAGAAGATATCCCGCCATAAGAAACAGCGCCGCAACAGAACGCAGCGCTGTAACATCCATGGAATTAAATCCCATCTCCGTAAGCTTTCGCACAAACAGTCCGATCATTCCCCACAGAATTCCTGCCATAAGGATTGCGGTAACTGCATATTTTGTTGAAAGACCTACTTTATTTTTCATTTCCTTTTACATCCTCAAATTCCTGAAGCATTTCAGCACTTGGTGCCGGAGTTGCAAGGCTGGCTACGATAATGCAAACCAGGCTTAATGCAAAACCAACTACGAGTGAATATAATCCGGTTGCTTTTCCAAGTGTCTGTCCGGATACCAGCGGGATATAATCCCATACGATAACCGCCAATGCTCCGGATATAATTCCTGCCAAAGCTCCGGCAAAGTTCGTACGTTTCCAGAACAAAGATAATACAACGATTGGTCCAAATGCTGCTCCGAAGCCTGCCCATGCATTGGAAACCAGTCCCATGATGGAGTTATTAGGATTCAACGCTATCAGATAAGCAATAATTGCTACAACAATTACAGTAATACGACTAACCAATAAAACCTTAGCATCATCTGCATCCTTTTTCAAGATTCCTTTGTAAATATCCTCAGCAACACTGGATGCTGTCACAAGGAGTTGAGAATCTGCAGTTGACATGATTGCTGCTAAAATACCACACAGGAAAAGTCCGCCTACAAAAGGCATTGCAAATTGAACGGTAAAGAGTTTGGTAATCATCTCTATGAAAACGCTCTCAGTAGAAGCAGCTCCATCGGTTCCAAGGATCGTAGGATATAAGTAAGCTCTTCCAATTACACCAATCAAGCAGGCAAAGGTAAGAGAAAGCGCAACCCAAATAATTGCTACGCTCTTGGATTTCTTTAATTCCTTTTCATCACGTACTGCCATAAAACGAACCAGGATATGAGGCATACCGCAATAACCAAGTCCCCATGCCAGATTAGAAATGATACTGACTGCTTTAATCGGTTCTCCACCGTCATGGAACAGGTTCAAATACGAAGCCTGACCTCCAGCCACACCGGAAGCTTCTAAAGTTGCACCAATGCTATTCGCACCAAGTAGTATATACGCTACGATGGGAACAACCAGAAGTCCAATCAGCATCAAGGTTCCCTGAATAAAGTCTGTCGCACAAACTGCCATAAAACCACCCATAAATGTATAGGTAAGAATGACAATTGCACCAATAGTTAATGCTATTTTGTAGTCAATGTGAAATACCGAGGTAAATAGCTTACCACCTGCTGCCAGTGCAGAGGCTGTATAAACCAAGAAGAAAATAACAATAATTAAGGAAGATACAAATAACAGGATCTTCTTCTTATCATGAAAACGATTCTCAAAATACATGGGAAGTGTTAAGGAATTGTTGGCACGAATTGTATAACGGCGAAGTCTTCCTGAAATAAAAAGCCAGTTACAAACCGTACCGATAAATAGACCAATGGCAATCCATGCTTCTCCGGTTCCCAGTGCATATACTGCTCCAGGCAATCCCATTAGAAGCCATCCACTCATATCGGATGCTTGCGCAGACAAAGCTGCCATGAAACCATTCAGATTTCTTCCTCCCAGAAAATAATCTTCGGAGTTGTTGTTCTGTTTCATATAGATGGCACCAATCACAATCATCATGATTAAATAAGCTGCAAAGGCGATTAGTACCCATACCATAGCTGAGTTACTCATATTGTCTCCATTCTGAAGCGTCTATCATAGTCTCATCCTTTGGAAATTCGTGACGCTTCTCACAAATTCTCCTCATAAGTATATGTGCTGTCCGGGCATCGCCAAAAGCAACACAATCGTTTAGATTATAATATATTCGGTGGTTGACGTCAATGGAGAAACTACGTATACTGAAGCAAGATAAATAAGTAGCAACGCGCTTCTTCACTGCTCGAAGAACCATTATAAAGGAGAATTTTCATGTGGATTGCAGATAATTGGACGGATTATGAAGTAATAGATACATCAAATGGCGAGAAGCTGGAACGATGGGGCAAATACCGCCTCGTACGTCCAGACCCGCAGGTAATATGGGATACCCCTCGAACAGAAAAGGGCTGGAAGCAAATGAATGCACATTATCACCGCAGCAATCAGGGTGGTGGCGAATGGGAATTCTTTGATTTACCAGAGCAATGGTCCATCAATTACAAGAGTCTTACCTTTCAGCTGAAACCGTTTAGCTTTAAGCATACGGGTCTGTTTCCAGAGCAGGCGACCAACTGGGATTGGTTCTCTGAGAAGATTCGCAATGCAGGTCGTGAAGTAAAGGTATTGAATCTCTTTGCCTATACCGGAGGTGCTACACTTGCAGCAGCCGCTGCTGGAGCAAGTGTCACTCATGTCGATTCCTCTAAGGGTATGGTTAATTGGGCAAAGGAAAACGCTCGCTCATCCGGGTTGGAAAATGCACCAATTCGCTGGTTGATTGACGATTGTGTTAAGTTTGTAGAACGAGAAATCCGCCGTGGCAATCACTACGACGGAATCATTATGGACCCTCCTTCTTATGGAAAAGGTCCCAAGGGCGAGATTTGGAAAATGGAATCCTCCATCTACCCATTTCTGGAGCTCTGTACGCAGATTCTCAGTAAGGAGCCTCTTTTCTTTTTAATCAGCTCCTATACGACAGGTCTGCAGCCCGCAGTGTTATCTTATATGATGAATACAGCGATTGTTTCAAAATTTGGGGGAAAAGTTGAGGCTGATGAAGTCGGACTTCCTGTTTCCAGCAATGGACTTGTTCTTCCCTGTGGTGCCTCCGGAAGATACAGTCGATAGATTACCCACTTCCGGCTTCCGGTCGATACGGTCCGTTTTAGTCCGCTCCCGGTGTAAGCTTATTGTGTACCTGCACTTTTTTCGGCAAATCAACGACAGAGGTCGCATTATCTCCGATAAAGAGTTCCTCAAGCTTTGGGGAATTCTGAAGCACGGAGAAATCAAAAATATAGTTTTTTTCTACATTCAAGATCCGTAAATCCTTTAGCTCGGCTGCAAATTCAATCTGATTTATCTTGTTGTCTTTTAAAATCAATGTATCAATTCCCTTAAACCGTGAAATAAAATCGTAATTTGAATCCCCATCCGGGAAACGAGGTTTCGCCTCCGTTAATTCCAAATACTTTAAGTGATTGTTTTCCTGTAGCAAATCCGGAGTTACCACAAACTCCAAATTGGAAATCGTTAGAGACTCCAGGTTTTTGTCATTTAAAATCTCATTCATACCACTTTTAATGATAGGCTGTATCAATTCTCCACTATATAGAGTCAGCTTCTTCAAGGAGGATAGTGTCGCAAGAGATGAGTAATCCAGTGACTCATCCGAAAAGCGCTGATCATATACTCTTATCTCCAATTCCTCGAGATTAGATAATTCCGACAAATCAGTAAGGTTTGGCATCTGGCACACTTTCAGCTTTTTCAGTTCTTTCGCACTTTTCAGAGTCGAATAATTCATTCCATCTCCGTTCTGTATGGAAAGCTCCTTCAAATGTGTCATTTCTCCAACAAAATCAACCGACTTTAGATGATGGCAGTCCATGTACAGCTCCTCCATATTGTGAAGATGAAGCAACGGGGAAAAATCAGTAAGTTCTGATCCGCCGGTAATCGTTAGTCTTTTGATTTTCGAACACTTTTCCAACTCGTCTATATTATCAACGCAGTAATCTTCCAAACTGAGAATTTCCAAATTAGCAAACTGTTCCAAACCCGTAAGGGAGGACTCTGTCGATGTCAGATGCAGCTCACGTATGTTGCTTACATCAAAATTTGTCATGATCATATCCAGCTCACCACTACCTACATAGCATTCTAATGACTGCTTAGTGGCAAAATTCTGCTCAGATAACAAATCCATTCTATCGCGATATACCTCTAACCCTGTAAACATGGTCAGATCTGTTGAACGTGCTACATTACTCGATGGAACCCTGCACTCCTGAAAGGTCTGACTATAGTCTCCGAAATCATCATAGTCACTATACTCATCAAAGCTGTATTGAATTACAAACTCTCGGCTCGAAGAATCATAATCCTCGGATAAATAGCGAATAGTTGAAAACTCTTCCTGTGTAATCTTCTTATACTTCTTTTGAAAGATTATTTCCATCGCGATGTTTAGGCATGTGGGAGATTCTCTTTTCTCATCAACTACCTGATGCACCGATGTTTCAACATTATCCGTTATTATTTGTCCCGCCAACATGAAGACGACTACTACAATACACATAAGCAAAAGGTAAATATAATATTTTGCCAACAATCCGGCGATTGAAAAACCAGTCTTGATCTTATCCATTCCTTCATTATCCACATCAATGTAGATATCGGTTCCGGTCGCTTCATCAATCAACACCGTCTTGCCACAAAATTCGCACCTCGCATGTGTCTTATCTACCATCTTCAATGCTGCTCCACAACCAGGACAGCAAAGTTCGACAAGTTCAGCCACCTTGTTATCTCGTTTCAATTGGATGGTATCCGACGTCTTGCTTGATTCCTCACTCTTCGGTTCATACTCAACTCCGATATTCAATTTTTTCTTAGTCCTGTTTTTTTTGCTCATGCTATTCCTCAGACCTGTGTGTGCGATTGTATATGATAAGTTTACTCCATAATGTCTGGTCCATAATGCCTAATCGATAATACAAAACTTGTCTGGATATCTCTCCTTCAGTTCTCCCTGTTCTTCCTTTGATACATCAGTAAAACCTGAGCTCGGAACAATAAATGCCTTTAAAGAGGGCAGCTCTAGTATCCTCTGCACGGAAGCTGCATCAAAGCTACAGCGGTCAATCCGAATTGCCTCCAGACTCTTGCTATTTAAAATAAAAGTAATATCGTTGGATTCCACCTCTTCCAAATACAGCTGCTTTACATTCGGAAGCTTTTCAATCGGACTAAAATCCTTGATATTTCCGGTATCTTCGATAAAAAGATTTTCCACACTCTGTGCATCCTCCAAATGTAGGAATTCATACTGGCAATAAGTACTCATTCTGAGTGTCTTCAGATGCTTCATTTTATCCGCACCCTTTAGCGTGCAAAGTCCACGACAGCTCAACATCTGGAACTCCTCAAGCGTATCCGGATTGGTCATGGTAAAATTCTCAAATTCCTCTCGAAAATACGGATTGCCTTCACAGATGATGCTGCGGATGACATTGTCATCTGCCAAAGTATAATCGCACCAGGTGGAAGCGCGTGCTTCTAAACGTGTAAGCTTCTTAAAGAATCTCACGTCTGTCAAATATACACTTTTATCATATCTTAGAACACGAATCTCATCAATATGACTCTCAAAATCCTGCATTGTACGATAATCATAGTAGTCCTCAAAGCTGTAACGGAAGATATAGTAATTATTTGCATAATCAACATTTAAGTATTGAAAGCAATCAAGGTCGCTTTCCTTTAGCTTATCCGCATCAATATTAAGTGCCTTTGAAGTAAATTCACGAAAGACATCCGAAAACTCTTCCTGGAATTCATTTTCATCTTGTCTTTGTTCCAGCACCTCTCTTCCCTTTCCAAAGCAAAAATAGTACATACCGCACAACATCAGTACCCCAAGCAGTACCAGTCCCAAGCGTACCAAGGTAGCAACATGAACACGTATTCCGATTCTTTTGGTTCTGTCCAAAGAGATATAATAAAGCTTCTTACAATGCTCGCATTGCATGGTCTCACTATTTAGATAGCTAAGCTTTCCTCCACACGATTTACATTTATCAGATTCAATCAGCAAAACTTACTCCTCCTGCTTTTACATAGGTTCTCATGAAAAGAGCTGTTAAACCAGGTAGTATTCCTGACATAACAGCTCGCTGTTACTCTTTTCGTAATTAGAAATCTCCGGATGATTCTTCATTTCCCTTAAGGAATGCACGAATGCGATCCATGTCCAAAGATGTTGCTTCCTCATCCAGTCCCTCTTTTACGATTTCGTAAGGGACTGAACTTCCATAGAGCTGCTCTGATACCGATTCCAAATCTACTACCTTATCGTAATCAGGATAGTAGAGGAATATCGTATCATCCAGCTGTAAGATATAGCAAAGTGACTCTGCATAAAACATTCTGGCAGATTTAACAGAGTCCACATTAATTGCTTTATTTTTATCGCAATACTCTATTATCTTGAGTGCTGTCTCTTCCATGTCATCAGGTACCTTAATCGTAACCGTAACCTTTTTCGTACCCTCATTTCCGGAAGAATCCTTCACCGTTAACTCTACCTTTTTACTCTGATCCTTTGTGACATCTATTTTCTCACTGCATTCTATGTCCTTTTCGAGATCAGATTCAAAATCTTCAACCGTATAGTAATCCTCAAAATTTAAAGAGAGATCGGATCCTCCAATTAAATCAATCGAATCATCACCAATAATCACAGGTTCTTCTGTATCAACCATAGTGATATCAACACTCATATCCTTGGTCTTTCCAAGTGCTTTAATCTGATAATGGATGGTCTGTTCACCCAGTTCCTTCGTGTCAATCTCATCCTGTTCGATCAAACTACACTTGCTGCTCACCGGCTCAACAATATCTGTCAGTGCCACTTCGCTCGCTACTTCAAACTCTGTCTGCCGTTCTTTCACTTTCAGTAGAGATTCCCTATATGTGAAAAATCCAATCACGGAACCCGCTATCACGCAAACAGTTACCACTGCAACAATTGCTATGATCGCTCCTGCATGCGACTTCCGAACCGGAGCCTGTGCCTGGTATGCAGGTTGATTCTGGTATGGTACTTGTTGCTGTACCGGTGTCTGTTGTTGTATCGGTGCCTGCTGTTGTATCGGTGCCTGTTGTTGTATCGGTGCCTGGTTCTGTATTGGTGCCTGTTGTTGTATCGGTGCCTGGTTCTGTATTGGTGCCTGTTGTTGTGGTGCCTGTTGTTGCGGTGCCTGTTGTTGCTGTGCCTGTTGTTGCGGTGCCTGGTTCTGTATTGGTGTTTGCTGTTGCGTCGATGCCCCACAGAATGGACAGAAGACGGATGTATCCGGTACCTGTGCTTTACAATTCTGACATTCCATCATTTTACTCCCCTTTTATCTTATCTTAATTAATGAATAACCTCGCTTATCCATTATAGCAAAATATTCCAACTATGCAAGAATCATCAGGAATTTTCTCGATATTTGTCATTTTTACTCAACATTTATCACCCATTTTTATCAGGAACCAAGTCTCTTCTCCATAAGATAGAATAATCCTTTTCTCCATGTAGCTGTTCCTACACGATGATAATCCATATTGTCGTACAGTCTTAATGCATATGGATTTTCCGAATATGCATCCAAACGTATTGCAGCAAATCCCTGTTTCAAAGCTGACTCTTCTACATACTCAACTATGCTCCTTGCAATTCCTTTGTTTTGAAACCTCGGATCTACACATAATCTATGTAGAACGCAAAACTTTCGTTCCGGATACTCCCACGCACCATCAGCGTATTCCGGTTCGCATTCCTGATTTACTGCAAATACCACAGCCATCTCGCCCTGAAGGGAACCAATTGATAGATAACCATCTTTTATGTCATTCATAAAATCATCCCGTGTTGGATATATTTCATCCCACTGATGAATACCTGCTTCTTCCATAGTCAATACAGCGCTTCTTATTATTCTGCATATGGAATCTATATCTTGTATTGTTGCCTTACGTATCTCGATATCCATTTTTACCTCTTCTATGATCTGTTTTTTCGACTTCACATTTCCCTTATTTCCCCTTTTTTAGTTGCATAATTGTCAAAAAATAGAATATAATAAAATTACACGTCTAAATCACATTATTATTATTCAATACATTATGGAGGGGTACCTAACAATGAAAAATCAATCATGCACTTATCGTTTTATCTGCAAGATTTTTGTCACCATCGTATTTGTTTTTTTAACATTTCTATTCTTACCTATTTTAGCCTATGCTGCAGATGATGTCTATCTCGAACCAAATTCTCAACTTGATCTTTCCGGAATCAGGAAAGCCACAAACGTACACATTGAGGCTGGTGGAAATTATTATCTATATGGAAATACTGATAACGCCCTACTTTACATTAATGTTCCAGCCGGTTCAAGTGCATCTGTTCATTTTACCACCGATACGACGATTACTCCGGACACAGACGCACCGGGTTCATTGTACGTGTCTCGTGCTGCCATTACGGTGGAGGATACAGGTGGTGAAGTGATTCTGATTACATATCCCAACTCTACCGTAACTGTAAAAGGATATCGCGAATATCCAGCCATTCGAAAAGATGGGCTTAAAACTACACTTCGTTTCAGAACAAAGGATTCTATCTCACCTGGAAAACTGATTGCTAAAGCCGATGACAGCTTTCGGGTGTGTGCCATCGGATGCTACAGTCAGTTCACCGATACTGCCAGAAAAACAGGAAATATGTACTTTGAAAGTGGCAATATTGAGGCCTATGGCTCCGACTGCGGCTATGATGCTAAATCAATTGCTTACGGTGGGGGTGCAGGTATTGGAGCCGGTGCAGATGGGAGTGTAGATGGTCTCTATTTTACAGGAGCAAATGTAAACGCCGTTGGTGGTGACAGTGATACTGCTGCGATTGGAACTGCCAGCAACTATGTTCCACCAATTTTACAGGCTATTGGATACCCAGAGTACTTGGTTGCATCATGTAAGAATTTAGTTTTTACTGCAGGTAACATTAACGCCGCCATAACTCCATCCAGTACAACAGGGGGAGCAGCTGTTATTGGAGGCGGAGCAGGCTCTGATGTAAGTAATATTTTTATAGGGGGAACCGCTGTTCTTAGAGTAGATGGCAAAAGCGGTAATACCGGGATTGGAGCCGGCGAAGAAGCCAATGCTACTAATATAAGGATAACAGGAGGAGACGTATATTCACTTGGAAGAAATGCAGGAATCGGTGCTGGCTATAGCCAAGATGTGTACGATGATGATCGTTATCGTGGAATGGCCGAAGTTAATATCTCCGGTGGCACTGTTTATGCAAAAGCAACTACAACTGGTGTCGGAATTGGAGGTAGTAAGGTTGGGAATAAAAAAGGAGGAAAAACTAACATTACGATTACAGGTGGAAAAGTCACTGCTATCGGAAGTAAAGACGGTAGTGGAATTGGTTGTTCCAACAGAGGAAGAGTACTCTTCGTGAATATCTCAGGAGGAGTTGTTTATGCCGAAGGCGGAGAAGATGGCTTCGGTATCGGAACTGGAACCGCACAAAATACAGCTCTTGAGCATATCGCAATTACAGGAGGAAACGTTACTGCTGTTGGAGGAAGAAACGTTACTGCAGACATCGGTGGTTATGCCAATCTTGGTCCAGGTAGCCGCATTCCTACAAATATATACATCAGTGGTGGTCACATCATTGCTGATAAAGGCATCCTAGGTCTCCAACCAAAACAACAAGAAAATGGACCAGACGTTTATCCAAACAGTATTACATTTGAAGATTTTGGACATCCTTATGTACCATTATCTGAAATCAAAGCAATTACGGCTCGATTAGAAGATGGCTCTGCCTACGCTTATGGTTGTAAGGATGTACAAATAAACCATTCTGATAAGGTAATGAATGTATGGGTTCCTGATCAAGCGAAAGTTGTCTCTATGGAATCAACTGATGCCTATACTTCCAATCAGGACCACATGATAACAGGAGAATCTTCTGCCAGTACAAAAACCGGAACCCTCTATCCCGGTATCTATTTGCAATTAAACAGTAATTACCGTGAGAACGATTATTTTTACATGCGTGCAAATTATCTTGTTAGTCAGAACTTTCATCTACCCGCTACAGCATGTACACGGACGGGATATAATTTTCTTGGATTCTATCCTAAGAAAGCAAATCCAAATACTCCAGAGAACCCCTGTCTTATAGATGCTAACGGAGCACTGCTCCCCAATGTATCCGGCTATACAAATAGTAATGGCGTCTGGTCATATATTCCTACAAAGGATACATTCGAAAATAATCTTAATTTGTGGGCACAATGGGAAAAGAAAAAAGCAACCGTTTCCTTTAACGCTAACAAACCGAAACATGCCAGCACTACCGTATCTGGTTCAATGCTTCCATTTCAAACTGGGAGTATAATACCAACAAAACCTTACCTGCCAATACCTATCATCTTAACGGTTATCGCTTTACCGGATGGAACACAAAATCTGATGGTTCTGGTACCGGCTATTCTGATGGAGCGAGCATTAAGAATACCTGGGATTCTAATAATGTTGTTCTTTATGCACAGTGGAGTGCCTATACCTATCAGCTCCAGTTAAGTCCTTTAAACGGAACCGAAATAGAAACTCAAACCTTGACATTTGATCAAACCGCAGTACTGAAGGAAAATCCTCCTACAAAGGATCACAGTATTTTTGTCGGATGGCTAGATAATAGAACCGTGTTCCAAAGGATTTATCGTAAAGGTTCTAAAATATATAATCTCTGTGAATTTGACTCGAATGGAGTACCTCAAGGAATCACGCTGACCGCCGTATGGGGAAGTTCTAATGAAATCTGTATTTCTATTACGGATAATGAACAACCGGTAACCGGCAAAACCCTCACGCTTACAGAAGTAGGAAGTGGAGCTACCTATCAACCCTTTACGGAAAAACCCGGTACACCGGGATTGTATATTTCATCCGTCGATTTTATACCACTATCTGAACTTGAATTAACAATCCCCGATTATGATACTGAAAACATCATAATCGATAATACATCGAAATCTGCGCAAAGTCTCCATTATAATTTCTGTACTGTTGAAATAGATGCTGAGAATCACGCAACCTCTTGGATTGGTTCCTCTGGAACCACACGCATAGATAAAGTACTGGAAGGTTCTGAGTTACAGATAGATACTAATACAGATAACGGATATGTTTTTGAAGCTTACACAGCAATAGGTACTGCTCCCACCTGGAATCCGGATCAGGAGACGCCAAACCAGACCATTACCATACATGGTAAGGTCTTAATAGAAGCACATCCGATTCCTCACCAATATCAGGTAGTTTTTAATGCCCACGGCGGTACCGGAACCATGAGCAATCAAGATATGCTTTACGATGAACCTCAAGATTTGGGTATGAATCAATTTCGTTTTCCCGGCTATACCTTTGCCGGATGGACGCTTACCCCAGAATGGACAGGAACCCTCTACCAAGATGGAGAACGTGTACAGAACCTAACAGATTCCGCTGATACCGTGACACTCTATGCACAGTGGCGCAATAATCCTTATATGGTGCACTTCTGTGATAATGGATGTGGCTCTGTCATGATGGACCAAGAAATGTTTTATGATTTGGAGGAAGAACTCTCACCGGTTTCCTTTGTATTCCCGGAACATCATTTTATCGGCTGGAATACAGAGAACGATGGTTCCGGTACTTCCTATTCCGATGAGCAAAGCGTAAAGAATCTGATATCATCGCCTTCGGCCAATGAAGTTTCCCTTTTTGCGCAATGGGAACGCGATACCTACATCGTTCACTTTGAACCAAACGGTGGAACAGGAAGTATGCCTAACCAAACAGTAGCGCGAGGAATTGATCATCCTCTAGAGCCAAATGCCTTCCAAAAGAACGGATATCGCTTTAAACAATGGACCACGAATGCCGATGGAACCGGTACCGCTTATCCCGATACGGATGCCATCTATAACCTGGTCGAAAAAAATCAGACCATTACACTCTATGCACAATGGACGGAAGCAATTGCAATGATTACATATAAGAGTGGCACTCATGGAAAGGTAAACTCAGTAAGTGAGAATGTGCTTGCATTATCAGGAACTCCCAAGGGGTCTGTCGCTATTGCGGATTCCGGATATCATCTAAAAAATTGGACGGATGAGAATGGACAAATCGTGTCCACAGAGGATAAATTGATTCCTCATAAAAATAAGAAAAAGATTTATGAATCAAAAACCTACACCGCCAATTTTGCCCCCGATGACTCAGAATCTACAGATTCCCCTTTGATGCCCTCTTCCTATCCTGCAGGACAAGGATCCGGATTACTACCAACGAATGTTGGCGCATTGCTTCTCTCCTCTCCCAATACCGGAGATAGCATGGGGAATTTATTCGCAATGCTTTTCCTGAGTATTGGAGCTCTTGCCGCCATACTCGTAATACTAAAAAAACTAAGTAAGCTATGATATAAAAAGCTGCTTTCACACAAGGTGGAAGCAGCTTTATTATATCAGTATTTCAAATTCTTATATTTTGCTTTTAAGACCATGTATACTTCTTGTCTCATTGCTTCACAATTTGCTTTTACATGCTCCTTATAGCTTTGAGAAGTACCTTCAAATGTTTCATAGCAGTCGTATGTATAAAGCATCTGTCTTGATGAACTGATTAAGGCACCAAGTCCATCTTCCTGAAAACAATCTAAAACGGTCTCTGGATTTCCCCCCTGCGTACCGAATCCAGGTACCAGAAAGAAGTTACGCTTCATAATCTTCCGTAGCTTACCAGTTATCTCAGGATTTGTTGCTCCAACTACTGCTCCAATATTACAGTATCCGCTTTTACCTAATTCTCGTTTTGAAATCTCCGCCAATTGATATGCAATCTCTTCGCTGATGTTCTTTTGAAAGTCCTTTGCACCCTCGTTTGATGTCCTTGTAAGTACAAACAGTCCTTTGTCATATTTTTGAGCAGCATCTATAAAGGGTTTCATACTATCCATTCCAAGAAAGGGATTGATTGTTACAAAATCCGCATCAATGGGTCCTCCCTTAGCAAGATGTGCGTAGGCATAAGCCTCTGCTGTATTTCCGATATCATTCCTTTTGCAATCATCAATGACGAGAAGTCCTCTTTCCTGTGCGTAGGAAACAACTTTCTCAAATACTTCAAATCCTCTGCTTCCATATTGCTCGTAAAATGCAATCTGTATTTTTACTGCTGCCACAACATCCGATATTGCATCAAGGACATCTTTACTCCAATCCCATAACGCTTCATGCTTCTCTTTTCCAATCTTGTAACACTCAGGAAGCATCTCCCACTGCGGGTCTAATCCTATTATACATGGATTTTTCTTACGAATAATTTCTGATACTAACCGTTCAACCATTTGCTACCTCACTTTCATTTGCAGTAGCACTCCCTATACTCGAGCATTGGTTGATAAAAATCATTTCCTGCGATTACATGATTTTCTATGGCTCGTATAATATCGTCCAAAGTTACAATTGCCACCATCGGTATTCGTAATTCTTCCTGCAGCTCATCTAATGAAGTTCTCTTTGTACTGTTACTCTTCTCCAAACGATCCACCGATACGATGATATTGTTCATTTGAACATGATATGTTTTTTTCAGGAATGCAACTGTATTTCTGATTGTTTTTCCAGAAGTAATGGTATCGCAAAGAATGGTAACCCTGTCGTTTTCCTGTAACTCTTTTCCTATCAGAATATCTTCATTCCTCTCCGATTTTTGAAATCTAAACTCCACATCCTTGCCAAAATGATTAAACAAAGCAATCGAAGTTGCTACCGAAAGAGCCTGACTATTCCATGCATTTCCATAGAGAATTGGCGTGTCCAATTCATTTCTCATGATACATTCCGCATAGAATTTTCCGAGCTTTTCGATTTGCGATGCATTTTTATAGCGTTGGACATTGATATAGTAAGGTGATTTGCGTCCACTTTTGAGCGTATACTCTCCAAATCGAAGCACTCCGTTATCAACCATAAACTTAATGAAACGTTCCTTATATTGGAGTGAATTTACCTTGTAATCAAACAACTCGTCCATACTTATGCCAAAGAATTCTGCAATTACCGGAAGTAAGGAAATATCAGGCGTATTGATACCATTCTCCCACTTACTGATGGTCTGAAAAGAAACTGCAAAAACATCGGCCAGCTGTTCCTGCGTCATGCCTCTTCTCTTCCGCAACTCCCTGATTTTCTGTCCAAGTTCCACTATGATTACCCCCTTGCTCTGCTGTATCATTACCTCTTACATACAGAATACAGCACTGTTCCCTTTGTTTACACCTATCATCCAGTGAAAGCATTCGCTTATTAGGAGAACTCCTTTTCGATTTTGTATTATCCCACCGCATCATTCCGCAGTGTCTCATTCAGATCACACTCCAGGATTCTCTTTCCACCAATATAGTAAGCCAGCGAAACAAATCCCATAATCGCTACTGCAAACAGCAGGATTGGTATAATGGGTGCTTCCCGCCAGAATACGATAGGATTCAGATAACTCGCTGTAATCATAAGCTGTACACAAACTACGGTCAAAAGCATCGTAATCATAAGTGGCTTACCTGCAATTACAACGGCCTCTATCCCAAACATCCTTCGCATTTGTTCAGGAGTTAATCCAATCGACATGTACTGTGCAAATTCACGCTTCCGTTGCCTTATAAATCCCAAAGTATTGGAAAAAACATTTGCAACTCCAATCATGGCCAGTAATACACAGAACCCTCCGAAGATTACAATCATTCCTTTTATCATTTCATCATTTGAGATTCTTTCTTGTATTCTGTTTTCGCTTTCAAATCTATAATCCTGCCCCATTAGCTGTGTCAGTCTGTTTTCCAATTCGCCCAGACTTTGTGCCGTTGGTTCTTCATCTGCTAAGATTCGTATATAGGTGTCAGGAGTTACCTCGTGAAATGCTGAAAATTTATTTCTCCATAAGGTTTCCGGAATAAACTGAACAAGGCTATAATCATCGTACTCCTCCCTTAATACAGGTGCTTCATTTGTGTAGGCAATAACAGGAGCTTCTGCTGACTTACTTTCCTGCCAGCCAGAATTGACTTCGGAATACAAGGTAAATGATTGATCTTCCTCATTTACAAAGGGAATATAGGTTGGATTTCGAAAATTGCTGTTTACACTATCCCAAATCTCATTCAAAATCACTCCGCCATTCAGATCCGGTGATACCCCAATCTTTTTACAGTAATCGATAAAACTGGAATCATCCAATACCACAAGCTGTGCATCTATCCAGAATCCACGATCAGACTTTACTGCAGATGCAACCTTTTCCATCCCACCGAGTGCAAGAAGCTCATCGCTTTGTTCGGATTCCATAAGATGTACTTTTGCTTGTGCTTTCTGGTACACAACAATGTCTCCAATGTCTTCTGCCTCTTTCAGGCGGGGTGTTGCATCAAAATCAATGATGTCGGTATCCTTCACTGTCAACATCACATCCCATACATCCTGATATCTTTCAAAATAGGTATATCTTGTACTTATTTCCGACAGCTTTGTAAAGCACAGCATTAAGGAAAAACCCAAAAAGGAAAGTAACAGTGAAATCGTAGATATTCGTAAAGCCTTCTTTTGCGCTTTCAATGCATTCCCTGCCAATTCGCCTTCTATCCCAAAGAGCAGAGATAAAAGCCTCGATTTTCTTCTCTTTCTTAAATAGAATACACCATTGTCCCGGATTGCTTCAAGCGGAGTCATCTTACTCAGTTTTCTCGCAGGTATCCATGCAGACACGAGTACAGTAAAGATTGCTGCAAATAAGGTAAGCAGCAAGACCATCGGATGGTATCCAAACACTGCCTCATGTCGTCCCGGTACATTTTCCGCAAAGAAATTGAGCAGCTTTATAATGCCAAAGCTAACTAGGATTCCTGAAATGCATCCTGCCAAAATTGGTACACCGCAAAGTACGGCAGCTTCCTGTAGCAAACAGAATCTGATTTGCCGTGGTGTTGCCCCAACGCTTGAAAGAATCCCAAATTGATGGATTCTGGAATTCATGGATAGTTCAAAGGAGTTTCGAATAATCAAAACGAGTGATAATGATACGATGAATAGAATTGCCAGATACAATGTCAGTAAAAGCGGCGGTGTACTGTCAGCGGGGTCATGAATGAGGTAACGCGATAAAAGATAATCATGATAATATACGGCATCCTCTCCAAGTCCCAGCTGTTTTTGAATCTGTGGCATATCCTTATAAATGGTTCTTGCGTTATAGAAATAGACATCTATCACAGATGATTTTTCATCCGTTTTTCTATTATGTAATGAATCATTCACAACTGCCTTTTTTACGTTATGATAGCCTTCAATGATAGGAATATCGCTTTCTTGCAGTTCTCCTACTAATCGTCCTTGCCAATCTCCTTCATCCAATACAATACTCTCGATATCGTATGTCCAGAAATTGTACGCCAGAGAACACAAGAAGGACAGGAATAAAGTCGCAATAAAGGCAGCGGCAGCAATAGACAGGCTAGATGCACGGTTACTTTCCATGTAGCTTTTCGAATAATCCTTCCACATTATCTTCACCCCCGCTTCCGGTCACTTACTATCCTGCCATCTTCTATCGTTACCACACGATCCGCTTCCTGCGCTACCTTGTCATCATGTGTAATCAAGAGAATTGTCTGCTTGAGGCTGCGATTCGATATCTTTAGTAATTCCATAATTTCTTTGGAATTCTTTTGATCCAGATTACCGGTCGGTTCATCCGCAAGTAAAACAGCCGGACGGTAAATCAACGCTCTGGCAAGAGCTACTCGCTGCTGTTGTCCACCGGAAAGCTGATGTGGTAAAGCACATAATTTCCCACTTAATCCCAAAGAATCCACAATTGTTGCAAAATACTCCTGATCCGGTTTCTTTTTATCCAAAAGCAATGGCATCAGAATATTCTTCTCTACGGTTAATGTAGGTATCAGATTATAGAACTGATAAACAATACCAACTTTTCTTCTTCGGAAGATAGCAGCTTCTGTCGCGTTAAGCTTTGCTATATCAATACCGCCTACTTCTACGGTTCCCCTGGTTGGTTTGTCCACACTTCCAATAATATGTAAGAAAGTCGACTTTCCCGATCCGGAGGCTCCAATCACGGCAGTAAATTCGCCCTCTTCCATAGAAAAGTCGATGCCACTCAGCGCAGCAACCCGACTATTCCCTGTTCCAAATATCTTTTCTACCCCCTTGCATTTAAGTATTTCCATTCTCTCCTCCTGTCGTGTGATATGCTGTCGTGTGATATGCCGTCGTGTGATATCCTGTTGCTGGAGACCTTTTGCGGAATATCCCCTGTTCACTGACTCCTATTATAACATCGAAATCACGTCATCTCAACATCAACACACCCGTCGGAGGGGAGCTGAATACTATAATACTTATAAGCAATTGGTAAATCGTCGGAATCCTTCCCTTCCCTCTGGTGTGGTTTTATAGACTCCTGCATCCTCCAGAACATGGGAAAAGACAATTCCAATCTCCTGTCGCAAAATTGCTTCCGCATTACTTTCACAAAAATCTGGGTGTTTCTCAAGTATCTGTTTGGCCCATTCGGCATGCTTTTCTGTATCTGGAGAACTGGTCAAATCTCTTCCGGTAAGCATGGAAACACGCAGTTCATCCAGTTCCTTTTTCAAACGAGAGGGCAGTATGGCAAGCCCCATAACCTCGATCAATCCAATATTTTCTTTCTTAATATGATGATACTCCGCATGCGGATGGAATACGCCAAGGGGATGTTCTTTCGACGTTATATTATTACGCAAAACAAGATCCATTTCATATTTATCTCCCCTTTTCCGTGCAATCGGCGTAATGGTATTATGAATCTCTCCATTGGTATATGCAAAAATTCCGGAACCTTCATCCGAGTAATTTCGCCACTTTGTCAGACAAAATCCACAAGCCTGCACAAGTCTGGAAAGATTATCGGAGCGTAAACGTATCACCGCCAATGGCCATTTTAGCGTTTCCGCTTCTATCTCAGGAAATTCCCTCATGGTAAAGGAGTAGTCACTGGCGGCTCTTGCCATCGGGAACTCATAGCGACCCCCCTGAAAATGATCATGGCTTAGAATTGACCCGCCTACAATTGGAATATCTGCATTCGAGCCTAAGATATAATGAGGAAACCTTTCCACAAATGTAAGCAAGCGACGAAAAGTCTCTTCGGTAATTTTCATAGGAACATGTTCCTTATGGAAAACAATACAATGCTCATTGAAATAAACGTAAGGGGAATACTGCAGCCCCCAGGCTTCTCCATTCAATGTAATCGGAATCACACGATGATTCTGCCTGGCCGGATGCTTGAGATTGCCGGAAAAGCCCTCATTTTCTGCACAAAGAAGACACTTGGGATAGGTTGCTGAGGATAACTTGGCGGCCTCTGCAATTTCACGTGGATTTTTTTCCGGCTTGGATAGATTAATCGTAATGTCCAAATCTCCATACGGGGTTACGGTGACCCATTTGATATCTTTGTTGACACGATATCTTCGAATATAATTGGTATCCTTGGAAAAGAGATAGTATTGATTTGTCGCCTCTTCTATTCCAGACTTTGCCTCTATTTCGGAAAAATCGCGTATTACCTCAGAAGGACGTTTGACAAGTACAGACATCAGTCTTGTATCAAACAAATCACGCTGTGTTGTGGTATTATCTTTAAATAGTCCTTTCTGAAAAGCTCCATCACAAAGCTTCATAAGAATGTCCTCTAGGTCTTCTCGTTCTACTTCTCCCTGAAGGGGCATCTCCGATGGCTCTGACAATTCAAGCATTTCCATAAGCATATTCCGTGTATAGATGACATCGCTGCTCTCAATAAGACCTGTTTTTTTGCCGTACTTTATTAAGCGTTCCATATTCTCACATAGGAACACATCGTTTTTACTTTTCATATTTGTCACTCCAACTTTACTTGTTACATTATTCTCATAGGTCCGCTTCCGACGCTGACCTCATAAAAGTCTGCTGCATAACCAATTTTGTCCAGATATATCTTTCCTACCTGAGAAATCATATCCTGTACACAATCCTGTCGAACAAGATTTACGGTACAACCACCAAAGCCCGCTCCGGTTATCCTGCTTCCAATAACGCCCTCCAATTGCCACGCGGTCTCTGCCAGAGTATCCAGTTCTACGCCTGTCACCTCATAATCATCACGTAAAGAAATATGTGATTCCTTCATCAGTCTTCCAAACTCTGCAAGATCGTTCTTTTGCAATGCCCTCCGTGCCTGTATGGTTCGTTGATTTTCAAAAACAGCATGACGTGCCCTTCTTCTGCATACATCATCCCCAATTGCACTCTCGTATTGAGAAAATAGCTCCTCGGTAAGATCCCCCAAGGAATCTACGTGAACTACCTTCTGCAAATCTGAGAGTGCCTGTTCACACTGGGCACGACGTTCGTTATATTTCGAATCAGCAAGTCCACGCTTTTTATTGCTACATGCAATCACAAGACTATAATCCCCCAAAGACAATGGCACATACTCATGTTGTAATGTATTGGTATCCAGATAGATTGCTTGACCCTCTAATCCCATTGCTACTGCAAACTGATCCATAATCCCGCAGTTCACGCCATTATATTGATGTTCGCAATACTGACCAAGCAATGCAATCTGAAGGTTACTAATCCGTAGTTTAAATTCCTCGCGTAGGATTACTCCTGTCAATATCTCGACGGATGCTGAAGACGATAGACCGGATGCTGATGGTATCGTCCCCCAAATCAGCAAATCCATACCACAATCAATCGTAATTCCGTGCTTTTTCAAACTCCATATCATCCCCTTAGGATAATTGGTCCATTCTGAAGTACCATTTGGTTCCAGTTCATTCAAATCCGATTCGATCACTCCCGCATTGCTGAAATTCAAGGAGTAGAAACGAAGTCTCGTATCCTCTCTTTTACGAACCATACCATAGGTCCCCAAATTCAGAGCACATGGTAACACATGACCTCCATTATAATCGGTATGTTCCCCTATCAGATTTACACGTCCTGGTGCAAAGTACAGATGACCCTTTTCCTGTTCGCCGCCAAATATCTGCACAAACTTCTCTTTCATTTTCTGAATGTCCATTTTCATCTCCATTAATCATTCTTATTTCGTTGACTCCTTTAAAACTACATCGTAACCAAGCACCGTGTTCTTCTCAACCTCAGCTCCATCAATCAAATCCAATACTTTTCTACATGCGGTTCTGCTGATTTCCTCGACATCAAATTGTAATGCAGTAATGGATGGAATATTGCTTTCCAGAAACGCACTGTCATAAAAGGATGCCAAACGAACTTGGTTTGGAACCTCGATCCCTTTCATTTTCAAGTAATACAATGACATGGAACAAATACTATCATCCATACAAACTATGCATTCGACACCTTGTGCAAGCAACTGTTCAACCGCTCTTCCAACCATTTGCGCATTCGATACATTTAAGAAAACATTGGATTTATTTACTTCCATTCCTGCCTTTACGAAGGCTCTTTTATATCCGTCCAGACGACTTTGTGTTACCACATGACTCTCATCTCCACCAATCAAACCGATACTTCCGGAGAATTTCATCAGCAAAATGGATGTGAGCTCTGCACATGCACTGATATGATCGTTGTCTACCGTATAGACATCATAAACGGTGGAACCAATCGCCACAAACGGTATTCTCTTTTCATTTAAGTAATCAAGAGCTAAATCCTTTGAAAGCGTGCGGCTTAAAATAACACCGTCCACCTTCTTATTTTCAATAATCCTTTTTAACTGAGTCACATCCTTTTCCGTAACCATGGATATGACCACGTCATAATCATCCAATGAAGCAATTTCAGAAATACCCATCATACACTTTTGAAAGAAAGGAAGGGATACCGCATCACAGTCTCCGGGAATTACGAGACCAATATTATATGTCTTAGAATTCGCAAGACTTTTTGCTATGGCACTCGGGCGATAATTATTCTTTTCAATATAACGTAATACCTTGTCACGTGTCGCAGTTCCGATACGCCCCTTGCCTGAAATAGCTCTCGAAACAGTCGTTCTGGAAACTCCCAGTGCGTCCGCCACATCTCCTATTGTAATTCTGTCTCCATTTTGTTTATCTGTAAAATCAGACATACACAACTCCCCACTTTCGTTAACCTTTCAAGACCTGTATGATATCAATATACCACATGCATTTGAAAATGAACACGTTGTGTTACGTATTAATCGTCAAAATCCGTGATGCGTTCAAGCATTGCACGATAGCGAAAACGTGCCATTTCATTTTTCTCAAGTACATCCTCTTCGCTTCCGGTGTACTGGCAACGAATGCAGTAATACTCCTTCTTTTCGTGATCATAAAACATATCAATGTCAAGGTCTCTCATAAAGCAGGACGGACAGCGATAATTTAATCTTCCTTTTCCAGACTGAGCCATGTTGTAAATACCTCCTTGTCTGTAATTTTTTTGGTATACTCCAATGTAAACATTGGTGAGAATGCATAGCCTTCACGAACAACTCCAAATGCAGACGTCTCCTTGCATTCCAGTGAAACTCTCGTTTTAATTGGTGGAATCACTGCACTCAATCTCTCCGCCCCTAAAAGTCCCTCTTCCCTGCATTCATAAGCATAAGGAATGGATTTCATTTCTTTCTTTCCTATGCATTCCAACACAATATCTGTCATATCCTCCGGATACTCAGTGGTTCCGTAACAGCCTACCATATATTCTCGAATCTCAACTTCCTTCTCTTCATCCGAAATATGTAGTATTCTTCTGTCTGTTCTGATTGTCCCGCTTCCCTCTTCAAAAATATGAACCGTTTGAATCTTCACGGTAACATCCTCGAATACAACCTCTATCGGATCGAGTACCAGCCTCCTCTTCTTTCCCTCTTCTTCGAAATGTGCCTTTGTCCTGCATAAGCACAAATCAACTTCCTCGCCATTATGGATGACCTTAGCACTTCGTACTGTTCCTTCTCCTGCATAGTGAGTAAAATAACCTGCACGATATTTCTCCTGTATCAAAAAGGGATAGGATGCATCCTGAACATGTTTCGTACCAATTCCAACCGGCCATTCCAGTTTTGCCGCATAGGGACGCAAATCCACAAGCGCTCCACCCTGATCCATATTAATACAGGCCCTCATATAGGGATCGCAATACCAAAACAGTTGTTTCTGGGAACCATACAATATATCCTTCCATAATGCACATTCTGGTTCGGTGTAGGTCTTCTTCTCCCGATAATAGCCTGCAAATTCTGCCATGGTCATATCGGTAAGTTTTCCCTCTTTTTTCAGTTTTCCATAATAAGCCATTCCATCCTCATAGGATTTTAGAAGCAATTCATAGGGAGCCTCCCAACGACCCATCTTATTCATCCACCCAGGACCAACAAACATCATGTTATATGCATAACCATTATTGTATTTTGCCAAATGCCGGTATTGATCAATCAGATTGAAAAGATATGGAAATTGTTCTCCTTCATAAATCATGCCCCGCAGAACATTCTGAGGGTGTGTTCCAAAATTAGAGCCGTTACCGTCATAGCATGCAATTAAATCTCGAGATAAATGTGGGATTGCAACGATACCGCTATCCTCCTCCTTATTCGCTGCTGGTGCATGGGTATTCTGCCTCGACGGAATCCACGGAGCCCATGGGCCTCCATCCATGAGTGTGTACCAGCTGTTATTACAGGTATGATATGCCTTTGGACCTTCCTCCCAGCAGGTTGCAACAGCACAGGAAACCTCCGGGTACTGCTCCTTAATATAGCGGATCAAGTCCGCATCCATATAATAAGAGCCGGTGGATTTTGGATAAAAGCCAAAACATTCGTAAAACTTCTCAAATGCATCCTTCACAATCGACTTCTTATCTTCGAGAGAAAACATCCAGATACAAAAATCTTTTGTTTTGTACTTATCACGAAACTCCTTACAGGGAAGTCCCAACAGGGTTAATGAAATCTCATCCCCATACTGTGCATGATCCTTTTTTGCCAGTTCAATAGCTTCCTCACAGAATAAACTTGCATAAGTCATCTGAATCGTTGTTTTCAATCCATTTTTATGAGCAATCTCCTGCTGTGTCTTAAAAATATCGAGCGACTCTGTTAAGAGTGCACTTCTTGATATATCCTCTGTCTTTCCATGTCCCGTTACCTTTTCCGCGTACTCCGGAACCATTTCCGGACGATGAATGATATTCACAATAAATTGTTCCATTCCCGTTCCTCGTTTCTGTTAGTTTACGATAGAGCCTGTAATTCCATAGTTTTGTTTGTTTCGTACTTCCTCAGATATTTCGAACCTTCTTTTTTTAACCGTTTTGCGCAATCGGTTGTTCTAATGTGAGAATATAACTTTTATTTCCTCGTGTCAATGTATTTTTTCACAAACCATACTCTGATTTTCTTGTATACTTTGTACACATAAAAATGCATCGTTCGTTTTTATCGACGCCAGTTATGAATAACATCCCATGAAGGCAATGCATTTCCATCGTAATCAAAAAGTGCCTGATTCGCCCATTCATTTCCTCCGCCACTCTTTTCCTTCATGTAAGAAATTGCTTCCGGCGTCGCCCATTCGGAACCTGGGACAGGAATCCATGCAGGTTCCCAGTAGAAGAAACCTCTTCCACGATTTTCTGGTATGCGATCTAATAGTTCCAGTAAATCTCGAAGGAACTTGCATTGTCCTTCCATAGACATCTCGTACTCAATTCCGGAAACAAGCTCCGGTTTCGTCGCCATTCCCTTTCGTTTCCTATTCCCAAGCTTTTCATACTCCTCATAATCCTGCATGGTAAATCCCATCGACACCTCGGCAATTATCAAATCTTTCCCATACTGAAGAATCATATCCTTCATATTGTATTCGAGCTGAGCCATAGTTCCGTGCCAGAATGGGTAGTAAGACAGACCAATACATTCAAAGTCCTCTCCATACCTGAGATAGTGATCAAACCAGTCGCGATACATTTCATTATTCCCACCATCATCCAAATGGAGCATTACCGGTATATCTGGCAATACCTGTCTCACCGCCCGGATTCCTGCACTGATAAAGATTGCAATATTCTGATATTCGGGCTTCTTTCCAAACGGCCATAATAAACCATTTGTAACCTCATTTCCAACCTGAACCATTGTTGGACATACTCCACATGTTACAAGGTAAAGCAAGGAATCCCTTGTATAATCAAACACTGCCTGTTCCAGCTGTTTCACTGTCTGATATGGAAGCCATGCCTTGGGAATGCATTGTTTTCCCGGGTCTGCCCAGAAATCACTATAATGAAAGTCAAGCAAAAATCCCATTCCCATCCTTTGCGCACGTTTCGCAAGTCGTACAACCACCGAGAGGTCATTATTTCCAGCCCCATAAGGTTTACCATCCATGCTATATGGACAATTCCATAACCGTAAACGTACGTAATTAACGCCCTTATTCTTCATAATCTCAAGTGCATCTCTCTGTATTCCATTCTCATAGAACCGACCACCCAGCTTCTCCACCTCTTCCAGACTTGAAATATCCACGCCCTTAATCCCCGACAAATCACCTTCTATCATCGTTTTGTCTACTCCTTTCTTCTGTAAGTATCTATGAGGGTAAAAAAATTACTCCTTTACGTTATCTTTGATTTGTGATATGCTTTATTTGCGCAACCGCTTGTTCATAAATCATAACACCATTTTTGTACATTTGCAATATCTATGCATTTGTGCATTTTCAAGAAAGGATACTTTTATGGACAAACCTCTTTTCTATGGCACAGCCTATTATGACGAATATATGCCTTATGAACGGATAAAGGATGATTTTCAGCTTATGAAGGATGCCGGAATTAATGTGATACGAATTGCCGAATCCACTTGGAGTTCACTAGAACCCCATGATGGATATTTTGACTTTACTCATCTGCATCGCATGTTGGACGCCTGTTCTGAGTACGGTATGTATGCTATCGTCGGGACTCCAACATATGCAGTACCCTCATGGCTTGTAAAAAAATATCCAGATGTCCTGGCTGATACGTTTGACGGACCCTCACGCTATGGACATCGTCAGAATATGAACCTTCTACATACGGGCTATCTTTTCCATGCGCAACGTATTATACGTACTCTCATGGAAGAAGTATGTAATCGCCCCTGTGTAATTGGTTATCAACTTGATAATGAGACAAAAAGCTATGATACCGCAGGAATAGATGTTCAAAAAAGGTTCGTAGAGCATCTGAAAGAGAAGTTTGAAGATGTGAATATCTTTAACCAGCATTTTGGACTAAAGTTCTGGAGTAATTCCATTGATTCATGGAATGATTTTCCCGACATACGTGGTTCCATCAATGGAAGTCTTAGAGCAGAGTTTCGTAAGTTTCAGAGGAAGATTGTTACGGACTTCTTAGCATGGCAAGCTAACATTGTAAATACCTATAAAAGGCCTGATCAATTCATTACACATAATTTTGATTACTCATGGGTTGGCTATTCCTATGGCTACCAGCCTGAGGTGGATCAATTTGCGGCCGCCGCTGCAGTTACCATTCCCGGAGTAGACATCTATCATCCTACCGGAAGCCATTTAACAGGAGCTGAAATCTCCTTTGGTGGCTGTATTGGCCGTGCCCTAAAGAAAGGACCCTACTTTGTATTGGAAACACAGGCGAAGGGACTCCCTGCTTACTCTCCTTATCCTGGACAACTTAGACTGCAGGCTTATAGTCATTTAGGAAGCGGCGCTCAGATGGTCGAGTACTGGCACTGGCACTCCATACATAACTCCTTTGAAAGCTATTGGGGCGGAATATTGGGACATAATCTACGCCCAGGCAGAACCTATCATGAAATCAAGCGCATTGGACATGAATGGAATACCTATAAGAAACAGCTGCTTATTCAAGAGAAAGCCAAGACGATTGTTATTCTCATTCATAACGAATCACTTACCGGTCTTGAAGAGTTTCCCATCTCCGATCAGCTCACATACAATCATATACTCCGTTGGATATTTGATTCCCTTTATGAGCTCAACTATGAATGTGATTTTCGAAGCATTTATGATTCCGACTGGGTGGACTATCCTGTTGTCATTACGCCGGCTCTTTATAGTCTTCCTGACTCTGTCTGCCAAAAACTGGAGCAATATGTTAGAAATGGAGGTCACTTGATTTCTACCTTCAAAACTGCCTTTTCCGATGAATATCTCAAAATATATCAGGATGAACAACCACACGCACTCACCAAATGCTTTGGTATGTCTTATGATCTCTTTCAAGTTCCAGATCATGCTTCTCTTGAAGCAGACTTTACAGACAAGTCAGCTCCTATCAGCGAATGGATGGAATTACTCGAACCCCAGGAGGCAGATGTACTTGCGCGTTACAAACTTGATTACGAAAACAACTATGCTGCAATTACAGCTCATTCCTATGGAAAAGGAAGTGCCTACTACATTGGCTGTTATTTCTCCATAGAGGTTCTGAAGGATTTGTTTCGGAAGATTCTTCCTGAGTGCTCCTTAAAAGCCCTCGAGCTTTCTTTTCCTGTTATTGTTAAACGCGGTAGAAATAGTGAAGACCGGGAATTAATTTACGTGTACAATTACTCAAACTCCCCTAAAACCCTGCAGATGAAACAGATATCCCCAACTCCCGGTCTTTCTTACCGCAACCTATTTACCAATGATGAGGTTACCGTATCAGATCCCATAACCATTCCATGCTGGGATTTTGTACTATTGGTGTCAACTGAGACTTCTTGTCCTCAAAGGGAGTTGTTTCGCATAACATGATTATGGGTTTCATTCAATAACAAACATATGAGTACAAAAAAGCAGCTCCCTAGAAACCAGGGAGCTGTACTTGTTATTTGAATAATTAAATTACTC
>CAYZUC010000032.1:27734-28790 GCA_964481705.1 uncultured Lachnospiraceae bacterium
TGTAGCAACACGGCCTGATCCAACAGTACGTCCACCTTCATCGAATCGGTCTGGCATATTTGGTCGTATTTCTCTATATGTTTTGGTTCATTTTCTGTTGAGTTTTACTGTTAAATCCAGCTCATTTTCTTTCGTTTTAGGATTTACTGTTATCATGTTGTTATCACTGATGATGTTCTATGTATTCTTTATAGGCTTTCTCCAATAACTTAAAATCACAACTATTGTCTGTCAAAATTTGCTTTCTATTCTGAATTACCATTTCATAAATCGTATTTGCTTTTTTGTAAATACGTTCTATATTAGTCATACAAAAATTCCATTCTTTATTCAGCAACAATCTATACTTCTCGTCCTCTATATCTTTAATAACCAATCTTGTCAAACAGGAATCTGGCACTGGAACCATATAATTAAATCTAAGTGAACCTTTGATTTCTTTTTCATCACCTGCTATTCTAATTAAAATATTGGCCTCCTGCTTTTTATCAAAAGATGATACGGATACATAATACTTTAATCCATTAATTTCCAGCACAGCACCAAACGCAAACTTATTGCGATCGGTGTATCGAATATTCGGAACTTTCGTTATCCCTCTACTAGCTCTTTCGTATTCCTGTAAAAATTCATTATACTTTTCATCTATTCTATAGAAATCCATTCTTCCTCCGTATACAGAAACAAGGAGACGAGAAAACTCATCTCCTTGAAATTAACATTCGCACTTGCGAGTAGCGAAGCACTCAAACTAAAGGTTCACATTCGAAGTAGTGAAGCACTTAAATTAAGGGTTTGCACTTAAAGTAGCAACGCACTTAACAAGCAACTCTTGTTGCTCATCTATATTATATGCAATTCAGTGAAATTAGTCAATAATTTTGTTATATAGAAAAGTTTTTGCTTTCTTGTTACTTGTTATTCCTTTTTATGAATTATCACACCAAAAAATCCCCAGAAACCAAAGTCTCTGGGGAAATTCTTTATATTGTTACGATAACAAATATTTATGAATTCGCTAGAATTCTATTTACTCGATGATTGTAGCAACACGAC
>CAYZUC010000033.1:0-28107 GCA_964481705.1 uncultured Lachnospiraceae bacterium
ACTCATTGAATTTATTTCGCAGACATCATAAATATATGTCAGACTTACCAAACCACATTCTCTCATATTTCTAGTAAAAAATCTAGTAATTTTTCAAATAAGTACAAATACCTGTTCATTTTCATCAAGTTCTATCTTTTTGCTACAATATTCTCTTGATTTTTGTAAATACTGTCAGCAGGTATCATTCCTCTAACGCAGGAAGTTGGATAGACATTTGTATTTCTTCCGATTACAGTGCCTGGATTCAATACGGAATTACAGCCCACTTCGACAAAATCGCCCAGCATAGCTCCAAATTTCTTAAGACCTGTCTCGATCTCCTCATTGGAGGATTTAACCACGACCAGGGTTTTATCCGATTTCACATTCGAAGTGATGCTTCCTGCCCCCATATGTGAACGGAAGCCCAAAATGGAATCTCCCACATAGTTATAGTGTGGTACCTGAACCTTATTAAATAGTATTACATTCTTTAGCTCTGTAGAGTTGCCTACCACAGCTCCCTCTCCTACAATAGCATTGCCCCTTATAAAAGCACACTGCCTTATCTCAGCATTCTTTCCAATTATACAAGGACCTCCAAGATAAGCCGAATCGAATATTTTGGCTGATTTAGCTACCCAGACATTTTCGCCCCTCTTTTCGTATTCTTCCGGATTCAATGTCTGCCCAAGTTCGCAAATGAAGTTACTAATCTTTGGAAGTACCTCCCACGGATAAGTACATCCTTCAAATACCTTTGCAGCTATCGTTTCATCCAGATTATACAGTTGTTCAATCGTTGCTTCTTTCATTTTTTTGCCTCATTTCTTCTATTTAATTACTAACCTTTATCAAAGATAAAGTTAATTTTTGACTTCTTTTTTCCGCCTTCTTCGTAGATTTCCAGTTCCAAACCTGCATCGAACAGTCTTCCGTTCTTAGAACGAAATCCTTTTACATTTGCTATCTTCTTTTCTGACAAAAGCTGTATTACTTCATTCTCAGAAAGTCTTTTTTTTGCAATGGTTCCGATAGAAAATCCACAGCCACTTCCATCACTTTTGTAATTTCTGCATCCATATCCAAAGGATGTGGTTCCTATAACGCCGCCACACAACGGACATTTTGCCTCAATATCATGTTTGTCATGATTCCATACATTCTCATAACCGGCTCCCACTGCAATGGGCTTGATTTTCTCTGCTATGGGAACGGATAAATCTTCCTTTTTTACGTTGTCTAGGTATTTAACCACATACTTTTCCAGTGTATCACGATACTCATCAACCGTACGTTCGCCACGTTCGACGCTGGCAAGCCCTTTTTCCCAGCTCGCTGTCATTTCTGGATTCAGCATGGAGGGCATAGTCATAAATACCACCTCATATATCATCTCTCCAAATTCCATTGGCGTAAGTATCTGCGTCTTCTTATTCAGCTTTAAATAGCCGATACGAACTAGTTTATCAATGATTTCTGCTCTTGTTGCACTTGTTCCAATACCAGCTCCCTTAATCTGAGCCCTTAATTCTTCATCCTCTATCAGATTACCTGCGTTCTCCATAGCAAGCACCATAGAACCGGAAGTGTAACGTTTTGGGGGGGATGTTTTTCCTTCTTTTATCATCATTCCACGCGTCGCAACGGAGTCACCCTTTTTAAACCTGTTTATCATTTCAAGTAAGTCTTCATTCGATATTTCTTTGGTTTCTTCGTCATCTGACTCGGAATCTTCCTTTTCGTTTGTGAGGGCTTTCTCGTTTGTATTGATGGATTGCATCACCTGTAAAAATCCCGGGTCTTTTAATACCTTTACGGAAGTGAAGAATTTTTCTTCTCCTAACTTTACTGAAATATTTGCTTTTTGGTAAAGAGCCGGAGGATAAAAAATACTTAGAAAGCGTCGTACAATCAAATCATATACTTTTCTTTGTGTACTACTCAGCTTATCAATAACGGTCACTTGGCCGGTCGGAATAATTGCATAATGATCTGTTACTTTTTTATCATCGGTATAAGGAGTCTTTTCCAATCCCTTATACAGTCCATTGGAACTAATGTAGGTCAAAAATGGTTTTACATCCGCATATTGCGTCAATCCCTTCAGATTCTTTCCAATCTCTTTTGCAATAGCCGTTGTCAGAACTCTGGCATCCGTTCTTGGATATGTCGTCAATTTTCTCTCATACAGTTCTTGTGCAATTTTAAGTGTTTCATCCGGACTGATTTTAAATCGTTTCGAGCATTCTGCCTGGAGCTCCGCCAGATTAAACAATAAAGGAGGCTTCTTTTTTTCTGTTGTCTTCTGAATACTGGCAATCGTTCCTTGTGAATAAGGTTTTAAGCTTTCAATTAGTTGAAGGGCATTCTCTTTTTTTCGAAATCCATTTTCTTTATAGAGTAAGGGAGATTCAAAATAATCAGAACCCTCCACTGCTTTCCATTCACCCTGGAACTCTGTCTCGTCTTCACCAAATGTGGAAACCACTCGGTAGAAGGGTGTTTCCTTAAAATTGCGAATTTCCCTTTCTCTGCGAACCACCATCCCCAGAACGCACGTCATAACTCTTCCAATTGCTATAGCAACATACTTGTTGGTATTGGCGGCTTTATTTAACATCTTTCCATACTTAACTGAGAGTGCTCTGGAAAAATTAATACCCATCGCATAATCTTCAATCGCCCTCATAATACCGGCATTCGCAAGATTGTCATATTCCGACATAGGCTTTGCTTCACGGATACCGCGCTTGATTTCTTCTTCGGTACAAGAGTCAATCCAGACTCGTCGTTCTTCAACTTCTTCCTTTACACCGCCAAAGCGTCGTATCAGTTCGATAATAACCTGACCTTCACGTCCCGAATCCCCTGCGTACAGTATCTTGGTAATTCTATCGTCATGTAGTAGACTATGTACTATTTCATATTGTTTTTTTACGTTGTCAATGACTGCATATTGATAGGTCTTTGGCAGAAAAGGCAAATCTTCCAAGTTCCACTTTTTGTATTTGATATCATAGGATTCCGGATAACACATTTC
The DNA here is from genome assembly GCA_964481705.1 of uncultured Lachnospiraceae bacterium. GTDB lineage: Bacteria > Bacillota > Clostridia > Lachnospirales > Lachnospiraceae > CAYZUC01. The sequence goes on from CAYZUC010000033.1 coordinate 3,026, forward strand.
AACCAGATGACCTACGCACCATGTAATTACATATTCTTCATTTTCAATTACGCCATTTCCCTTTCCATTCACGTGCAAAATGCTTGCATACTCGCGTGCAACGGATGGTTTCTCCGTAATAATTAAAGTTTTTCCCATGTATTTCCTTCCTGAATTTAAAGCATTGATAAATCTATCAGGTGTATATTCCCCTTAACCTTTGCCTCCAGACAAAGCTTTTCATCGAACCCACCAATTGTAAACAAATAGTAATAACCCACTTTTATTTTGGCCTGTTTTACACAAAACAGCAGCCATTCATAATCCTCATACGTCATAAGATTTCTTTCCCAGTTGCAAAGACCCGCTATTCGGATCCCTTGAACTTCTTCCGAAAGAAAATCTATGGTTCCTACTTTTCCAACCCAAGAACCGTATTGTTTATATTTTATTTCCAGCATCTCTTCTTGATTCATTCGGTTCAAATATTCTGTACAGACATCTGTAAAGGAGGTCGCCGTAAAATTACGGAACCCCGGCAAAATATATGCATCATAAAAGCTTTCTTCACTCATCAATTCCAGCTTAGACAAATGGGGAAATATAAAGTGAAACCAGAAATACACGAAACGATTCTTAATTTGATAGAGACCACACTTCGTGTTATCTCTTCCTGCCGTTTCCAAGGAGAAAACTTTCTCTACTATCTCCAGTTCCATTAAATTTTTGAGATATACGCTGATTTTTGCTCGACTATATCCGGTGTCCAGATGCAGATCATTCAATTTATTATGTCCTCTTCCGATACACTCCAACAGTGTATGATAAACAGAAGGTTCACGCAACTCATTTGCTACGTACTGCTCTGCTTCCTGATGAAGGACAGTTCCTTTTCGAATGATTGTTTTACAGATGTTCTCTTTAATAGATATGCTTTGATTGAAGTATCTCCAGAGACCAGGTACTCCACCCAAAATAGAATATAATTCCACACATTGTTCTTTGTTATACTTTTTAAATCTCTTTTGAATATCCGAATAGCAAAGCTCTTTCACCTTCAAAAAGCCATTGATCTCGTAAGCGGTACTACCTATTTTGTTTACCATGGTATTTTCAACCCACGCAATGGAGGAAGAACACAAAATCACCATTACCGGCTGATTATTCCATACATTATGTACGACCTTAATCACTTCGTTCATAAAGGTATTACTTGTCTTAACAATATTTTGGAATTCATCAATGACTACTATTTTCTTGGGAGATTTCACTGCCGTTAACGCATGAAAGATAGAGGAATACTCGGGAAGTATTTCTAACGATGGCTCCTCTTCCTTAATCTCATTTGCCCATAGATACAGCTGTTCTTCTTCGGAACAAGCACGTGCTTTGTAATAGGTATATGATTTGTCCTTACAAAAATCCATCATCAAAGACGTCTTACCGATGTTTTCCCTTCCGTAAAGCACAATGATCTGATTTTCCTCTTTTGAAAAGTTGTTCTCCAGATACTTTGTTTCCTGAATTCTTCCCAGTAACATGAATCATTTAACCTTTCTTTTCCTTCATAAGCAGAAGCTCAAAATCCTCTGGAGGCATCGGTCTGCCCAACAAAAATCCCTGAATATTGTCGCAGGATATCCTCTTCAGATAATCGAATTGTTCTTCTGTTTCCACTCCCTCAGCAACCGTCTCAAATCCTAATCTCTTCACCATAGCTATAACTGATTCTGTAATAATGCCGGTTGATTCGTCCGAAATGGCGGTATCTATAAATGTTTTGTCTATTTTCAAGGTGTCAATTGGAAGGTTCTTCAAATATGATAGGGAAGAAAAGCCGGTTCCAAAATCATCAAGGGAAACTTTTACGCCATAATTTCTTAATTCCTGCATTTTTGAGATTACTTCCTCAAAATCATCTATAAAGACACTCTCTGTGATTTCAAGCTCTACATTTCTCGCATTCACACCAAACTGTTTCAAAAGGCTTAAAACATTTGATACAAAGTTATCCTTACGTAACTGAACAGCGGAAATATTAATGGAGATTATACCATTAAAATCAAATTGTTTCTGCCATACCGACAAACTTCTTATCGCTTCTTTTAGCACCCAATTGCCAATCGCAATAATTCCTCCACTTTTTTCAGCGAGTGGTATGAACTCTCCGGGGCTTATGAAAGTACCTTCCTCATCCAACCAGCGAATCAAAGCCTCCGCACCACGAAGACGATTGGAATTTGAATGATATTGTGGTTGATAATACAGTACAAAGCTCTCCATCGAGATTGCATCGCGAAGACGCTGTTCCATAGATACGGTAGATAGGAACTTCTTAAGCACAGACTCATCAAAATATTTGATGCCTCCTCGATTGACTGATTTTGCATCAAACATACATACTTCTGCATTTTTAATCAATACAAATCCAGAATCACCCGCCTCAGGGTAATCTGCGATTCCGGTGCTAATTGAAATATAAATCTCATCCTTATTGGATAAAACAAAAGGTCTGCGAATCCTGCTCTGAATAATTTCATAGACATTCTCAATGGAGTTATTCCCATAAGAGTCATAAATTCCAATGATAAAAACATCTGCGCCAAAACGACCAACAATCGTATGATCATTTTGAAAATCTCCCAAGAACTGCCCAAAATCCTGTATAAGCTCATCACCAAGGATCAAGCCGATACTGTCATTAATCTTCTTGAAATCATCAATATCAATCATGGCCACAGTAACGGAAGTATCATTTTCCTCGGCCAAATCAACAAATTCACGCAACTTCTTTACAAAATAATTTCGATTATAGAGTCCCGTCAGCGAGTCATAATAGGCCATATACGAAAGTTCATCGTTTTGGAGCTTGAACTTCGTAATGTCACGAAAGCAAACGTACTTCTCCAATGCTCTTTTATCCTCGTCATACTTGACATAGGAAGAGCCTTCCAGCCAATCCTTATTATTTTTTAAGCAAAACTCTTTCGTGATGCTTTCAACCTCATTGACATCTGCGTTTAAAATCTCCATAATGGAAGGCTCATCACTCTTACGGACACATTCCCCCAACAGTTCTGTGTCCGTAAGCTTTGTTACCTTCATACCCGTAAGACCTTCCCAGTCCCCGGTTGCTTCAAAAAAATCTTCTGAGAAGTTGTAATAGAAATAAGCATTATGAGACATACTCAAGAATTCTTGATTGATTCTCTCACTGTTTGTCAGCTTCTCATTGAGCGTACGTAGTAAATCAACCTGGTAATATAAAGCATCCATTCTCCGTAACCTCCACCATGATGCCCCTCATCGCTTTATACCAATTACTTCGCTGTGATATATCCCTGCGCTTTTAGTAGTTCTGCGCATTCAACAGCTCCCCCAGCTGCTCCTCTTAATGTATTGTGTGACAATCCAACAAATTTAAAATCGTATACAGTGTCCTCACGAATTCTTCCAATAGAAATACCCATTCCACCTTCATAATTCACATCCAAAGCCACTTGTGGACGATTATCCTCTTCCATATACTGAATAAAATGTTCCGGTGCACTCGGCAATTTTAATTCCTGAGGAAGTCCACGATAATTAACAAGCTTCTCAATTAATTGTTCCTTCGTCGGTTTCTTTCTAAACTTAACAAATACAGCAGCCGTATGACCATTTAATACAGGTACACGAATACACTGGCATGTAATCACAGGTTCTGCTGCTTTTTCAATCATACCATTTACAATTTTACCATAGATACGAAGAGGTTCCTGCTCACTCTTTTCCTCCTCGCCTCCAATATAAGGGATTACATTACCAACCATCTCCGGCCAGTCCTTAAATGTCTTACCTGCTCCTGAAATCGCTTGATAAGTCGTCGCAACTACCTCGTATGGTTCAAATTCTCTCCAAGCATAAAGGGCAGGAGCATAACTCTGGATAGAACAATTTGGCTTAACCGCAATAAATCCTTTCTTGGTTCCAAGACGCTCCTTCTGAAATTTGATTACTTCCATGTGCTCCGGATTGATTTCCGGAACTACCATAGGAACATCAGGAGTCCATCTATGAGCACTGTTATTTGATACAACAGGTGTCTCTGTCTTGGCATAAGCCTCTTCAATTGCACGAATCTCGTCTTTTGTCATATCAACTGCACTAAATACAAAATCAACCTGAGAAGAAACTTTCTCTACTTCATTCACATTCATAACAACAATTTTCTTAACTTTCTCCGGCATTGGTGTGTCCATTTTCCAACGATCACCAACAGCATCCTCATATGTTTTACCAGCACTTCTTGGAGAAGCTGCTATTGTTGTTACTTCAAACCAGGGATGATTCTCAAGTATAGAGATAAATCTCTGACCTACCATTCCTGTACCACCAAGGATACCTACTTTTAATTTATCACTCATTTTATTCTCCATTCCTGCGTAACGCATCACGCATTATTTATTCTTTTTCTTATCGATAACATGACGTTCCATAGCCGGCCATGCCCATTCTTTCTGTAAATACTCTTTTTCCAGAGATATCACTTTCTCCATAGCTGCTTTACCTGGTGCTCCAATCGTCAATCTTTTCTCAACACAGGTTTTCAGACTGATAGCTTCGTAGATATCATCTTCAAATACCGGACTGATTGTCTTGAATTCTTGTAACGACATATCATCCAATGAAATATTCTTATCGATACAATACAAAACAAGTCTGCCGACAATCCCGTGTGCATCGCGAAATGGCACTCCATGATTTACTAAATAATCTGCAGCATCTGTTGCATTTGTAAATCCCTTCTTTGCACTATCTTCCATGACATTCTTACGAAATGTTATGGTTTTCAGCATCCCATCAAATAATGCTATACAACCCTTTACGGTATCAAAAGCATCAAAAGATAATTCTTTGTCTTCCTGCATATCCTTGTTGTATGCAAGAGGAATCCCTTTCATGGTCGTCAACAGACTCACAAGAGCACCATACACTCTTCCGGTCTTGCCACGCACAAGCTCTGCTATATCGGGATTCTTTTTCTGTGGCATAATACTGCTTCCGGTACTGTAAGCATCGTCTATTTCAACAAACCGATACTCATTGGAATTCCAAATGATTATCTCCTCAGAAAAACGGCTCAAGTGCATCATAACCGTAGATAACGCAGACAGAAACTCAATCAGATAATCACGGTCTGCAACAGAATCCATGCTATTTAATGTAGCGCCTTCAAATGCCAACAAGTCTGCTGTATACTCTCGATCAAGAGGATATGTAGTTCCTGCCAAAGCGCCGGACCCCAGCGGGCAATAGTTCATTCTGGTAAAAATGTCCTGTAATCTGCCACGATCTCTTTTAAACATTTCAAAATAAGCACCCATATGATGAGCCAATGTAATCGGCTGTGCCTTTTGCATATGTGTAAATCCTGGCATATAGGTCTCTGTATTATCCTCCATAATAGAAAGAAGCGTCGAAAGAAGTTCCTTCAGTAGTGCATCTACTTCAAGTATCTCTACTCTAGTATAGAGCTTCATATCTAAAGCTACCTGATCATTTCTGCTTCTGCCTGTATGCAGTTTCTTACCCGCATCTCCAATGCGATCAATCAAATTTGCTTCAACAAAGCTGTGGATATCTTCGTATTCAGCAGTTATCTCAAGCTTACCATTTTCAATATCTTCCTGGATTCCCTGAAGTCCTTGTAATATACATACTTTCTCGTCATCCGTCAGAATACCCTGCTTTGCAAGCATTACTACGTGAGCCATGCTTCCTTCAATATCCTGTTTATAGAATTTTTGATCAAAGGAAATGGATGCATTAAAATTATAAACCAGTTGATCCGTTTCTTTTGTGAAACGTCCACCCCATAATTGTGCCATAGGAAGCCTCCATTTTCGTTAAATTAAACTTAGTTTTAATAATATCATATTTTTGTGCCAATTTCAACGATACCCTACATCATTTTGAGCATCTGAAATTCAGTTCTTCCCATCTCTTATCCACTTCTTTTTGGAACTCCACAATTAAATGTTCATTTTCCGGACGTAATAAATGTTTGAAACGGCCTTGAAGCTTAAGGAATTCTTCAATTGGAAGCTTGTTCTTTGGTTCATAGGTCAAGGACCATTTTCCATCGACCACCTCAAACAAAGGCCAATAACAGGTTCTTACTGCCATCTTGCAGATTTCTACGATTTCCGGTGCATCGTATCTCCAGCCACGCGGACATGGAGCCATGATATTAAGGAAAGCGGGTCCTTTCGTATAAATCGCCTTTTCTGACTTCGTATAAAGATCCTTCATATTTCCAATAAATGTGGTCTGTCCAACATAAGGAATATTATGAGCTGCAAGGATGGCGGCCAAATCTTTTCTTGGCTGCATCTTGCCATTGGATTCTGTTCCTGTAGGAGTCGTTGTTGTATCTGCAAACATGGGAGTCGCAGAGGAACGTTGAATTCCGGTATTCATATATGCTCCGTTATCATAACAGACATAGACGAAATCGTGACCTCTCTCCATAGCACCGGAAAGGGACTGGAATCCGATATCATACGTACCGCCATCACCACCAAAGGTAATGAATTTATAGTCATCTGTGATTTTACCGCGTTTTTTTAATGCTCTATATGCAGTCTCAACACCGCCCATCGTAGAACCGGCATTTTCAAAAGCATTGTGGATATAACTATCTTCATATGCTGTATAGGGGTACATAAAACTGGACACCTCAAGACAGCCAGTTGCATTTCCTACAACAGCCTTGTCTCCAGGGTGAAGTGCCTTTAATACATTTCTTACAGCAATCGTACCACCACATCCTGCACACATTCTATGTCCTGGAGCAAGTCTCTCTTCACGCTCCTGAATCTTTTTAAAGTCAAAATCTGATGTTTTCTTTTTTGATGTCATATTAATCTCCATTCTTGCTAATACGCCCCAAGCTTTGGGCGCATGCACAAATTCATCGTGCGAAAAAACCAATTTTCACACTATCACTTCATCCCTATTCCCGTAATCCCATATAGGAGTACTCTTTCTTTTTATTTCCAAATTTCGCTATCGTCTGAAGCTCTTTAAATAGCTTCTCCACATCCTCGACACGAAGATCTCTTCCAGACAAACCATAAACAATGTTCTCTACTTCTGCCTTTACCTTTTTGCGATAAAGAGCGGCTGTTAATTCTGCACCAAGAGGTCCTCCATTTGCACTATAGCTCTCACAACGGTCCATAATTGCGATTGCCTTACAATTCTTTAATGCCTCTGCCATTTCCTCTCCCGGAAACGGACGAAATACTCGTACCTTTAACAATCCCGCTTTTACACCCTGCTTACGCAGAATATCAATGGCATCCTTAATTGTTCCACAAGCAGAACCAATGGCTACTACAGCAAATTCTGCATCATCCAGAAAATACTCTTCGAATAATCCATATTTTCTTCCGGATATTTGTTCAAATTCCTTAGCCACTTCCAATATTACTTCTTTTGATTGGATCATAGCCATGGACTGTGCCCGCTTAGCTTCCATACAGTAATTGGATACCGCATACGGTCCTAGTGACATTTTCTCATTTGGATTCAATAGAAAATGCTCCGGTTTATACTCTCCAACAAATTCCTTTACCACTTCATCTTCTATTAGTGTGATATTCTCCACGGCATGGGAAGTAATAAAGCCGTCCTGACAAATCATGATAGGAAGCATGACGTTCTTGTGTTCACAGATTCGATAAGCCTGTACAAAATTATCATAGGCCTCCTGATTGTTCTCTGCATAAATCTGGAGCCATCCGGAATCCCTTGCTCCCATACTGTCAGAATGCTCGCAATTAATGTTGATTGGACCGGATAATGCCCTGTTTACAACAGCCATTGTTATCGGTAGACGATTGGATGCTGCTACATAAAGTACTTCCCACATAAAAGCAAGTCCACAAGAACTGGTAGCTGTCATGGTTCTTGCTCCAGCCGCTTCTGCTCCTATTGCTGCGCTCATGGAACTATGCTCACTTTCCACTGGTATAAATTCAGTGTCCATCTCTCCATTGGCTATGTAGTTTGCAACAAACTGTGGTAATTCCGTCGAAGGAGTGATTGGAAAAGCAGGCATAACATCTGGATTGATCTGCTTCATTGCATAAGCTACTGCTTCATTTCCCGACATTCTTTCTTTTATTTCTTTACTCATTTTCATGTTATTTTCCCTCCTTCATGCTAATTGCACCCATCGGACAGGCTTTTACACAAATACCGCATCCTTTGCAGTGGTGAAGATCAAAATCCTGTCTTTTTCCATTCGCAACTGGAATACAGCTATCTGGACAATATGGTACACATAGAAGGCAATCCGTACATTTATCCTTATCAATAATGGGGGTATTCGTTCTCCACTCCCCTGTTTCAAAATCCTTTGAGGTTGCTGGTTCATGAATCTGTAACCCTATGGTAAGATCCTGCCATTTTGTTTTCTCATTAATATTTTTTGCTTTCAGTGCCATTATTTTACCTCCTCCATTGCAAGCTTAAGCGCTTTCATATTTCCTTCCAAAACTTCTGGTTTTTTGGAGAATTTGTGTTTGAGAGATACTTCCATCTCTTTTAAAAATCGATCTTCCTCCATAATTCCTGACACCTTCACAATTGCTGCCAAAAGAGGAGTATTGGGGAAATACTTTCCAAGTGTTCTTTCACAGACTGACTTGGCATTCAAAAGATACACCTTGCCCTGGTAACCTTTTAACAAAGGAAGTATTTCCTCTCTATCCTTCTCTGTATTAATAAGGATAGCACCCTCCTTTTTCAAGCCATTGGTTACATCAACACTATGTAATAACGTATCATCCACTACCACCACATAATCCGGGTCATAGATATTCGAATGGACACGAATCTCTTCGTCACTAATTCTGTCATAAGCAGTAATAGGAGCCCCCATTCTTTCCGGTCCATACTCTGGAAAACCCTGAACATGCTTTCCTATGCTAAAAGACACATCTGCTAAAAGTAAAGCAGCGGTTTTTGCGCCTTGCCCTCCTCTTCCGTGCCAACGAATTTCAGTTAATCTATTCAACTTCTTGTCCTCCTTGTAGTAAATACATTTGTTCGTCCTATAAAGACATAGACTTTTAACAGTATAACCTTTTCCCTATCTGTTGTCAACACAAAAAAACGCCCTCAGGTAGTCTATTTCCTACCGTCGGACGTTCTTCACTTTTTCACATATCAGTTTCTTTCTTTTAATAAAAGTACAGTACAGGTAAAAACAACAGCACCAATCAAAATGGCATCTAGCATCTTTGTAAAAATACCAACAAAAATCATGAATACCACCAGAAGAATCGTGACAAAGGATGGAGAATTCGAAATAAGAAAGCCCATCAAAAGTTCAATAAATACTATAACACAGATGATAGGTGCCGATATTTCAAACACTTTGATTCCACACACGATACTAAGCACCACCAGTACTGCTAAGATAATCAGCGCCAATGTCTGCTTCGATAATCTTGTCTCGACAACCTCACGCTCTCTTGTCTTGAAATGAGGAATCTCCTTTGCTTTTTCTTCTCTTATCAGTTCTGTTCTACGTCGATTCTTTTCTTCCATTACTATGTAATCCCTTTCTATTGACCAATTCCTAGTCGGATCAATGTCAACAAATAATTATTCGCATCTGCTGATGCATAATGTATACCATCCTCAGGGGCATATCCTGCCATAAGCATCGGTGTATAAATATCAATATATTTCGTAGGAAAAGCACTATACAATCTCTGGTTATATGCTATAACCTGATCATTCCAATTGTTGTTCATGCATTCCGGTGCAACACCATTTCTTAAATTTGTCATGTACAGATTCTGATCATTTACAGCCGCAAGAGATAGATAATAAACTTCGCATCCAGCCCACGTCGTAGACTGCATGTTCTGATATTTTGCAATATACTCTTCTATGCGCGAAACATCATTGTATCCCATATAATTTACTATTTTCCATCGAGTATACTCCGGATGAGATGCAATTATGGTATTTACTTGTGGAATACCAACTAATACCATCCAATCATAACCCATTCCATATCCATAAACGAAGAATTCGTTCGGTTGTATTGTATTGGCAAGCTTAGCCATGTACTCTGTTCTGCTGTCACCTAATACAATAACACCATATGGTGTCGGCGGTGCGACTTTTTTGGTGGCTGCATATACCGGAAGTACATTCCCTGCAAGCATAACCAAGGATAGCAGAATACACAATATGGATTTCGAAATATTTTTCATACGATACCTCCTATGTCCCATAAGCTCATCAATAGTATACATGATTTACCTTCCTAACTCAATAATTAATTAAAAAAACACTTGAAAAGGAAAACCATTCTATGTATAATAGCAAAGTAGCATTTTGCTGAAATAGCTCAGCTGGTAGAGCGCTTCACTCGTAATGAAGAGGTCGTCGGTTCGAATCCGATTTTCAGCTTCTTTTTTTGTTTATCTCCAGACACATCATGGTTACATCATCAAATTGCGGCGCGTCGCCGACGAATTCATCCAAATCCTTTTTTACATCATGAAGAATTGTTTGTGTTGACGATTTACTGTTATGATTGAGTGCTGTCAGCATTCGCTCTGTTCCATACATCTCATTATTACTGTTTGTTCCTTCAGGCACACCATCTGTATAGAGGTAGATTTTATCTCCCTCCTCTAATTCGATTTCCGTTTCTTTATATTTCATATTCTCCATACCCGCAAGTACAAATCCGTGTTTATCTTCAAACAATTTGAATGGTTCGTCTTTGCGGCAGATTGCTGGATTTTCATGACCTGCATTAGCCATAACCAATTTACCGGTATGAATATCATAGATTCCCATCCATACCGTAACAAACATATCTTCACTGTTACTTTCACACAATTGATTATTTACCTTTTCAAGAATCACCTTCGGTGACAGGCTTGATTGTGCTGCATTTTTAAGCAGGGTCTTGGCAATTACCATAAACAAAGCCGCAGGAACACCTTTTCCTGATACATCTGCCATAACCAGTGCAAGATGATCTTCATCTGCGAAAAAGAAATCATAAAAGTCCCCACCAACCTCCTTGGCCGGATTCATGGTTGCATAAATATCAAATTCATCATGTTCCGGAAAAGCAGGGAATTTACTCGGAAGCATATCTGCCTGTATCTTCGTTGCTACATTGAGCTCTGTGGCGATTCTTTCCTTTTCAGCGGAGATTCTGGATATATTTTCAATCTGACTCTTTAGTTCCTTTGTCATCTTGCTGAAGGATAGCTGTAATGTCTCAATTTCATCTCCGGTCTTGATTTCTTCGATACATTCGTCTAAATTACCTTCACTGATGTTATACGCATGTTCTGTTAATTTCTGAATTGGCTGCGTAATATTCGTTGAAAACCTTAGTGATGCAATTGCTACTCCAATCGTTGCAAGAATAACAATCAGAATGTATATCCAAATCATTATGGTAATGCTTTGGTTCATTTTCGTAATGGAATCGTTCGTTGTCTTATGAATCGTATCCGCAAGTATCGCACTCGGATGCAATACTTCTTCTTTCTCAATAACCGTTACAAGCCCCCAAGGCATAACAGAAAGTGTAGAATATGACGCAAACATATCCTTTCCGTCTATTTTCACTTCCATAAATCCTTCTTTTCCCTGAAGGAGATCCTCTGCTATTTTCTTCAGACTTCCATCCTCTGAATTGAGAATGTTGACATATTGAATCTCACCATCTACCACATCCAGTTTTTCCGAAGACATAATGATATCAGAATCCTGATCTACAATAAAGGAATATCCGGTCTCGCCAACGCCTGCATTTGTCAGTATTTGATTGATCACCTCCAATGTAGCTCCACTGGACGCAACTCCCTTCAGCACTTTCTTACCATTTGATGTATCATAAAATGGCTTAGAGCAGGTTATGCTGATGCCATGTCCGTTTGCATCCAGGAAAACATCCGACCACACCATACCATCCTTCTCTACCGCATTCTTGTACCAAGGACGCTCTGTTACCTGAAACTCTTTGCTCATAGGTACTCTCGGATCCTTATCCGCAGACAATTGGAAGCCGGTCTCAGTACCAATGTAACTGGCATTGATATTAAGATTCTCTTTGTTAACACGACTTAATACCTCAATAAGGTAAGAGTCTTGATCCAATTCTTTTTGAATGTCTTCTTTTTCTACGCCTTTCGCCGTCTGAATCAAAACAGCAAACTTTCCTACCTGATCTTCCTGCAAATAATCAACATCACTTTTGCTGTACTGAAACTGTTCTGCATTGGAATAAATATAGCCCGCCATATCCGCAACAAGTTCTGTCTGATTTTGTATTACAGCCAGTTTGTCATCCGCAATGGATGCAATACTCTCTGAAAGCTGTACCATCTCGCTCTTTACTTTATCTTCAAAGGACTGTTGGCTCTCAGAAGTAACATTATCACCCAGTTTACGGTTGCCGGCAGAAATCTCATCTCGCATGCGAACAGTTGTAAAGATGCCCACAATACCCAAAATAAGCAGTCCGGTAAGAGAAACCTTCATAATCAAAGAGAAAAGCTTCTTTCTTAAATTTCCACTCTTTTTCATTCTTACTCCCCTTTCCTACAACAAATCCAGAAGTACCTTATCTTCTCCGCCCAAAATCAGGGAGTCTTTTTGTATGCTAAGACAATCCGAATAATACAAAACAAGATACTCCCTTCTATCGCAAAAAGGACGGCACCCTGTGAAAACAAATCCAAGCTTCTTCAGTAGATGATAGGATACTACGCACCCCGGATCTTTCATGTTTAAATAGACCTGAATCGTCTGATCTGCAATGTCTTTTGTTTCACTTAGCTGTTCCTTTACCATCTCAACAAAATCCATACCGCAATGATCAAAAACGATTGTTCTGTTCCGATGTACCATATCCTCGCATATCTGATAGGTTGTTCGGTTGTACAAGATATTTCTCTCAAATTCCATTTCGTAATCTACTTGAAACGGACGATACATTTCTTCTACAAATTCCTTTTGTTCCTCCGGCAACCATATCTTTCCTACCGAATCTACGTTTTTCTTTCGAACCATAATACAGTTTGAATTCTTTCCTGTCCCATTTCCATCGTAGAAATCGTTGAATACAAAACCCGTCAGAAAGAAATTCCTTTTTTTCAGCATGGGTTGAATACCAATCGTATTTCCCTTTGTATATGCGCAGAAGGATCGTAATGTACAATCACTGTTATCAGAAAGCATATATGCAAGAACCTGTTTAGCTATTCCTTTTCCTCTATAATCCGGCAGCGTCATCTTCCCTTCCATATAGAGAGAACCGGGAAACTCACATTCTTCTCTGCAAGCTTCCATACTTATCACATGATTATCCTCTATCGCAAGATATAATTTTATCTTATTGCTTAAAATTAAATATGCCATCAATTCCGGCAAGTAAAAATTCTGGTTTGCGGCTAGTGTACCATAACAATTAAGAACAAGATTCATAATTGCAACAGCATCTTCCGGTCTTGCTGTTCTAATCTCCATAACATTCACCAATTTTCAATTCTTATGCTTTTATCATACCATAATCATAAGATTATTGATACCTAGTACTTCACTATATTCCAAAGATTTCGCCGATTTCAACAAGATTCCTACTCCCATACTGTCAGAGAGCTTATCATCATCATGATTATAGTATTCAACCGGATTAAAACGTTTCCCCGGATACCGGATTCTAAGAATGGTAATCTCATCCTTGATATAAACGCGTACATCTACATAGCTATCCTTTTCATTTAAGCAAATCACACGATAAACCAAAACCAGTAGTTCTTCCAATGCCAGGCTAATAATCATGCAGTTTCTGGGAGGCAGATTTCGCTCTCTGCAAAAATCTCCGATTTTCTCGGATGCAAAAGATATCTCCTCTTTTGTATTCTTTATTGAAAAGCTCAAATCATATTTGGAATCATCTTCATTTTGTGGTAACAACCATTTCCTGTCATATAACATCTTCTCTCTTTTTGTGAGATAGCTTCGATAACAAGTCCTTGTGATTCTTGATGCCAAGCAGGCAAGAAGCTCGCCTGCAAAATAACATAACCATATTCCATTCTGACCAAATAAGTATCCAAACGCATAAGCACAGATTATCACAAAACCAGTTCGAAACAGTAGTATCAAGTTGGAAAGTACCGGTCTCCTTATCGCACTGTAATAATTCATACTAATACAATTAAACAATGCCGGAATCAGACTAATTGCCACAAAAATAACGGAAAGGATACCGCTTACGCCTAGAATCTCAGGAGATTTTACTCCAAACAATTGAACAAAGAACTTAGAGAAAAGAATTAACACCACGAGGCTTCCCAATACGATCCGAATACCACTCTTTCTTACTTTTCCCATGACCGTCTTAATATGTTCATAATCCATTTCTCCAAAGTAAAGACTGATGATGGGAACTATGGATTGTGCAACTCCAAAAACAATAGTCATAAACAAATCGTCAATATTCTTTGCTATCGTGTAAATCGTAAATCCATTTTGATTACCTATCTGTCCAATTAGGTGATTAATCATAACCACAATAAAGGCTATGGAGAAATTATTTAGAGCTGCTGCACTTCCAGAACTGATGATATGAATTTCATCTTTGAAGATTAGCTTGGGGAATTTCGGTCTAATAATAGGCTGTCCATAGAACATAAAGAAGCATCCAACGCAAAAGGCACAGAAAAGGCTGATTATGGTAGCAAGTGCTGCCCCACCTGTAGACATGTGCAAGTGTCTGACAAAGCACCAGGTTAATACAATATTGATGATTGCCATTGTCATCAACAGGTACATAGACACTTGTGGTCTTCCTATTAATTTCAGATAGTTAAATGGAATATAGAAAAGAAGGGTAACAGTTCCCCCCGCAACATAAAAGAGATAATAGTTTTTGACCAAGGGAACCATATCTCCAGTTGCACCTAAGAGCTTTACAATTGGATTAACCTGCGTAATACCTATTATCGTAAGAATGATTCCCAGAATTAACGCAAATAAAAAAGAAGAGCCGAAGAAATACTCCGCCTTTTCCTTATCATTTTTTCCCAGACTAATACCGGCCATAATAGATGAGCCAACTGCCATCATGGAACCAAAGGTAAAATATATGAGATATATGGGAGAAACAAGCGCCATGGAAGCAAGACCCTTTTCCCCTAGTGTATTGCCAATTATGACCGTATCAATCATACTGCTGAAATTGGAGGCCATTAATGCAAGTATGGAAGGAATCAGAAATTTGCGAAAAATCTTCTCTGTCATTTGCGAATTTAGCTTTAGTGCCTGTTCTTCCAATTCTTTTTCCTCCTACATCATTATCTGCAACAATTCTATCACCAGTACACTTCCGCAGGCTGACAGCGCAACCGTTAACAGGCCTCTTCCAGTAAAAGCTACTATGACTGCGACCAACAGTCCGGCCACAGCCGACATAAGGGAACCTGTAGAATACAGTATAGCCGGAAATGTCATCGCTGCCAAAACTGTATATGGGATATAGTATAAGAACGATTGCATAAACCTGGATTCAACCTTCTTTTTCACAAGTGCAAAGGGCAGCGCCCGTATCAGATAGGTGGTTCCTGCCATAATAAGAAGATAGATAAAGTATTGTTTTATATCCATCACTACTCTCCATTCTCTTTTGCTGTCGATTCTGTGCCTACCGGATAAAAGAAAGCACCAATCGTCGAAGCTGCTACCGCACATAAGATGACAACAAATCCAACGGAAACACTTTTTAAAGCTTCTATGTATTTAAAACAACAGCTAAACAAAACTGCTAGCAAAACGATAATCAGTGTTTTCGAATTCTTTTTTACCACAGGTACTACAATTGCTATAAACATGCCGTATAGCGCAATACCAAGAGCATTTGTTAATATCTCAGGTAAGATATTTCCACATATTGCTCCCAACAGAGTACCGATTGCCCACCCAAAATAGGGAATGACAATCAATCCAAACAGATAGGATCTCCCCACGGTACCCTCCTTATTGGATGCAACAAAGAAAATCTCATCCGTAATACCAGCTCCCAATATCCATCGGGATAGCCCATCAAAACGTTCACTGACCTTTTGAGACAGTACGATAGACATCAAAGAATATCTTAAATTGATAATAAATTGTGCAAGTGCCATTTCAAAATAAGAACCAGTTGCTGCCATGATACTGACTCCTGCAAATTGTCCGGCAGAAGTAAGGTTCGTCATGGAAATTAAAACCGTCTGCCACCAATTCAGTCCGAAGGAAACAGCGAGTATGCCAAATGTAAATGATACAGATAAATAGCCAAGCGCAATAGGAATTCCATCTAGTAGTCCTCTTTTGAATGGTTTCATGAGGGATTCTCCTTAATCATGATATCCAATTTTTTATATGGAATCTCAATACCATTCTCATCAAATGCCAATTTGACTTTTTCTATAATTCTATACTTTACATTTAGATACAATTCTTTTTTAACCCATGCATGAATACCAAGATTAACCGCACTCTCTCCGAGTGATGCAACAAATACTTCCGGTACCGTATTTGTATTGACGCCTTCATCCTTCTCCAGAATACTCAGGATAATTTCTTTTGCTTTCAGAAGGTCTGCTGTATATGCTATTCCAAACTCCAAATCAAGTCTGCGATCCTTGGAAGCCGTCTTATTCATAAGTGAAGTATTGGCAAGTGTACCATTTGGTATCGTAACAACACTATTATCCATGGTATGAAGGGTAGTATAAAAAATCTGTATTTTCGTGACGTAGCCTTCATTTTTGTGAGTATCTTCAATGATATAATCACCAACCTTAAATGGTTTCATGGTCAATATCAATACGCCTCCTGCGAAATTCGCAAGACTGCCTTGCAAGGCCAATCCCAACGTCAAGCCCAGCGAGCCTACAACTGCAATTACAGAAGTCGCATCCAAACCGAACCTTGATGCTACAAAGAATAGAAGTATGGTGTAGAGGGCAACCTTTAGGCAGGAATCAACAAACTGAATGGCACCTTGATCCGCTTTTGCATTCTGCATCGCCTTTTTTACAATCTTACGCAATAACCGAATCAATGCAAATCCAATTACAATCAACACTAGTGTAAATAAGACTCTCACTCCAAGATTCAATGCTTTTTCTGGGAGTGCATCCAAATATCTGCGAATGACTCCGGGATTTATGTTCTCAAGCTTTTCCAGCTGTTCCATATTCTCAACACTATCTATTGAACTTACTGTATTCATATTCTGCATACCCTACTTTAATTTCTAATTATTTTATTTCATTTAAATCCGTCAATTCTTTGAAGCATCTGCACGTTCAGAAGCTCCTGCAGTATTCACACTCTTTGTTCTTTTGGATGCCTTCGCAGCTGTCTTACGTGTCGTTGTCGGCTTTTCTTCAAAATCATCCTCTTCGAGCGGAATGAACTGAAAGATACTAAGACCAAGTGGCGGTACTTTAATCTTTATGGAATTCTCGCGATCGTCACATTCATCCTTTTTTGATAGCTTAACTCTTGTATTGGAAAATCCAAATCCACCATACTTTTCAGCGTCCGAGCAGAAAATCTCTTTGTACTTTCCCGGAGCTGGAACTCCGATTTTATAGTTATTTCGAGGAATATTCTCAAAATTGCAAATAACTATGAGCATTTCCTCTTCCTTTTTTGTCTTTCTGGCATAAACAACGATATTTTCATTTGCAGAAATATTATTAATCCATTCAAAGCCCTCTATGCTGTGGTCATATTCGTGCAACGCAGGCTGTGTCCGATACAATGTGTTTAAATCTCTTACATAAGAATGAATTCCTTGATGCTCATCATATTCTAATAAATTCCATTGTACGGCTCTGCCTTCATTCCATTCATCAAATTCTGCAATATCCTGTCCCATAAACAGAAGCTTCTTCCCGGGATGTGTCATAAAGAAACCATATGCTGCCCTGAGATTACTGAATTTCTCATCAATAGTACCTGGCATTTTTCCAATTAGGGTGGACTTTCCATGAACCACCTCATCATGCGATAATGAGAGCATGAACTTTTCACTATAGGCATATATCATGCTAAAACAAAGCTCTCCATAATGATGCGTACGGAACAGCGGATCGTAATGCATATATCCCAGGAAATCATTCATCCATCCCATATTCCATTTATAATCAAATCCTAATCCATCGTCCTTTACATCTGCCGTAACGTTTGGCCACGCTGTAGATTCTTCTGCAATCAGCAACGCATCCGGAATCATCTTCTTAAATACGGAATTTAGATGCTTCAGGAACTCTACTGCTTCGAGATTTTCATTACCGCCGTAGATATTGGCGATCCATTCGCCATCATTTTTTCCATAGTCAAGATACAGCATAGATGCAACTGCATCCATACGAATTCCATCTGCATGATATTCCATTGCCCAATAAAGAGCATTTGCAATCAGATAATTTTTAACCTCCGGACGACCATAGTTGTACAGTAAAGTCCCCCAATGAGGATGATACCCCTGTCTTGGATCCTGATGCTCATAAAGACACGTACCATCAAAGCATCGTAAGCCTTGATCATCCTTTGGAAAATGCCCCGGTACCCAGTCCAATATCACTCCGATATCGTTTTTATGCATATACTCCATAAAATACATAAAATCCTTGGGTGTGCCATATCGGCTGGTAGGTGCATAATAACCGATCACCTGATACCCCCAGCTTTCATCAAGCGGATGTTCCATAACTGGCATCAATTCCACATGTGTATATCCCATATCCTTTACATATTTTACAAGCTCTGGGGCAATCTCACGATAATTGTAGAATTCTCTTCCGTCTGTAGGCTTTTTCCATGTGCCAAGGTGCAGTTCATATACAGACATCGCAGAAGATTCTGATTGGTAGGATTTTCTCTTCTTCATCCAATCATCGTCTTTCCAATCATAATTTGTAATTGTTCTTACAATGGATGCGGTGTTCGGACGAATCTCAGCACCATAACAATAAGGATCTGCCTTCATGTATGTGAGACCGCTCTTTAGCTTAATCTCAAACTTATACATGGCACCTTCCTCAACATCCGGCACAAACAGTTCGAAAATACCAGAGTCCCACAATCGCTGCATTTGATGAATTCTACCGTCCCATTCATTAAAATCGCCTACTACGCTGACGCGTAATGCATTTGGAGCCCAAACTGCAAAATGAACACCATCAATTCCATCAATATTACAAACATGTGCTCCGAGAATATCATAAACATTATAATGTATTCCTGAATTAAATTTCTTGGTATCCTTTTCTGTAATCAAATCTGGGAATCGATAAGGATCTTCTTTTTCTATTTCATTTCCCTTTTCATCTTCGACAACAAGCGTATAAACAAAGGGATACTTGTCCTTTACCAAAACAGAATAAAACCCATCTTCATCGGTTAGTTCCATTTCAGTGACTTTTTTTCCAATCTTCACAGAAACCTTTTTCGAATCTGGCTGGTAGGTCTGAATCAAGGTAGCTCCCTTTATACTATGCGGTCCAAGAATTCCTTTCGGGTTATCCTCCTCTGAATAGGTAACTGCTTCGATCTCTGCCCAGTCCATTAAATTATATAATCTTTTATTCATATTTCCCCCTTCTTACACGTAATAAATTTTAACCAATTCGTGTAATTCCCTTAATGTATTTACTGAATCATAAAACTTAATGTGTCTCTTTTATAGAATGAATAAACAGACCACTACGAAGTTTCGGCTCAAACCAAGTTGATTTCGGAGGCATAAGCCGATTCTCATCAGCAACAGCGAAAAGTTCACTAATACTGGTCGGATACATGGAAAAGGCAACCTTGCAATCAGCATGTACTCGTCTTTCCAACTCCTCCAGACCTCGAATACCACCCACAAAATCGATTCTCTTATCTGTCTTTGGATTCTGAATACCTAATATCGGCTCCAATAAATTGTTCTGAAGAATGGAAACATCCAATCCATCTACCGCATCCGTATTTCGGATTTCGTCCTTTGCCTTCAAGGAATACCACTGATGATCCAAGTACATCCCAAATTCACATTTTTCCTTAGGATGAACTGGTTGATTACTTATGGTTACATTGAATTTCTCTTCAATCTTATCAAGAAATGATTTTGTATCGTATCCATTCAAATCCTTTACTACACGATTGTAATCCATAATCATCAATTCATCATCCGGAAAAAGAACCGAAAGAAAATAGTTGAATTCTTCGCTTCCATTGTAATCCGGATGTTCGCTTCTTCTCTTCAATCCAACTTTTACTGCCGAAGCGCATCTGTGATGACCATCTGCAATATAGATTTCTTTTATATTTGCGAACTCTTTTCGAATTGTCTCTATGTAATTGACACGGTCCACAATCCACACACGATGTTGGATTCCATCTACAGATTTGAAATCATATACCGGCTTGCCTTTCTTTACATTATTGACTACTTGATTGATAACTTCTCTTGAGCGATATGCAAGGAAAATCGGACCTGTCTGGGCGTCACAGGTATCTACATGACGAATGCGGTCTTCTTCTTTGTCTGCTCGTGTATTTTCATGCTTTTTAATGATTTGATTCTCATAATCATCAATGGATGCACAGGCAACAATTCCTGTCTGCGTCCTTCCATTCATTGTTAATTCATAGATATAATAACAATGATTCTTTTCTTGAATAAAATATCCTTTATTGATAAGCTTCCATAAGAGATCATGTGCTCCCTTATAAACTCGATCATCATAAGTATCTACATCATCCGGAAAAGAGACTTCTGCGCGGTCGATTTTCAAGAATGATAATGGTTCTCGAGCCACTTCTTCCTTCGCCTCTTCTCTATTATAAACATCATATGGTAAAGCTGCTATTCTGCTTTCCAAACCTTCCTTCGGTCTAATTCCTTTAAATGGATTAATCTTTGCCATTTTTTATCCTCTCTTATCTCTTATGATTCATTCGTACAACTCTTATTATTTTAACAAATTTCCGTACAATTAACAATAGTTGAAACATTTTTGACAGTGTTCGCTACAAATGCTATACTCTACAATAATAGTAATGAACGGAGGTAATATTATGACGCAGGAAGATCGTGAAATCATACAAAGAATCAATCAATATGCTGAGGAGGTTTTAAAGGATATTGATCCGCAAAATACTCGTGTCTCTTTTCAGATTCAGCAGCTCACTCCCATCTTAAAATCCATAGCCGAGGAGAAAGGTATCTCCATGGAAGATATGTTTATCAAATATATGGATTTGCAGACCGAATTTGCGAAGGAAAATGCAGATAAGTTTAAGGAAGATTATACAGATCTTGGTATGCTGGATATGGGTCCCCGCTAGTAAACGATTCTACTATCATCATTTAAAAAAATCGCTGAGCTTTATAAGCTTCAGCGATTTTATTTTTATGATTGTTCTAATGCTCCTGTATATAATTGGAAATAGACACCTTTATCCTGAATCAACTCGTCATGATTACCCTGTTCTATAATTCTTCCATGATCCAATACCATAATAAGGTCGGCATTGCGTATCGTTGATAAACGATGAGCAATAATGAATACCGTTCTTCCGTTCATAAGTCTACTCATACCTTCTTGAATAATCTTCTCTGTTCTGGTATCGATACTTGAGGTTGCCTCGTCCAAAATCAGTACCGGAGGGTCAGCCACAGCTGCTCTTGCAATGGATAATAGCTGTCTTTGTCCCTGTGACAGATTATTTCCGTCACCGGTTAGAATGGTTTGATATCCATTTGGTAAATGTCGAATGAAATAATCTGCATTCGCCAGCTTTGCTGCTGCAACTACCTCTTCGTCCGTTGCATCCAGCTTACCATAGCGAATATTCTCCATAACGGTTCCCGTAAATAAATGAGTATCCTGCAAAACAATACCCAGAGAACGCCTTAGATCATCTTTCTTAATCTTATTCACGTTAATACCGTCGTAGCGTATTTTTCCATCCTGTAGATCATAAAATCTGTTAATCAGATTAGTAATGGTCGTCTTACCTGCTCCTGTTGCACCTACAAAGGCAATTTGTTGACCTGGCTTTGCACAAATCTCTATATCATGAAGAATAATTTTATCATCACTGTATCCAAAATCAACATGATCAAATACAACATTTCCCTCCAGCTTCTGAAAGGTCGTTGTATTATCTGCCTTATGATAATGCTTCCATGCCCAAATTCCGGTTCTTTTTACAGACTCCTGTAATTCGCCATTCGAATCGTAATTGGCATTTACTAATTCTACATATCCATCATCCACCTCAGGCTCCTCGTCCAGGAGCTTAAACAAACGTTCTGCTCCTGCAAGCGCCATAACAATGGAATTAATCTGCATGGATACTTGTGTAATAGGCTGATTAAAGGATCTATTAAACTGTAAGAAGGAAGCCAGACTACCTAAAGTAAATCCCATGAATCCCCATATTGCCATTAGGGAGCCAACGATAACTGTTACTACATAGCTAAGATTCCCGAGATTTCCCATAATAGGCATCAGTATATTGGCATATTTGTTTGCGTTATCTGCACTTTCGAAAAGTTCCTGATTCAACTCAGTAAATGCTGTTATATTCTTTTTTTCGTGGCAGAATACTTTAACCACCTTCTGTCCTTCCATCATTTCCTCAATATATCCATTTACCTTACCAAGGTTCTTTTGCTGTGCCAGGAAATATCCACCACTCTTACCGGCGATCTTTTTTACGATTGCCATCATAAAAAACACCATAAGCAGAGTCAAAATCGTTAGTGGAATATTTAATATAATCATATAAATAAGAACACTTACGATCGTAATAACCGAGGAAATCAATTGTGGAATACTCTGTGAAATCATCTGTCGTAAGGTATCTGTATCATTGGTATACAGACTCATGATGTCTCCATGAGAATTCGTATCAAAATACTTGATCGGAAGTTTCTCCATATGTGTAAAAATATCATTCCTGATATTCTTTAACGTTCCTTGTGATACCTTAACCATGATTCTGCTTTGTGCATAATTTGCGATGATTCCAAGTAAAAACAGTATCGACAATTTTGCCAGAGCTATCAGTAGTGGTGTAAAATCAACATTTCCTTGATTAATATAGGGCGTAATGTAGTTATCAATCAGCTTTTTTAAGAAACCGGTTGCTACAACGGTAGTTAAGGAGCTGAATAGAATACATATAATTACTAAAATGCATGAAAATGCGTAGCCCCGAAAGACATATTGAAAAAGTCTTCCTATCGTTTTCTTAGGGTCTTTTAGTTTAGGACGAGGACCCATATTACCCCGTCTGCCCTTCATTGCTCTAGGTGCCGGCTGATTACTTTTGTTCTGTTCCATATTCATCGGCTCCTTTCATCTGAGATTCGTAAACATCACGATATATCTCACAATCTCTCATTAACTCTTCATGTGTTCCAAATTGAACCATTTCACCCTCATTCAAGACCAGTATCTTATCCGCATCCATTATGGAAGCAATTCTCTGCGCTATAATAATCTTTGTAATATTGGGAAGCTCGGTTCGGAACCCTTCTCGAATTTTAGCATCTGTTTTCGTGTCAACAGCGCTTGTTGAATCATCCAGAATCAAGATTTTGGGGTTCTTCAAAAGTGCTCTTGCAATACAAAGTCTCTGCTTTTGTCCGCCAGATACATTATTTCCACCCCTCTCTATATGGGTATCATATTTCTCCGAAAATCCTTCGATGAATTCATCCGCTTGTGCCTGATGACAAGCCCTTCTAATCTCTTCATCGGTTGCGTTTTCATTTCCCCAACGAAGATTTTCCTTAATTGTTCCAGAGAACAAGACATTTTTTTGAAGTACCATGGATACTTGATTTCTCAGGACATCCAAATCGTAATCCTTTACATCAACATCTCCAACCAGTAGCCGTCCCTTGGATACATCATATAAACGTGCTATCAACTGAACAAGCGATGATTTTGCACTACCTGTTCCTCCTAGAATACCAATCGTCTCACCACTTTTAATCTCAAGATTAATATCTTTTAAAATATAGTTATCATCTTCCTTTTTATAAGAAAAATAAACATGATCAAATACGATTGAACCATCCTTGATTTCAAAAATCGGATTCTCAGGATTATTTAGATTACTCTTTTCATTGATTACTTCTGCGATACGATCTCCGCTTGCCTTTGACATGGTAAGCATAACAAAAATCATTGAGATCATCATCAAACTCATCATTATGCTCATAACATAGCTAAAAAGACTCATTAATTGTCCTGTCGTAAGAGAACCTACTACAATCATTTTTGCTCCAAACCAGGATAATAGCAGCATACTGGAGAAAATAGAAAACATCATAGCAGGACCATTCATAATAACAAGATTCTCAGCCTTTACAAACATTTTATATAGATTGTCACAGGCCTTTTTAAACTTCTCAATCTCATGTTCCTCTCTTACATAAGCCTTCACCACACGAATAGAGCTTATATTCTCCTGAACGCTGGAATTAAGATCATCATACTTTTTGAATACCTGGCTAAAAACCGGAAAGGCATGAGATACAATAATTGCCATAACAATTCCTAAGAATACAACTGCTCCGAGAAAAATACAGGATATACGTGCATTAATAGAGAACGCCATAATCATTGCACCAATCAGCATTAATGGTGCTCTGGCACACATGCGTAGAATCATTTGGTAGGCATTCTGTACATTCGTAACATCTGTCGTAAGCCTGGTAACCAGACCTGCAGTCGAATATTTATCGATATTGGTAAAGGAATAGGTCTGGATATTCTCAAACATAGTCTGTCTGATGTTCTTTGCAAAACCCGCACTTGCTTTTGCCGCAAAGCAGCCGGACAAAGTACCGAAAGTCAACGAACATAACGCTACACCTACCATCAAAGCACCCATCAAATATACATGTTTCATATTTCCAGCCTCTACTCCATGATCAATTAACGAGGCCATAAGTAATGGAATTACGACTTCCATTGCTACTTCACCGGAAATAAATA
>CAYZUC010000034.1:0-19388 GCA_964481705.1 uncultured Lachnospiraceae bacterium
TATCTTGTCATAACGAAGCTTGGTAATATCAAAATCATTACCATAGCCCTCAGAAAACCCACATCCAAATGCATTAATCATTGTCTTGATCTCTGCATTCGCCAAAATCTTGTCAATGCTGGCCTTTTCTACGTTCAATATCTTGCCTCGAATTGGAAGGATTGCCTGAAACATTCTGTTTCTGGCTGTTTTTGCAGATCCTCCTGCAGAATCTCCCTCGACAATAAATATCTCACATTTCTTCATATCACGACTCTCGCAATTTGCAAGCTTACCATTAGAATCAAAGGAATATTTCTGTTTAGTCAACAGATTTGTCTTAGCCTTTTCTTCTGATTTTCTGATTTTTGCTGCTTTTTCTGCACAGCTTAAGACGGACTTTAATGTCTCCAGATTACGGTCAAAATATCTCTGAATCTCATCTCCGGTAACCTTGGCTACTGCCTTGGAAGCATCCTGATTATCGAGTTTTGTCTTAGTCTGTCCTTCAAAGCGTGGGGATGGGTGCTTAATCGATACGACTGCTGTCATTCCGTTTCGAATATCAGCTCCATTGAAATTCACATCCTTCTCTTTCAATATGTTTAACTCTCTTGCATAGGAATTCATTACTGTAGTAAACATGGTTTTGAAACCGGTAAGATGTGTTCCACCCTCCGCATTATATATATTGTTACAGAAACCAAGTACATTCTCATGAAATTCATTTACATACTGGAACGCACAGTCAACCGTAATTCCTTCGCTCTCTCCATGGAAACAGATGACATCAGTCAGAACCTCTTTATTACTATTCATATCCTTCACAAAACCCTGAAGTCCTTCCGGTTCATGAAATATTTCAGAGTCAAACAGAGGACCACGCTTATCATCAAAGAAAATCGTAAGCTCCGGATTCAAATAGGCTGTTTCATGAAGTCTGCTTTTCACTTCATCAGATTTAAAACGAGTCTTTTCAAAAATTGTAGGGTCTGGCAGGAAATTAACCTTTGTACCAGTCTCCTTGCTCTTACCAATAATCGGAAGCAAGCCATTCTCCAGCTTAATGGTTGGCTTTCCCTTTTCATAACGGTCATGGTGAACCTGTCCTCCACGCCGAATTTCAATATCCAAATAAGTAGACAATGCATTTACAACCGAGGAACCAACTCCATGAAGTCCACCGCTTGTCTTATAAACGGAATCATCAAACTTACCGCCTGCATGTAGTGTGGTGAAAACAAGTCTTTCCGCACTCATTCCCTTTTCATGCATCTCTACCGGAATTCCACGTCCGTTATCCGAAATAGTGGCAGAACCATCTGCCTCCAGTGTTACATGAATCTCATTACAGAATCCCGCCAAATGTTCATCAACACTGTTATCAACAATCTCATATATTAAGTGATTCAATCCTTTTGTACTTACGCTGCCGATGTACATACCCGGTCTCTTGCGGACAGCCTCAAGACCTTCCAGAACGGTGATACTGCTGGCATCATATTTTGCTACTTTGGTCATTGGAAGTAATTCCCCTTTCAATATCTTGCTAAAATACCAATATTTATTATAGCACAGAAGAATCAAAAAAAAAAGCAAAAAACACTAATTATAGTGTCCTTTGCCTTTAAAAACGCAACATAGTGCTGTGAACAAACGTTCCTTTACAGGTTGATCCTTTCCGAACTACGACTTTGATATCTCTTTAAATATTCCACCAAAATCTGATTATGATCCTTCTCCAGCATAAAATCATCCATAAGAACTTCCTCCGCATATTCACTTGCCAGCTTTAACAGTCCCGCATCTTGAAAGATATCTCCCACCTTAAAATCCAGCAGTCCACTCTGTCGATATCCAAGTAAATCTCCGGGACCTCTGAGTTTCATATCTTCTCTGGCAATTATGAAGCCATCATTAGAACGATTCAAAATATCCAATCGTTCTTTTGTCTCCTTTCGATCGTTACCACTTACAAAGATGCAATACGATTGATACTCTCCTCTTCCTACTCTTCCTCTCAGCTGGTGAAGCTGAGCCAATCCAAACCGCTCGGCGTTCTCTACCATCATGACCGTAGCATTCGGGACATTCACCCCAACCTCCACTACCGTAGTCGATACCAGTACATCGATAGTACCACGCGCAAAGCTTTCCATAATCTCATTCTTTTCTTTCGGCTTCATTTTTCCATGTAAATAAGCAATACGAACACTTTCCGGGAATTCACTCTTCAGCCTTTCCGAATACTCTAAAACATTCTCTGCTTCAATGGCTTCGCTTTCTTCCACCATAGGGCATATTATATAACACTGCCTCCCGGCGGATATTTCTTTTGTAATAAACCGATATGCCTTTTCATGATAATCAGCATTTACAACACAATTTTTTATCGGAAGCCGGTTGGCCGGCAATTCATCCATAACCGATATATCAAGATCTCCATATAAAATAATCGCCAGTGTACGCGGAATAGGTGTTGCACTCATGACAAGAACATGTGGCGATTTGCCTTTGCTCGAAAGCGCCTCTCTCTGCCGTACGCCAAATCGATGTTGTTCATCTGTTACTACAAGACCCAGTGACTGAAATTCTACATTGTCCTGAATCAGTGCATGCGTTCCAATAACGATATTTGCCTCTCCTGATTGAATCAGTTCTTTGGCTTCCCTTTTCTCTTTTGCTGTCATAGAACCGGTAAGCAATACAGGACGTAATGGTATTCCATTCTTATGGAACAAGGAAGTCATGGATTCCATATGCTGCATAGCAAGAACCTCAGTTGGCGCCATCAAAGCCCCTTGAAATCCATTACAGCACGTTTCAATCAGAGCCAGAATCGCAACAATAGTTTTACCAGAGCCAACATCTCCCTGGATGAGTCGGTTCATACAATGTTCTCCTGACAGATCCTGTCTGATTTCTTCCCACGTTCTCTTCTGAGCTCCTGTTAATTCATACGGCAATGCTTCGATCAGCCTTTGCGTCTCTGCCACCTCAATCATGGGAAAACTGTTTGGCAGCTTACGGTTTTCTTCACGAAGTCGTCGAATCGTAAGGATAAAAAAGAAAAACTCATCAAATGCAATCCTTTGTCTGGCTGGATTTGCTTTCTCTAAGCTTTCCGGAAAATGGATACCCATTACAGCATCTTTCCATCCCATCAGGCCATTTTTCTCCAAAAATCCTCTGTCCAGATAGTCCTCCGGCATCTGTATAGACTGAATCACCTTTGTTACTACTTTTGATATTCCCTTACTGGTAAGTCCTTTTGTTACAGGGTAGATAGGCTGACATTTCTCAATCCAATTTCCGTATTCCTCTGGAGAATAAAATTTCGGTTGTTCCAGGACAAAGTCAGAACCAAACGTTGATACCATTCCTCTGAAAATGTAATACTGAGACGGCTTGATTTGGTTTCTAAGAAACATCATGTGAAACCAGGTAAGTTTAATACCTTGGTTCAGACGATCTTTTCCCATCGCGATTAACACTTGCTTTTTTCCATAACCAGTACCCTTTAGACTGCCACAGATAGTCAGACCAACTGCGCAGATTTCTCCAAGCTCCAATTGATCTACTGTCACCGGGGGATGAAATATCTCATAGTTTCTTGGGTAATAGCATAATAAATCCCATAAAGAATAGACACCCACCTTGTGAAACAAAGCGGCTGTCTTTTCTCCAACACCCTTAATGTCTTTAATATCCTGATCCAACAACATACACAAACCCTCGTTTGTACAAGAAGCCGATCTATTCTACCGAAATAATATAATAGTAAATCGGTTGTCCTCCGGAATGTACTTCAACGTCAATATCGGAATACTGATTCTCAATCTCGGCTGCAAATTCCTCGGCAATCTCCTCGTCTACTTCACTACCATAATAAATACTAATCAATTCAGAGTCTTCATCCACTAACTGCTCTATCATATCCTTCGCAGTCTCTTCTACCACCGTACCGACTGAAAGAATCTTTTTATCTCCGATTCCCATGATATTACCCTGTTTAATCTCTTTATCCTCAATCACAGTATCCCTGACAGCATATGTCACCTGACCTGTCTTTACCTTGGCAATCTCTCGAGTAAGCTCTGTTTCATTTTCCTCTGGAGAGCATTCCGGCGCAAAAGATATTAAAGCTGTAATTCCCTGCGGTATGGTACTGGTCGGAATCACTACTACCTTCTTATCCTCTGTCAGTGCCTGTGCCTGATTTGCTGCCAAAATAATATTCTTGTTGTTTGGAAGAATATACACCGTTTTTGCATTAACCTTTGCAATTGCATTCAACATATCTTCCGTGCTGGGATTCATCGTCTGACCACCCTCAATGATCACATCAACACCAAGTCCCGTGAAAATCTCGCTCAGTCCTTCCCCTGCTGATACTGAAATAAATCCATACTCTTTTGGTGGTTCCACATAACTCGATTTTTCTTCCGTTGACTCTGCGTCCTCTGATAAAGCCTCATTTCCTGTTGCCTTGGCTTCTGCTGTCTGAGCATTCTTTTTCTCTAAATCCATAGCAATGCGCTCATTGTGCTCTTCACGCATATTGTCAATCTTCATTCTTGAGAGCTGTCCAAATTTTAACGCTTTCTGAATGGCAAGACCCGGATCGTTTGTATGCACATGTACCTTAACCACATCATCATCAGCGACACATACGATAGAATCACCAATAGATTCCAAATAGCTCTTGAAATCAAGTTCATTCTTTGCATTAAACACTTTATCCAATAATATGATAAATTCCGTACAATAACCAAACTTAATATCTGCTGTGTCAATGTTCTGTCGATCAACATTACCTGTTGTAACAGGATTTTCTGCAAATTCGAGCTTGATCTCTTTTCCAAGCAGTGCATCTACTGCACCTTTCAATACCTCTACCAGTCCTTGTCCACCAGAGTCCACTACTCCAGCCTGCTTTAACACCGGAAGCATCTCCGGAGTCTGACTCAGAACATATTCAGCATGGGCGATTACTTCGGCTGTAAACTGCTCCATATCGGTTACTTTGTCACTGATTTCAGATGCCTTTTCAGCAGCGCCTCTTGCTACGGTAAGAATTGTTCCCTCTTTTGGCTTCATTACTGCTTTATATGCAGTCTCAACTGCCTTGTTAAACGCAATCGCAAGTACCTCAGTATTAATCTCTTCGTATTCACTAATGACTTTTGTAAAACCTCTCAACAGCTGAGACAGGATAACTCCCGAATTACCACGCGCACCTCTCAGCGATCCCGACGAGATTGCCTTTGATAAGTTTACCATATTGATATCTGCCAAATTAGAAACTTCCTTGGCTGCTGACATTATCGTCAGCGTCATATTTGTACCGGTATCTCCATCCGGAACTGGAAAAACATTCAGCTCATTGATCCATTCTTTCTTTGCTTGTAAGTTATTTGCACCGGCTAAAAACATCTTTGCAATTAGTTCCGCGGTGAGTGATTGAATAGCCACTTTAAAAATCCTCCTTTATGTCACGTATTAATCAATAACACGCACACCTTCTACATAGATGTTCATTTTTTCAATTTCAAGTCCGGTAAATTCTTCGACTTTATATTTAACATTACTCATAAGATTATCTGCAACAGCGAGAATACTTACTCCGTAAGCAACAATTACATGAAAATCAAGTCTCAGCTTATTGTCTACTACCGTAACATTAATACCACGCGTAATGCTCTCTTTCTTTAATAGCTTTACCAGACCATCTTTCATACTAACTGCAGCCATACCCACAATACCAAAGCATTCCATAGCTTCTGATCCGGCGTACTGAGCAATCACTTCGGGATCTACAATGATATTTCCCATGCTGGTACTCATATGTCCTTTCATATCGTTACCTCCGTTCCTATTTACAATTCACACAATTAATAAACATTATAACTGTTTTACCACAGAAATGGAATATAAAATTATAAATTTAATGCTTGCTTTTTTTTTTCTTATCTGATAGAATACATATGTTGCGAGCTTGAAAAGGCAGGCATATTATGATTTTAAGGAGGTGCAATGTCATGGCTAAATGTAGTATTTGTGGCAAGAGCGTTCATTTTGGTAATAACGTGAGCCATTCCCATAGAAGATCCAATCGAATCTGGAAATCAAATATTAAAAGAGTTAAATGTAAAGTAAATGGTGCTCCAAAAAGAATTTATGTATGCGCTAGCTGCTTACGCTCAGGAAAAGTTGAGAGAGCTTAGTATTGATACTTATGAAATGTAAAGAGGACTGAAATTCAGTCCTCTTTTTTGTCATCCTTTTTTCTGTTCTCCGCTACTCTATTCAAGATACATTCTGAGACTGTCATATTCACGATTAATGGTCAGAATCGTATCACGATCCCCCAATGGATTGTCCGGATGAAAAATTTTAACCAGATCTTTGTATCTCTTCTTCAAATCCTTTGCACTATTGATTCCTCGGAAAAACAAGAGATTATTACCGCTTGTCCCATACTGGCATGTAGTATTTCTGCATCTAAGCTTTTCCTTTTCAATCAAAAGTCTTCTTTTTTCCAGTTCAATTTCTTCCTTATCTCCCTGTAAAGAACGAAAGCCACTTTCAAGTACCTTCCATTTTCTTTCAAAAAGCTTCTTTTCCTGTTCGAGACTTCTCTTCTCATACTCCAATTTTCGCATCTGATCTTTTAGATCTTGTTTTCCGGTCTCTAATCTGACATTTTCTTGAAACAGCCACAATTTCACTTCTGCAAGCTCTTCTGCGTTTGCATTTTCAAAATTTCGCATTCTCGTAACCTCACTTTTGACAATAAAGCCGATAGCCCAATACCAATAAAATACTCATTATAATGACACCCAGAAAAATATTGGATATAAACATCATCATTAACATCCCGGTAGCAAAGCTGATCAGGAAGAATCCTAATTGACGACGAAATCTCATGGCCGATCTCCTCTTCCGACTCAGTAACAATCGATTATGCCTCATAAGATATTCTATGTGAACCTTTCGGATTTGTTTCCTAAAATCAGAAAAGACAGCACCAAATCATGCTGTCTTTTTTGTTACTCTTTGTCTTCCGGAAAAGCAATCGTTACAGCATCCTCATCCGTTACCTTTTCCTCTTCCTTCGGTGTACCAAATTTCTGAATCACGTCCGGAACCATATCCAGAATTTTTGTTAATCCATCCTGATTCTTTACATTAACAAGCTTTGTATGTCCATTTTGAATAACCAATACGGCATTCGGTGACATCTTTCCTCCAAATCCACCGCATCCATTATTCTTCTTATCTCCAGAAGCAGCTCCTGCTCCAACTCCAAATGTAACATCAACAAGGGGAAGGATAATGGTATCTCCGACCTTAGTCGCCTCTCCTACTACAGTCTTCGTACTCATAAAGGATTCCATACCCTTCATTAACGCCTCTACAACACCGCCAAAATTATTATCTGTCATCCTCATCTTCCTTTCTCAATACACTCATCATTCTTCTCAAATCTTTATCGAAGAAAAGAATCCATCCAATTCGTAAAAGGACATTCGTGTATACACGTCCTTTCATTAGGAATCTTCCCTCAAAAACTGCTCTTTCGAAATCAGGCGTAACAGAAACGTTACCTCTAAATTTCGGATAGAACATACTGAATACTCCAATTAATTCACCGGTGGAAGCCGGGTCACCTGTCCCAAAATGAATATCTGCTGAAAACTTTCTTGGTCTGATATGTCGAAATAGTCGAGCTATTTGCTTTCCACAAAGCGAATACGAATTCTTGGCATAGTCGCTTGAAAATATCTCATAATACCTATTGATATCATTTCTAATCTTATTTATTTTATCACAGATATTTGTAATTGTGTAGCGAATATTTTTGAAACCATTTATCACATTATGAATAAATAATTTTATTCTCTCCCATTTGCCTTCTTGTGTTTTTTCCTCAGCTATACCATCCGTTTGTGATTCCTTTTTTGGGAACTCCTGTTTCCCATCACCGCGTTCCTCATTACCATCATTCTCTGCTTTGCTGATGTTTTCTACACGATGATCAATATCGTTGTCCTCCGGTTTTTCTTCAAAATTATTTATTTGATCCGAGGATTCCCGTATTTTTCTCTTTTTGTGTATGGTATTGTTCTTTCTCACATTTCCGGGCTTTCGTCGAATGCCAAATATCCGCATCTGGAAATCAGTCTCTCCTTCTTTATAACAGAACGTTACACTGATAATATGAAGCAGCCACGTGACGTTTGCCTTTACCTGTAGATTTTCATAGGTCTCTCCCTCTGCCCGGTAGCGAACCGGCACAAACAGAACCAGAAGAATAAGCAGTAAAAACACACCCAGTATACATAGAAGAACAATTCCGACTATTTTTAATATCAGTAATAATACGTGAAGCATATAATCTTATCCTTCCTCATTTTTACAAATATATCCCTTTATATCACACGCACCTGTCTCTTGATAAACCTGATTTACAATTCTTTCGATTATCTGACAAGCTTCCTCTTCTGATCCTGCGATTCCTACTACAAAAATATCTTTTCTCCTATAAAATGACTGAAGTAAAACTACCGCATGATAAATCTCCAGCAATTCCTTACCATCAATCGGTAAGGTAATCACATAAATGCCTGTCTGTAACCGATGGTATTTTAATCGCCGGATAATTCTTTTCTTCTTCTTTTCGACGCTTTCGCCACAAAATAAATATCGATAGAATTTCATCTCTTCAACCTTTCTTGCTACAGTTTACCATAGATTCATCATTTATAGTAGAATAACATTGACTTTATTTCATAATATTTCTATACTGAAAATGAGGATGTTGTAATACAAAATAATTATAAAGAGGTACTTTTTTATGGAAATGGTAGCTACCCTTGCCTTAAAAGACGACATGGTTCTTGCAGAGGATATTACTTCGCAGGGTAAGATTATTGTAAAAAAGGATACAAAAGTTGATAAAATAGTCATTCAAAAGCTCCAGGCTTTCCACATCATGGGCGTCAATGTTATGGAGCCATCTGACTATGCCAAAACTTTTTATGAAAAAATACGACTCGGAAAATCTTTCAAACAATACGAAGAGATTTATCGAGCTAATCTTGTTGCATATAAAGTTGCGGTCGATTCTTTTATATACAAAAAAGTGCCTTTCCATCAAGATGATCTGCTAAAAATTGCGAATACTCTTTGTCCTGATAAAATGACCGGCAAGCTTTTACTATCCTACCTTTATCTCTTACTGCCTGGTGAAGATAATCTTACTTATGCCCATGGCCTGAATGTCGCACTGATTTGCAGAGTATTTGGACGCTGGCTGGGATATTCCAAAGAAGATATTGATGTGTTAACTCTTTCTGGCTTTCTTTATGATATTGGCAAATTTATCCTTCCTTATGACATCATCTGGAAACCGGATCGTCTGAATAAAATGGAATTTGATCTTGTTAAAACACATGCTTTTCATGGGTATCATATATTAAGCAAACAAAGTCTGGATGAACGTATTAAGCTTGCAACACTTCAGCACCACGAGCGATGCGATGGTTCTGGCTACCCGCAGGGGCTAAAGGGAACCGAGATTTCTGAATTTGCGAAAATTGTTGCAATTGCAGATGTTTACGAAGCCATGACCTCCGCCCGTTCTTACCGTGAGCCCATCTGTCCTTACCGTGTTATTAACATATTCGAGTCAGAAAGCTTTCAAAAGTATGACTTCAAAATCTTATACACATTTCTCTCACACGTTGCAGATGAGTTGATTGGTAATCGTGTTCGACTCAGTAACGGCATGGAAGGTGAAGTTGTTATGAATAATGTAAACAACTATTCTCGTCCTATCGTCAATTGCAATGGTAATATCATTGATCTTACAAAGGATCGTATCGTGACCATCGAAGCTGTCATATAGGTACGACTGCTATCGTACAGAACGCAAAAACACAGGTGAAAACACCTGTGTTTTGATTTTATATTATCTTTTCTTTCATACACCAATGATTATTCTTTTTTAGATTCAGATACTCATCATATGCCTTCTCCAATATCTGACGTTCATTCATGAACTTTAATAGATGATACGCTTCGTGATACTTATAATATCCACTATCCAGAAAATACTCTTCTCTCTGTGGCTTACTATTATAGTTGTCCGCCATCATCAGATACCAGTGAACCTGTTTTGAAACCGTATCTGTCTGTACTTGAAAAGTATAACTACTCTTATCAATATACTTTACAAGATTCGCGCTTACTCCAGCTTCTTCTTCAACCTCCCGAAGAGCTGTTTCCTGAAATTCTTCTCCTTCTTCAACTGTACCCTTTGGCAGCACCCATCCTTCGTATTTGTTTCTGTAGTTCTTATACAGCAACAGAATTTTCCCTCGAAAAATTACGATTCCGCCACAGCTCGTTGCTTCAATCATTGCAATCCTCCCCTGTGTCTGAAAACTCACTTGGTAAAAGTATATCACTATTTATAATAAGCGTCAAATATACGCTTTGCCATCGGTACAGCATAGTCTCCGCCGCTTCCTGCTCCCTCTACGATAACGGTTACAACAATGTCCGGATCCTCTGCTGAAGAAAAGCCGGTAAACCATGCATGACTTTCTCCCTTTGTTGTCCCAAACTCTGCACTTCCTGTTTTTCCTGCAACCGTATAGCTCTGACCTGAGAGCTTAGAACCGGTTCCGTTTTCTACAACATCAACCATATATTCAGTAAGTGTACTTGCCTCCTCCTCTGAAATAAGACGCTTATACTCAGATGGATGGTATTGCTTTACCACCTCTCCATTATAATTCTCCACCTGATCAATCATGATAGGTGTTTGCAGAACTCCTTTATTTGCAATTGCAGAGGTGATCATCGCCGGAGTAATCAATGTATCTCCCTGTCCAATTGATGTATGCATTCTTTTTTCTAAGTCAGAATCCCTGCTTAATGTAAATTCACTTTCCTTATAGGGT
The DNA here is from genome assembly GCA_964481705.1 of uncultured Lachnospiraceae bacterium. Taxonomy (GTDB): domain Bacteria; phylum Bacillota; class Clostridia; order Lachnospirales; family Lachnospiraceae; genus CAYZUC01. Next base: position 10,953 of record CAYZUC010000034.1, read on the forward strand.
ACCTTTAATGGTATCTTCCCATCAAATAGCAGTTCCTTGCAGGTCTTTTGGTACTTTGCGGTATCCAAATCAAGTCCCATATTAGCAAAGGAACAATTACATGACTTTGCAAACGATTTATGAATATCTACTACTCCATGTACAGAATTGTGATAGCAATTTACTGTTACATCATCTTTTGTGTACTTTCCGTTACATGTAAAGCGATATTGCTCTGCATCATCATGTTCACGAAGGTACTCCAGCAATGTCACTATTTTAAAGGTCGACCCAGGTGGGTATAAGCCTTGTGTGGCACGATTTAATAGAGGGCTTTTTTCTGTCTGCTGATTAATCTGCTCCCAATCGGATAGCAACGTATTCGGATCAAAATCCGGTTTCGAAACCATCGCAAGAATACGACCTGTTTTAGGTTCCATTACGACGATTGAACCCTTATATACACCAAGGGCCTCACTGGCAACCTGTTGCAGGTGTATATCAAAAGTAGTTACCAGATTATCCCCGATATTCTTCTTCTGATCGATGTCATTCTGCAGCCGTTCCACAACATAAGCATTTGAGGTAAGAAGCTTAATATTACCCTCTGCCTCAACGCCTGTTTTTCCCTTTGTGCTATAACCGACTGCATGAGCAAACAGCTTCCCATAAGGATACCGACGCACTTCATTTCCCGAAACATCCAAAATCGTCTCAGCAAGCACCTGTCTATCATTTGAAAGTATTTTTCCACGGATTACCTTTTTCGCAAGATTCTCCTGTCTCATATTATAGGAATTGTTTATTTGTTCCTGACTCTGAACAGAAACATAATACACAAAGTAACCCATCATTAAGAAAAACATAGCAACAAACGAATACATAACAACATGAAGTTCATGATTTTTATTTCTTTCTATCTTCAAAGGCTTCCTCATTTCTTATCGAATAATATAGATTCCCTGAATAATGGAAAACATCACCAATGTAACGAGTACGGAAGTACCTCCATAACTCACCAGAGGCAGGGTAACGCCTGTCAGTGGAATAAACTTTGTCACTCCTCCAATGGTAAGAAACATCTGGAAACCGTAAATTGTCGCCAGACCTGCAGAAATTAAACGGTAATAAACATCCTTCATTTTCATGGCAATATTCATAAACATCAAATAATTACTGATACAGATAAAAATCAAACATAAAGAAAACAAACACCCCAGCTCCTCAGATATTGCTGCAAAAATAAAATCAGCTTCAACTACCGGGATCTTGTCCGGAGCTCCCTGATACAGACCCATTCCAAACCAGCTTCCCGTTCCAATAGCAAACAAGGATTGTGTAATTTGATAACCCTGACCATCAATAACCGAAAATGGATTTCTCCATGCAGTGACTCGTGTACGTACATGTGCAAAGAGTTTATAACCCACGAGTGCTCCACACACTCCGGCCAATCCACCGGCAGCAAGATAAAGAGGATTTCTGGTTCCGATATAGAGCATAATGACAAATACAACAAAAAAAATCAAAGCGCTTCCGAGATCCTTCGATAACACTAATATAATAATGTACGCTGCTGATAAAAGGGAAGCGGCAAGCACCTGATAAAAATCAATTGCTTCTGTAAACATTCCTGCCAAGAAAAAAACAAATAATATTTTCACATATTCGGAAGGTTGAAAAGTAAATCCCAATATTGAAAACGAGATCTTTGACCCATTGGTAACACTCCCCATAATCAATACCGCAGCAAGTGAAAAAAGCCCAACGCCACCAAATATCCAAGTCAACTTTTTGACAAATCTTATCTTTGACACAAAGAACGGAATGATTAAAGATATAATCAAAGAAATCATAACAATCTTGAATTGTTTCAGGCTCTTGTCGTATGACAGTCTGGTCAAAATAATAAAACTAATACTAAGAAGCATACACATATTGTTAACAATCAATCGGTTCGACTTGGGATAGACGATCCGATACAATGCAATCGTTGCAAACAACATGACCTGCTGTAAGGCATAAAATAATAACAGTGACTTGTCTCCGGTCTTAGAACAAAGGACAACAAAACCTGTAAAATGTATTAAGAACATGAAGATATTCTGACTGATATAAAAGCCATTCTGTTCCTCAATCTTGTTATACCGAAACACAATAAAACAATGAAGCGTATAGAATGCAATTAGTATCGTCAGAAAATATTTAGATAGCTCCACAACAATGTTAATCATATAGCTCTCCATTACTGATTATTCCACACCACGTTTAAAATGACCCTTGGTATATTCCTTTAAAATCGAAATCTCCTGCTGACAATCTTTGGACTCTGTATAAAATCTGACAATCTGTTTCGCTTCCTCGGAACTCTCCAGAGAAAACTGCAGGCGCAAATAACGAGGATGTAATCTGCTAATCAGTTTCCGTTCTTTATGCAAAGATAAAGGTACGCTATTCCAAATAATATTATAACAGTAAGGACATTTTGTCTGAATCCGAAAATCTGTCTTATAACGATCCTTGAGCGTCACCTCATGAGAAAATCCTTTACAATGACCGGTCGTCTTGGAAAGGCACTGCGCTGAAATCATCATGGGATAGTATCCATAAATCAGCAACTCACTTTGTGTGATTCCAAGCTCCTCCATTTCTTTGGAATTAAGCTCCAGAGGTACTGTATCATGGTTCACACCATCGCATAACAATTGTTTTCTGGCTCTAGAATTGAACGAATAAAGAGAAAAATCAGAAACCACTTCTCTGCTGTCTTCATTCTTGTATCCCTTCATGGAAACACTATCGTGAACGCTCTTCTGTCCGATTCTCCTTCGATAATTCTGTATCCAAAACAGCTCTTCATAATTTCTTACTAAAAAACCATCAAACAATTCCCATTCCTTGTTTTGTGCCATTTTCTCAAACTTTTTCTGCGTATCCTTTCGAAAAACAAATGGAAGTGCCAGCATTAGCTTCTGTTCTTGCTTATGAAGCTTAGCTGCGATTCTTTCAAGCTCTTCACAAGTATCCTTCTTCTCTAACAGCGCATCCGCTTCCAGATAAAAGATTGAGATCTGATGATACGACGATAACGCAGACAGCATTTTCAGATCCGGTACTACTGCAGTAAATAAACTCTTCTCATGACTCTCTGCATTAATCTTACCTGATTCTGTGTTCTCAAAAGATATATTCTGAGATTCTCTGTTATAGGGAGCTAGCAGAAGCTCTTCCATTGCTTTCAAGGCTTCTCTTCGCAACTCATTGATAACCTTTACTGGCAAAAAGCACTCTCCCTGAATGTGACATTTCATTTTTGAAATAAGAAAAGGAGTATCTCCTGTCTTTCGAATCTGTTTCAAAACTTCATCCTCTGTAGCAGGATGATTTAAGGAGCCCTCTGTTACCGGCCCATAAACACATATCTTCTGCTCTCCAAGATGTAGTTCCAGCTCCATCTTCTTGTTCGTTTTACAACGAAATTCCCCTTCCAAGTCAATAGGTTTTATCGTTGTAATGAATTCCTTTTCGGTCTGGGATTCATATCCTGGTTTTCCCAGGGTTATCATTTCCGGACCATTTTTTTGTCTATAATAACCGGTTCCCGAACCGCTTCTTGAATATAGTGTCTGAAGATTTCTCAGGTCAGCTTCCTCCACATAGAATCCATCTCTTCCATATGTCTCATACTGTGTCATATATTTACGATATATACGAGTCACTCCTGACGTATACGAAGGCTTCTTCATACGTCCTTCAATTTTAAAAGAAACCACACCTGCTTCTACAAGCTCCGGAATCAGCTCCAGTGCACACATATCACGCATACTCAATAAATACTGTTCATTACTCCGGTTGGTCTTTCTTCCCTGCTCATATGCATCATATGGAAGTCTGCAGGGCTGAGCGCATCTTCCTCGATTCCCGCTTCTGCCACCCAATATCCCAGAAAACAGGCATTGTCCAGAATAACTATAGCACATAGCACCATGAACAAAGGATTCAATCTCAATGTCAACCCTATCTTTAATCTCACGAATCTCCTCTAGATTCAACTCTCTGGATGTAACAATTCTGGTCGCCCCCAAAGACTTTAAGTACTCTGCCCCTGGAACTCCAGTTAATGTCATCTGTGTACTTGCATGAATCGGCAATAATGGAAATGCCTCCCGCAAATAAGAAATTACCCCAATATCCTGTACAATAACCGCATCCAGTCCAGCACGATAGAGTGGTTCTATAAAGTCATACATTTGATCCATCTCATCATCTCTGCACAAAGTATTTACCGTTAAATAAAGCTTCTTATGATATAGATGTGCATAATGAATTGCACGAATCATTTCCTCTTCATTGAAATTATTCGCGTATGCTCTTGCTCCGAATTTATGACCCCCGATATACACTGCATCGGCTCCTGCTCCAATTGCTGCTAAAAACGATTCATAGGAGCCTGCTGGACTCAAACATTCAATCATGGTATAAACCTCATTCTATACATTGAAAATCTATAAAAATGGCTGTCTGTGTAGACAGCCCGTGTGCTTATTTATCTTTTCTTTCGCTTAACTCTGTTTCCAGCTTTACAATCTTTTTCTGACCCTCATGAATCTCCTCCTGCATAGATTTCATGGTCTTCTCCATACTCTCCATCTTAATCTGTGCTGTAATCAGTTCATGCTTGATATCGTACAACTCTTTGTCTTTTGTCTCGATATCTTCTTCGAGGGTTTCAATCTGTTTCTTTGCTTTAAAATAGTCATCTGCAATATTCAACTGTAATAATACACTCTGTGTATCAAAGGGTTGTCTTTTAAAACCATCCACTTTATTGTACTCGCTGATCTTGTTATTAATATAAGCAGCTACACGCTGCAAATACTCCTCACTCTCATAACCGCTCAGCGTAAATACTTTTCCACCTATCAATACTTCTGTATCTATTTTAGATGCCATTCTATCCGCTCCCTCCGTTCACAAGTCTGTAATCATTATAGCAAAAATCAAGAATATAACAACCTCTTTTACGAATCTTGCCGAAACAAAGTGTTGGTAAGCGGCTTTAAATCACGGCTTTTCAATGCCTAAATGATGATAAGTCAACTCTGTCACAACACGACCACGCGGGGTACGATTAATAAAACCATTTTTCAAAAGATAAGGCTCATATACATCCTCAATCGTACCACTATCCTCACCAATAGATGCTGCAAGTGTATCAAGTCCAACCGGACCCCCGGCAAATTTCGTAACCATTGTCTGTAAAATATTCCGATCCAAGCTATCCAGACCATATTTATCAACTTCCAGAAGATCCAACGCAATATTAGCTACATTCTCCGTAATCTCACCATCATAACGTACTTGAGCGAAATCGCGAACCCTCTTTAATAATCGATTAGCCAATCGTGGTGTACCTCGACTTCTCTTTGCTAACTCCATAGCTCCCTTTTCGTCGATCTTCACCTGTAGGATTCTGGCTGAATGTTGAATGATTGTCTTTAATTCTTCTACGGAATAAAACTCCAGATGATGAATCACTCCAAAACGATCCCTCAGAGGGGCCGTCAAAAGTCCCACACGTGTGGTTGCTCCAACCAGAGTAAACTTCGGTAAATCCAAACGGATAGATCTTGCAGTTGCTCCCTTACCAATCATAATATCTATCGCATAATCTTCCATGGCCGGATATAGTACCTCCTCAACCTGTCGATTCAAACGATGGATTTCATCTATAAACAGAAGGTCTCCCTCCTGAAGATTATTCAGGATAGCCGCTATCTCTCCAGGCTTCTCGATGGCAGGTCCACTGGTCACCTTTAGATTAACTCCCATTTCATTAGCAATTATACCTGCCAGTGTTGTCTTACCAAGGCCCGGCGGTCCATAAAACAGTACATGATCCAAGGCATCCCCGCGTTGCTTTGCTGCCTCTATATAAACCTTAAGCGTCTCCTTTGCCTTTTCCTGTCCAATATAATCATCGAGCTTCTGTGGTCGTAAGCTTCCTTCTATTTTACGGTCTTCTTCTGTAATACTTGTCTCAATCATTCTCTGGGGCATTCCATTATCCTCATTTTCCTATCATTCTATCGTTCGTCAATAAAAAGAAATGTGCTTCAACGCACTCTTCAAAATATCCTCCACATCCATATCGTCGTGAAGCTCAACCGCCTTCACCGCCCGAAGAGAATCTGTACTCGAATATCCTAACGCTGTTAACGCCTCAACTGCCTCTTTTTTCGCTGCAGATAATCCACTTTCTGTCTGGGATTCCGGAAGCTTTCCAGCAGTAAGCTTCTGTTCAAAAGCGTCCTGTAAGTCCACCTTATCCTTCAAATCCAAAATAACTCTCTGTGCTGTCTTCGTTCCAATACCTGGTGCTCTGGCAATTGTCTTGGCATCATCTGCCAAAATCGCAAATCGCAAATCATCTGCACTCATTGCAGACAAAATACCAAGTGCACCCTTGGGACCAATCCCATTTACACCAATTAATAACTTGAAGAAATCCAAATCATTCTTTGTAAGAAAGCCGTACAATTTCATCTCATCCTCATGAACCGAAAGGTACGTATAGATCTTTATTTCCTCCCCGATACCCGGAAGCAGGCTTGCCGTATTCGTCGAAATCTTAATATTATAGCCAACTCCTGCAGTCTCAAGTACAACATATTCTTCCGTCAAATCAGCTATCTCACCTCTTATAAAGCCAATCATGTATTCTCTCCTATCATTTCTTTCTTAGAAAAAACACTTTAAATCTCTGTGGATTCATTTCTTATCACTTTACCGTTTTTCTATGTTTATAGTATAGCTCAATCGAACATATGTTTCAATAATATTTTCCATATCCATTTAGATCCGATTAATTACCATTCGAGCAATAAAACCAATAAGAGATCCTGTAACCATGCCGGCAATTAACAAAGCCGGGGAATACAATAGTATCGCCGGCTGTGATATGACTAGCATAGCTATTACTATCTGTCCAATATTATGCGCTACTCCGCCGGCAATGCTCACACCAATCACACTAAATTTGTCCGCTTTTTTCAGAACGCTCATAACCAGCAGACTAAACATCCCCCCTGCAAGGCTGTAAAGCAAGCTGACAACTGTTCCAAAAAGAATCGAAGATAATATGATTCTCAAAATGGATACCATAAACGCTTCTTTCTCACCCATTCTATATAAAAGGATCAGTATCGCAAGATTCGTTAGTCCTAGTTTGATCCCCGGTACTCCAAAATGAAATGGAATCAAAAACTCAATATAACCCAAAATTAAGGCAATGGATAAAAAGATACCTAAATATGCAGTTCTCGTTCCTATTGATTTATCTTTCACACGATACCTCTGTTAATTTGCAATTTCATCAACTTCGCTCACCTGACTGGACTCTATCGACACGACAATCTGATGTGGAAGGCAGATAATTGTTTCGCCCATTCTGGAAATAGCCTTCTGATGGACACATGTCTTATCCGGACAATCTGCTTCCGTCATTTTTGCGTATCCATCCTCTATTTGTAAGATATTTTTTCCAGTTCCATTCTTTCCAACAATTGGAACGGTAACACTCTTGTGCAGCGAATATCTTCCCATCTCCTGACCTGCCACTGTCACTACCACACTTTCACCTGCAGTACCGGTAATCAGGTGACGAATTCCAAACAGTAAAAGTGCCGTCATACCGATAGCACATATCAGTATCACATCATTCTTTCGGATTACGTTCTTCTTTTGCTTCATAATCAATCATCCACATCAAAATTCTCAAGAATACTCTTTTTATCCTCTGGTCTGCAGTCTCCATGCCTTACCATACACATGGTAAAGAAAGCAAGTGTTGAAAACACAAACGCATAGGGAAACAAGGTCCGATAGGATACATGCTCCAGCATAAATCCTGAAAGTATCGGAGTTAATATCTGTGCCGCCATAGAAAAGGTATAATAGGTTCCCGTATATTTTCCGATATCGTTTCCCGTCGCCATCTCCACAATCATTGGGTAAGAATTTACGTTGATAGCCGCCCATCCAACTCCTATCAGTGCAAAAGCAACCTGTATCGTTGGATGGTATGTGCTGCAAAACACAGCAAACAAATAACATGCACTCATCAAGACAATTCCGGAAAGGATTGTCTTTTTTCTTCCAATCTTTCCGGCCAGGAAACCAATTGGAATATAGCTTAAAATCGCAGCTATCGTTGCAACCATCAGACAATTTGCGAATCCTCCTCCTTCCATTTTCCATACCACCTTGGTATACCTGGAAAAAGCAGTAGTAACTGCATTGTAAGCAAAATACCACAAGAAAATAGATGCGAGCAAAAACACAAAGCTCTTCCTGACATCTGGTGACATTTTGCTCGACTTACCACCTTCATCATCACTCTCCATGCGTATTTCAGAATTATCGCATGAAGCATTATCTGAGCTTCTATGCTCTAAT
>CAYZUC010000034.1:19398-27928 GCA_964481705.1 uncultured Lachnospiraceae bacterium
TTTCTTTGCGTAATCGATTCTCAGGAATGGTAATCACCAAAACCAAAACAGAAACAACCATCAGACCCCCGACTGCTAGGAAAAGCATAAAATAATCCGGTGTCTCATTTTTTCCAAGAAGAACTTTAATCATAAGAAGTGCGTATACGCCTCCAACAGCTCCCATAAGGTTAATAACTGCATTCGCTTTGGAACGCTGTGGTGCCGGTGTCAGATCCGGCATTAATGCAACCGATGGGGAACGATATAAACCCATCGCAAGTAAGGTCCCAAACAAGGCACATATAAATAATAGCAGACTATTATTCCGTGCTGCTATCGGGAGAATCATCATAAGAACAAAGGCAAAAATCGTGCCGCTTACTATAAATGGCATCCTTTTACCAAACTTAGTATTCACTTTATCAGATAAAGTACCAAAAACAGGAAGTAAAAACAAAGCAAATATATTATCCATTGCCATCAATGTTCCAGTTACAGTCTCCTTTATATGAAAAGTATTCTGTAAAATCAACGGGATAATATTATCATACAATTGCCAGAAAGCCGAAATAGATAAAAAAGCAAGACCAATAAAGAATGTTCTCTTATAGTTTAGTTTCATTACCTACCCTCCTCGATTTCATTAACTTCCTTATTACTTTACCACAAATTCGGGAATTTGTAATGAAAAACCGTCCTCGATATGAGAACGGTTTCAACTTATTTCTGATTAATATAATTTACCAGACCCTCTGCCTTAATAATACGCTGCATAAACTCAGGAAATGGCTGACCTTTGAATTTCTTACCCGTCGTTACGTCCGTAATCCAGCCACTGTCAAAATCAACCTCTACTTCATCTCCTGCTTTGATATTCTTAGCTGCTTCCGGACACTCAATAATGGGAAGTCCGATATTAATCGCATTGCGATAGAAAATACGAGCAAATGTCTCAGCAATGACACAGCTTACTCCTGCAACCTTAATGGCGATAGGAGCGTGCTCTCTGGAAGAACCACAACCAAAGTTTTTGTCAGCTACAATGATATCTCCCTTTTTTACTTTTTTAACAAAATCCTGATCGATATCTTCCATACAATGGGAAGCCAGTTCCGCTTGATCCTGAATGTTTAGATATCTAGCCGGTATAATAACGTCCGTATCCACGTTATCTCCATATTTAAAAACACTGCCTTTTGCCTGCATATTGTTTTCCCTCCTATAAATCTTCCGGACTACAAATCTGTCCTGTAATTGCACTGGCTGCTGCTACTGCGGGGCTTGCCAGATATACTTCGGAATCCACATGACCCATACGTCCCACAAAATTACGATTGGTTGTAGAAATACAACGTTCACCCGCAGCAAGAATTCCCATATATCCACCCAGACAAGGTCCACAGGTAGGAGTCGATACGACTGCTCCAGCCTCAATGAAGACTTTTAATAATCCCTCTTCCATTGCCTGTAAATAAATTGTCTGTGTCGCAGGTATTACAATACATCTAACATTCTCTGCGACCTTCTTGCCCTTCATTATCTCAGCTGCAATTCGTAAATCATCAATTCGTCCATTTGTGCAGGAACCAATAACAGACTGGTCGATCTTTACGGGATCAATAATTTCATCTATTGTCTTGGTATTCTCTGGAAGATGTGGAAATGCAACTGTTGGACGTAATATACTCAAATCAATCGTATATTCATAATCGTATTCAGCATCCTCATCAGCCTCATAAACCATATAAGGACGTTTGCTGTGTTCTTCCATATACTTCTTCGCAATATCATCTACCGGGAAGATTCCATTTTTTCCACCAGCTTCAATTGCCATATTTGCAATGGTGAATCGGTCATCCATGGTAAGATTCTGAATTCCCTCTCCTGTAAACTCCATAGATTTATAAAGAGCTCCATCCACTCCAATCATTCCGATAATATGAAGAATCACATCCTTACCTGAGACATACTTGGATGGTTTTCCTATGATGTTGAACTTGATTGCCGAAGGTACTTTGAACCAAGCTTTTCCACTTACCATCCCGGCCGCCATATCCGTACTTCCGACACCAGTGGAAAACGCACCAAGTGCTCCATAAGTACAGGTATGGGAATCAGCACCAATAATACAATCTCCCGCAACCGTTAAACCCTGCTCCGGAAGCAGTGCATGTTCGATTCCCATCTTTCCCACATCAAAGTAATTGGTAATTTCATGTTTACATGCAAAATCTCTTACGCACTTGCAATTTTCTGCTGATTTGATGTCCTTATTTGGGATAAAGTGATCCATAACCAAAGCAATTTTATCCTTATGAAAAACATCCTTCTTCGCAATCTTATCCATTTCATGAATGGCAACCGGAGTGGTAATATCATTTCCGAGTACAAGATCCAGATCTGCCTCAATTAACTGACCTGCTTTTACTTCAGAAAGTCCGGCATGAGCTGCCAAAATCTTCTGTGTCATTGTCATTCCCATATAAAAGTCCTCCTTTTTATTTCGTAAGTTCAATGTATCATATATATTATCATAAATAAAATATATATTGATTATATTTACAATAACTGTTGGTTATGTTAGCATGATCATATCAAAGGATTGGAATTTATTGATTTTGAAAGGAGATCTTATGGAGAATAATCTAACTCTATATCATGTATTTTTATCAGTTGCTACATGTGGCAATATCACAAAAGCTGCAGAGGAGCTCTATATTTCACAGCCGGCAGTCAGCAAGTCAATTCAAAAGCTGGAGTCAAGCCTTGGTGTTACTCTCTTTACGCGAAACACAAGAGGCGTGAGCCTTACATATGAAGGAAAACTTCTCCACCAGGAAATCTCTAAGGCCTTTGATGCTATTCATGAAGGAGAGAATCATCTACGAAACTGTCTTACTCTTGGAATCAGCTATTTACGCATAGGAGTAAGCTCAACCCTTTGTAAATATGTGCTTCTCCCCTACCTAAAGAAGTTCATTCAAAAATATCCACATGTTCGTATTAGTATTGAATGTCAGTCCACCTATGAAACTATGAAGCTTTTGGAAGATGGAAGAATTGACATTGGACTCGTAGGTGCCCCGGATGAGATAAATCATCTGGACTTCTTTTCGCTTGGAACCATCGAGGATGTCTTCGTCGCTTCTCCTCAGTACCTCAAACACCTTCAAGAACGTATTGAAACGCAATCGGATGATAACCAGGAAACAACCTTACTGGAAAAAGGAACTCTTATGTTGTTAAACAAAGAGAATATCACGCGCCAGCATATTGAACGTTATTTTCGTGATATTTCTTTCTCACCTACTAATCTGATTGAAGTAACTTCCATGGACCTTTTAATTGATTTTGCAAAAATCGGTCTCGGTATTGCTTGTGTGATAAAAGATTTTGTAGCTGAGGAAATCAAAAACAACCAGTTAATACCGCTTCCACTTTCTCTTGCAATTCCCAAACGTGAAATAGGCTTTATATACTGCGGCAGTTCGACATCTTCTGTAGCTGTACGTAATTTTATTGAGATTATTAAGTCTTAATTCGTTTGCACTGAGTTTCTTTTTCGACTATAATAAATATTATTTTTGATTTTAATAGAAATGGAGAACCATTATGACAAAAAAAGACATATCCGAACTAAAAAGACGTTTCAAGAAAGAAGAATGTACTTTCACCAAGATGTCCGGCTGCTATGTAGACGGCAATAAAAACAAGGTAGTCAGCTTTACGGAGACTTTTTTAAATCTTGAGGATGAAGAGTTTTACAAATATTTGGAGCTTGCTAACAAAACGCTTTCCGGAACTCTAGGTAATAATCTATTGGAATTAAAATTTCCACTTGCGGAAGAAAATAACGGAGGCAGACAGCAGTTTCTCATGGGATTAAAAGCATCCAAGCTTGAAAATGCCGATTTGGTGGATCGTTTTTACGATTTAGTAATAGAAAGCTATTCCTACACCGGTAATTACCTGATTCTTCTCTTCCATGACTGCTATGATGTTATTACCCGAACCAATGACAATCTAAAGCTGGATGAATCTGAAGAAGTATACGAATACTTGCTTTGTGCCATTTGTCCAGTTTCTCTCTCCAAGCCTGGTCTAGGTTATCGTGCAGATGAGAATCGGATTGGTCCCCGTATCCGTGACTGGGTCGTGTGCCCTCCTGACAGTGGCTTCCTGTTCCCTGCTTTTACCGACCGCAGCTCCGATATCCATGCAACTCTCTTCTATACCAAGGACGTAAAAGCTCCTCACGCAGAATTCATGGAGGCAGGACTTGGATGTGACCCCCGCAGAACCGCGACCGAGCAGAAAATGACCTTTCACTCAATTGTAAAAGAAGCTTTTCATGAGGATGAGGAAGCCGGCGACACTATGCTGTTAAACATTCAGGAAAGCTTGAATGAGCGCATTGATACAGAAGAAGAATCTCCTTCAAAGGATGTAGAACCGCAGGTACTTACAGCAACTGCTATCAAAGAAGTTCTGGAAGATCTGGGCATCCCTTCTCAAACAGCCGCTGAGATTGAAGAAACCTATCAGTCCGAATTCAGTGAAGAATTGCCGGTCGTAGAACATTTAATCGACACAAAAGCATTAGAAGCAAAAGCGAAAAGAGAAAAGGAACTGGAACTACAAAAAGAGGTTGCTGCTCTTAAACAAAAAATCGAAGAAAATGCTTCCGATGAACTAGCAGAAGATGCTTCTGTAGATATTATACTCAAAGTCAAACCAGATAAAGTTGACCAAATTCGTTCTGAAATCATAGACGGTCACAATTGTCTCATTGTTCCTATTGATGATGACGAGCACGCGGCAATAAACGGTATTCAAAAATTATAGAATAACAGCCGGTTCACTTGTTATAAGTGACCGGCTGATTTTTTCTCTTTTCTTTTTATTTTCTTTTCACGATATTTTCCATGTAGATACTGAAATGCTGGTTCAAAATACGCATTCATCTGCGCACCAAGAAACAGTATACTCATACAGATATAAAGCCACAGCATAATTACAATGACCGTTGTCAAAGAACCATACATGCTCAGTCCATGAAAGTTTTCGATGTATATGGAAAAGAAGAAAGAAAACACCACCCATATTACACCCGTAAACAATGCTCCCGGAACCTGTGAAACCAAGGACGCCTTTCTGTTTGGTATCCATTTATACAATAAGACAAGTATAAATATCAATATAGCTAATGTTAATAAGAATTTGAAATTTACAATAACCTTACTGATTCTTAAAATATAGGGAAACTTTCGAAACAGAAATTCATTCAATGTATTACCAAAAACCATAACAACCAGACACACCACAAGCATAGCAATCATTCCGACCGTATAAATAGCCGCACGAATACGTAGAATTACATATCCTCTGGTCTCCTTTATCTCATAGACAGTATTAAGACCTCGTATAATAGCAAGCATTCCCTTTGCAGCGGACCACATCATAGCTACTGCGCTTAACGAAATGAACGCTATCGACCTTCCATATAATTCATCTATCATATTGATTGCCATACTATCCATGGAATCCGGAAGTATATCAACAGTAACCCGCAAAAGATCTGATTTGCTGATTGGCGTATAAGGTATCATGCTCAATAACAACATAATACAGGGAATCATCGAGATAAAGATAAAAAAAGCAGCACTTGATGCATACGCACTTACATGATTTTCGCTTACCTCATTGAAAAATCCACGTATTACCTTATAAAGCTTATAAATCGTTCCCATGTTCTTCCCCTTTGAGTAAATAATAAATGGCTTAATATTAATTATACCATTAATACGTTCCTAATACCAATCCTGGGTAAAAGTGTTGTAGGATCTGCCTGTAGTTATAATTCCTTTTCGCATATTCATTAGCCCCATTCTGGCTCATCCCCTTTCCATGTCCATAACCTCCTCCATAAAGCTTCCATTCTCCGTTTTTCTCTTCTCTTATTGCTATACATGCACTAGGCAGCAGGAAATCGGTAGGAATAGTATCTCCATCAGCTTTACGGATTTTGATAAAAACAGTTGCCAAAACTCGACGTACTTCACTCTCTCCATATAACTCCAATCGATCACGACTGCCTCGAATCAGTAGTCTCTTAACCATACCCTCCTCTGTCCTCTCTATTATCTGAAAAGAACGTATAATACCAAGCTTACGTCCATCAATCTCTGTGCATTCTCCTGAACAAATGGTAGACTCAGTGGACTCCCATCGAAAATAAGGACACTCACATTCCTTACATTGCTTATCTATTTTACACAGGAAATCCAACCACTCTTGCTCCTCCCTAATCTCCTTTTCATCCTGTCCCGCCGAAGTTGAATAATACATAATGTCGCCTATCTCATCACCCTTCTCCAGAATCTGCCCCTTTGTCTCATCGACTGCTCGCTTAATCCTTTCATCTACGACCTCATCCCGAAATACCTGAAACGCAGTTGTATCATCCAAATCTGCATTTTCTTTTGGATAAGCAGGGTAACTGATTTTAAATAATGCATATGTTCTTGCTGCAACCGCTTGTGCTTTCAATGCCTCCATTTCATAAGAAGCAGGCATCTCACTCCCGACCACACCATACAAATAATCTTCTACACCAAACTCCTTAATTAAGTATGGTGGCTTTTTCTCATTTTTAATCAATACTCTGATTTTATCTAAATCTCCGTGTTTATCTTTCTCAATTTCCTTCCCTTCCTCTTGTAGGTCTTTCCTCTCTTCTAGGTCTTTCCTTTCTTCCTCTTTGTTTTTCCTGTCTTGTTTTATATTTGAACTGAATTCATCTTCTTCATTGTCCTTCTTCATCTTATTCCCTCTTAAATGCTCATCAGCATTGTGACTAGCCTCCCCTCGGAGACAACTACTCCCCTCCACACAGAGAAAAATCAAAATAAGTAACACCAAACGATTCATACAACTCTCCATTCTAACGAATTTTCTGCCTGTCTAAATCATTGTATGAAAAAAGCAGCCTTTACAGACTGCTTTTTTTCCCAAGGTGCCGTTTCTTGTATTTTGACTCCTAGCCAAGCTAGGTGGGTGCCCGCAACGTATTCGCTGTCTTCCACTGCATCACCTTACGGTGGGAGGCTTGACATTGAGATATCGTATGATTGGAATCCCGTTTAAAGTAAATGTAGGTTCAAATTAACAAGAGTTGTCGCACACCCCAGGTACAATTCTATTATATGCATTTTTTACGTAAAAATCAATACAAATGAAGATAATTAATGTGTAAATTCTGACACAAGCATACTTTTGACATTAATGTCAGATTTATGACATATTTCTGTTTTCGCTACTTTCTGATAAACCTCCGATTGGAAACAGTCCGAATGGGTCTGTCAGGCTGATTGGATTTCCCTGTACATAGCTGTACTTATTCAGGCTCAATTATCCTCAAATATTGCTTTACCGCAGGGGACGCTTTCGCTCCGTTCTCGCTCGTAACGGTACGTAAGAGACCAAAGAACGGTCTCTTACGTACCGACGGCTCAAAAGGTCCCTGCTTGCAAAGCAAATATTTGAGGACAGCTGCATTTTTTATGAATTATACTGCACTTTATGTCATGGTTATTTCATTATTAAGAGAACGTCTATAAATGGTGATATAAATAAGTTTAGAGATTTCACTTTTCAATATATAATCAAAAGCTATTATTAATTTCTGCATTTCATTCACTTCGTGAACAGGCAGAGAATAAAATAGCTTTTGAATTAGGGGTTTGGGTGTACTAAAGTATAACCATAATTAAATTAATCCTTTAGCTGTTCTTCCACTAATTTCAAGATAAACGAACCAAAGTCTTCTGCAACAGTTTCAACTACCTCATAGTTTTCACCATTATAAAAAGCCATTATTACCAAAGGTTCTTCCTCATCATTTAGAGATGAATAATCTAAATATGCCATATTTCCATCTTCATAATTATAGATTGGCAACCAATGAACAGGTAGATTATATTCTTCTCTATCATTTAGGGCATATTCCACCGAATTTCCTTCTAAAATCCCCGAATCATCATCTGAGTCAATACCAAAAATTTCATTCCCCAAAAAAGACATATATCCATACTTTTCATAAAACTCATTACATTGCTTAGAAAAATTCATGTTCAATAATTTCTCTGCTTTCTTTATTTCATCATTAGTCTTTCCACCTACAGTTGTATAAAATTTACATTTAGGTGCTAGACTCATAGCTTTTTCAAAATCCAAATAACTCATATTCTACCTCCATATTCTATTCTGGATTATTTCCTCTCCATTTCCAGTATTCTTTTCTCCAATTATTAAATTCCTTTCTATCAATCTGAGAAGGACTTTGTCCTGTATTTGTATGCAATTTACTGTAATTCTGTTGATGTTCTGTTGCCGTTATTTCTATCACTGGGCCATCGTTAGTTTGGTCTATATGATGTATATTGACAGATTTGCCATCTGTCCCAATTGGTGATAATCCTTGTTCCATTCTTTGAATATTGGTACGCCCCTGCTTGTCTACTAAATTAGGATTAAAGGTATCATTATT
>CAYZUC010000035.1:0-27188 GCA_964481705.1 uncultured Lachnospiraceae bacterium
AAAAGCCGTATAAACACTGGCTTTATTTATCCAGACTCTTCATCGTCGGAAACAATAACACATCCCTTATCGCTGGTGAGTTTGTCAGCAGCATACACATACGATCGATGCCAAATCCAATACCGCCTGTAGGTGGCATACCGATTTCGAGGGCATTCAGGAAGTCCTCATCGGTGTGGTTGGCCTCTTCATCGCCGGCAGCAAATGCTTCTTCCTGAGCTGCGAAGCGTTCTCTCTGGTCGATAGGGTCGTTCAGCTCGGAGTAGGCGTTGGCCATCTCCCATCCATTCATGAAGAACTCGAAACGTTCTACGTAATCTGGATTCTCTGGTTTCTTTTTTGTAAGAGGTGAGATTTCAACCGGGTGATCCATAAGGAAAGTAGGCTGAATCAAGTGCTCCTCTACGAATTCTTCGAAGAAAAGATTGAGGATATCACCCTTTTTGTGACGCTCTTCGAATTCGATGTGATGTTCCTTTGCAACAGCTCTTGCTTCCTCGAGTGTATGAATCTCGTTGAAGTCAACATTGGCATATTTCTTAACAGCATCTACCATTGTAATTCTTTCAAATGGTTTGCCAAGATCCATTTCAATGTCATTGTATACGATCTTGGTCGTTCCAAGTACGGTCTGTGCAACATGACGATACATATTCTCAGTCAGATCCATCATTCCATTGTAATCAGTATATGCTTGATATAATTCCATCAGAGTAAATTCCGGGTTGTGTCTGGTGTCAAGTCCTTCGTTACGGAATACGCGTCCGATCTCGTATACTCTCTCCATACCGCCGACAATTAGTCTCTTCAAATATAGCTCAAGTGAAATACGAAGCTTAAGGTCTTCATTCAATGCATTGAAGTGAGTCTCAAATGGTCTTGCAGATGCTCCACCTGCATTAGACACGAGCATTGGTGTCTCTACTTCCATAAATCCCTGTGAATCCAAGAAGCTACGAATAGTACTGATAATCTTGGAACGCTTTACAAAGGTATCCTTTACTTCATTATTCATAATCAGGTCAACGTATCTCTGACGATAGCGAATATCGGTGTTGGTCAAACCATGATATTTCTCAGGAAGAATCTGAAGACTCTTGGACAGGAGTACCACCTTGGTTGCATGAATGGATATCTCTTCTGTCTTGGTCTTGAATACCGTTCCTTCAATCGCTACAATATCACCGACATCAAACTTCTTAAAGTCAGCATACGGCTCTTCACCTATAGAATCTCTTGCTACATAGGACTGAATATTTCCTTTCAGGTCCTGAACATTACAGAAGGATGCTTTTCCCATGACACGTTTGCTCATGACACGTCCTGCAATGGTAACGTCCTTTCCTTCCAGTTCATCAAACTGGTCTTTGATCTCCTGACTATGATGTGTTACATCATATTTCATGATCTCAAAAGGATTCTTACCGGCTTCCTGTAATGCCGCCAATTTCTCTCTACGAACCTTCAGAAGCTGCTTTACGTCCTGCTCCTGTGGCTGGCCATTTTGACCACCTTTGTTCTGCTGATTACCTTTACTCTGCTGATTTGTATTCTGAACTTTGTTCTCTTGTTCACTCACGATTTGTGCTCCTTCTAATTTGATCTCTGAATCTCAAGAATCTTATATTTCAGATTTCCTACTTGAGTCTCTACGGTAACGGTATCACCAACCTTATGTCCAATCAGTGCTTTTCCTACCGGTGATTCATTGGAGATCTTACCCTTCAGGCTGCTTGCTTCAGTAGAACCAACCAGCTTATATTCTAATTCTTCCTTGAGCTCTTTATCAAGGATACGAATACGGCATCCAATGCTGATAGTATCCAGATCGACTTCATCTTCATCGACAACCTCTGCGTTCTTTAAGATGGCTTCGATTTCTTCTACTCTTGCTTCGATATCACGCTGCTCGTCCTTGGCTGCGTCATACTCAGCATTCTCAGAAAGGTCACCCTGCTCTCTTGCTTCCTTGATTTTCTGTGAAACCTCTTTTCTTCTAACTACCTTTAATTCATGAAGTTCCTGCTCCAGTTTCGTCAATCCCTGATAAGTAAGTATGTTTTTCTTTGCTTCCATTCTTGATCTCCTGTCTGTATGCGACTGCATACTCTTATTTTATTGTGAATTCAAACGAATTTAGTATTCAAAACGCCAATGTATTATACCCTTTTTGAGCCACTAATGTCAATACATCCCACGTATTCTTCGGGAATTTCGCCATTTCCAAAAAGTCGCAAATCTGATGTCGTCTCTCCCCAGAGTTTTTTTTGTAGTGATAGAGCATCATAGAGAATTCCATTCAAGGTAAAACGCAGGCTGGAAAGTTCAATCATCTCAGGGATTCGACCATCTCCATATAAAATATCATCACGATAAATCAGGAATTCATTAGACTCGTGATTTTTCGCAGCTGGTCTGTTAATTTGTATGCGGCGATGTGCCGGTTCCAGGATGACATCCGCTTCTCTGGGTATGCTCTCAGAAAAACCGAGCATTAAACCGGAATCGTAACAGATATCCTCAGCCAGATTTTCAAATCGTTCTTCTTCCTTCGTGACAATTGTCAAGTAATTCAAATCTGGATAAATCTTTTGGATTACCAGTTCAGCCCCTTCATAATCATCATCCACTAATACTACCCGAAGTGTCTTTCCCGACAAGCCTCGTGTCCGACGTATATGAATTAATATCTTGCCCATCATCACATCATAAAGATAATCTGCATTTTCCTGCTGCAGTGTTGCTGTCCGCAATTTCTTTTTACTTTTATGAAAAAGCTTCCGAAAAATTTTCTCTATCAATACCATAGCTCAGTATATGAAGAACTCTTCTGTTATATTCGATTACCTAATTGGCTATACTAACCCCTTATGTGTACTTCCATTAGGTCAAACTACTCTCTAAATACGACTCAGTAATTCGCGAAGTTCTTCCATGCTCTCTACTTCATTAACTGCCTGTCGCAGCTTTGCGGAATTCGGAAATCCTGTTGTGTACCAAGCCACATGCTTTCTCATTTCGCGGACGCCGATGTATTCTCCTTTGTAGTGACACTGGAGATTCATATGACGTTCAATGGTTTTCTTCACGTCAGAAAAGTCGGGTTTGGAAGTCACAATTCCTCTATCAAAATAATCGTTCAATTCTCGAAAAATCCACGGATTTCCTCTGGCTCCTCGTGCCACTCCTACACCATCACAGCCAGTCTGCTTCATCATCGCTTCTGCATCGGCAGCTGAGAAGATATCACCATTTCCGATGACCGGAATAGATACGGCTTCCTTGACCTGGCGGATAATATCCCAGTCAGCTTTTCCTTCATAGTATTGTTCCCTGGTTCTGCCGTGTACCATGACCGCAGCGGCACCTTCTGCCTCCGCAATGCGCGCTATCTCCACCGCATTCACATGTTCAGCGTCAAAGCCTTTTCGAATCTTAACTGTTACTGGTTTTTGAATTGCCTTTACCGTCTTTCGGACAATCTCGGCCACGAGTGCCGGATTTTTCATGAGGGCAGAGCCTTCCTTGTTATTGACTACTTTTGGCACCGGACAGCCCATATTAATATCCAAAATGGAAAAAGGGCGTTCTTCTATCCTTTTTGCCATCTCACTGATGATATCCGGATCGCTTCCAAAAAGCTGAAGAGATGCAGGAGTTTCCTCCGGATGTATCTCCATCAAGCTTTCCGTATTCTTATTTCGATAATAAATTGCCTTGGCACTGACCATTTCCATACAGACCAGACCAGCTCCAAACTCTCTGCAGAGCAATCGAAAAGGGAGATCCGATACTCCCGCCATTGGTGCTAATATAAAATTGTTCTGCAGTTCTACGTTCCCTATTTTGAGCTTCATACGAAATCCTGTTCTTTATATCGTTCCTATTTACTATTATACTTACTCCTCTGACTCTTTCTCAACACTCTTACTGCTTTCCAATTCATCCATATCGACTGGCTGTTTTAGAATTAAGATTTTAAAGAAAAGAGTCAAAGACTCAAATAACTCCTGGCGTTTCCTGCGAACCTCTCCCACTAAGAGACCACTTCCTATCTCATCATATAAAATATCCTCTTCGGCGGCCTCTGTCTCGATCTCCAGCTCACCATTCGCATCAAAAACCAGCGTAAAAATTCCACCTACCTCCTCGGTAAAGAGAACACACAAAATATGAAGCTCATCTTTGATGGAATCCGGCAATTTCTCAAAAAGTGGATTGAAGTAATATTTCTGTTCGTATGCATTTGCACCACATAATACTATTTTTTCAGACGTATCCATAAATCCCCCTGACTGAAACCTCGCCGGCATAGACATTGACAGTCTCTCCGGTCGATTTTTCTACCACCAGTTCTCCCAGTGAATTAATTCCTTTTGCAATCCCGGTAAATTCTCCTGCCGGGTCCAATACCTTCACGGAGGACTGATAATTAACTAATCTTTTTTGGTAAGAATCCTGCATCCAAGCTAAATCTTGTTCTTTCTCAAATCGTTCATAATTCTTTTCAAAGCAAGTCAGCAATTCCGCCATGATTTGTGCTCTTGACCATTTCTTACCTGTTTTTAAAAAAAGTGACGTTGCTGTCGTTTCTATCTCTTCCGGAAACACTGTATTATTTACATTGATTCCAGTACCAATGACTACATATTGGATTTTGCTATTCGCTGCATCCCCATCGCTGGTAATACCCATTTCTGTTAGTATTCCAACTATTTTCTTCCCACAGAGTACGATATCATTGGGCCACTTGATTCCCAACTTCAGTTCCCTCTTTGAATCAGATGCCGCCTCCGGGCAAGGATCAATCCCCTGCTCTCGGTCAGATGTTGTACCAGAGGTCAGCTCTGAGCATTGATGAATACCCAGTACATGCTCGAGTGCCTCTGTAACAGACAGCGCCATAACCAGTGTCAGCATAGATGCAATCTCAGGAGTGAAACTGGGTCTTAGTAAAATAGAGCAGGCGATATTCGTACCTGCAGGTGCAATCCAGTCGCGCCCTCTTCGTCCCCTTCCATTTTCCTGCACATCTGCGACAAAAAAGCTTCCATGGTCCAATGACGTTTCCTTTTGAAGACCCACATTCTTTGCTTCCCTATTGGTCGAGCCTATGACATCATACATGTGAATCGTATGCCCTGCCCATTTGGTACGAAGGTATCTTCGAATCCCTGATTCACAGAAATCGTTCTCCTCAAACTCATTCCCAATATCAGCATTTTCTTTGTTAGGAATTCCCACATTATTATGTCTCATTTCTTCCTCTGTCATAGTAATGCAATCAGTGACAGAATCAATGCCACTGCCATAACCAGAGACAATGTCCCAAACAACACACCTAACAGCTTATTCTTTGGAAAGGTCTTAATCGTATTCAAGATTAATAAAATCGTACCGAGGAAAAAAATAATCGGAAACTTGCTCAGACTGAAGGTGGCGCTGCTGAATGCTGATACTGCAATTACGATAATCGCAATTCCCAAAAACATATTGATAAAATCAATGAGCATGTTCTTATTACGAAATTCAAATTTCATATCGTTCCTTTCTTTAAGCTCCCAGTGTTGCAGCCATCACAGCCTTTATGGTATGCATACGGTTCTCAGCCTCACGGAATACCACGTCCTGATATTTCTCAAATACTTCGTCAGTAACTTCCATCTCCGTCAGGTTGAAACGCTCACCCATTTCTTTTCCAATTGCTGTTTTCAGATCATGAAAGGCCGGAAGACAATGTAAGAAGATTGCTTTCTCTCCTGCATTCTTCATGACATCCATGGTTACTTTGTATTTCTTCAGGTCGTTGATACGCTCTTCCCATACATTCTCAGGCTCACCCATAGATACCCATACGTCAGTATAAACTGCATCAGCTCCGGCTGTTCCCTGCATCACATCTTCCGTCAGTGTAATGGTGCCTCCACTCTCCTTCGCAAAGGCTTCACATTCTTTTACAAGCGCTGCATTCGGAAAATACTTCTTTGGTGCACATGCGACAAAATGAAGTCCCAGCTTTGCACATACAATCATCAGAGAATTACCCATATTATAACGAGCATCGCCCATATATACGAGCTTTTTACCCCTTAATTCACCAAACTCCTCTTGCATCGTAAGCATATCCGCTAACATCTGCGTCGGATGATATTCGTTCGTCAATCCATTCCATACCGGGACTCCTGAATACTCAGCTAATTCATTTACAATGTTCTGTCCAAATCCACGATATTCGATTCCGTCAAACATACGTCCCAAAACCCTTGCTGTATCCGGAATGCTTTCCTTTTTACCAATTTGGGAGCCTAGTGGATCAAGATATGTTGTTGACATGCCAAGGTCATGGGCTGCTACTTCAAAAGCACAGCGTGTCCTGGTACTTGTCTTCTCAAAAATCAGCGCTACATTCTTTCCTTTTAAGGTTGATACATCAATACCGTTTTTCTTTTTGTCTTTATACTGTGCAGATAGCTTCAAAAGATAGAGTATCTCCTCCTTTGTGAAATCCTTTAATGTTAAAAAACTGCGTCCTTTTAAATTCATAATATTTCTCCTTTCTTGTCAAAAGTTCTTGTGTAAATGATTCCATTTAAAACACTTGGTAAAGAAATTGCCATGCTCTATGTAACAAAGAATTCCCTGTAGGATATGCCTACAAGGAATTCTGAATATCGCTTCTATCATAAATAAAACGAACTTATTTCATGATCTCTTTTACAGATGATGCAAGACCTGCAATCCCCTGAATCTCAGAAGGGATAATAATCTTTGTTGCTTGACCGTTTGCAGCCTTCTCAAAAGCTTCCAGGCTCTTAATTTTAAGAACTGCCTCGTCTGCACCTGCTTCACGAATGAAACGGATACCGTCTGCCTTCGCCTGCTGAACCTTCGCGATAGCCTCAGCCTCACCTTCTGCTTCACGAATCATCTTTTCCTTCTGCGCTTCTGCACGAAGGATAGCTGCCTGCTTCTCAGCCTCTGCATCAAGGATAGCGGATTCTTTCTTACCTTCTGCAACAAGGATGGTTGATTTCTTCTCACCTTCTGCACGAAGAATTGCTTCACGACGTTCACGCTCTGCCTTCATCTGTTTCTCCATAGCATCCTGAATGGCTGCTGGAGGGATGATATTCTTTAATTCCACACGATTGATTTTAATTCCCCATGGATCGGTTGCGATATCAAGGGAAGCTCTCATTCTGGTGTTAATCGTCTCTCTGGATGTCAGTGTCTGGTCAAGTTCCAGGTCACCGATGATATTTCTCAATGTGGTAGCTGTCAAGTTCTCGATTGCCATGATTGGATTCTCTACGCCGTAAGCGTAAAGCTTCGGATCTGTTATCTGAAAGAATACTACTGTATCGATTCTCATGGTAACATTATCCTTCGTGATAACCGGCTGAGGAGCAAAATCAACTACCTGCTCTTTTAAAACAACTCTTCTTGCGATTCTATCAATAAAAGGTACCTTTAAGTGAAGACCAACGGACCAGGTATCCTGATATCCACCAAGTCTTTCGACAACACACGCCTGTGCCTGAGGTACAATCTTTACACATGATGCTAGTACTGCTAAAACGATGATAAAAAATACTACTAAAACTATTAATCCTGTCATGATTTTACTTCCTCCTCGTTTTTTGTAACTATTAGTTTGTTACCTGTTACTGCTGTGACCGTTACGACATCACCTGCATGATAGATGTTCTTCTCCTGCTCAGCACGTGCAGACCATTCTACTCCTGCCACAGTCACCTGTCCAACGCCTTGAAGATTATCGACTTCGCTGATTACGATTGCTTGTTTCCCTATCATGTTCTCAACGTTTGTTCTGACTCTGTCCTTGTTAAAATACTTGACCGCAATGGGTCTGGTAAGGAAAAGTAAAACAAAAGATACTACCAGGAACAAACCCGCCTGAACGGGAATCGGTGCACCACAAAGAGCTGCAATAAATGCGATGAGAGATCCACCTGCAAACCAGACCGTTGTAAGTCCCAGAGTGAGAATTTCAATGACTAAAAGCACTACCAGCAACATTAACCAAAAAATTGCAGGACCAATGCCAAAAATCGTCTCCATAATTCTTATCCTCCTCTCGATAAATCCTCATATCATCATACTATAATTCCTTCGAATATACAATAAATATTCTCAAGCTTCTTACCAGAATACATGATTTCCAATCACAATTCCGGAATATCCAGAACGAATATTACGGAAGTGTGTAGCTCCTCCGACGTTGCTGACACCACTGATTGCTTCCTGTGCTGCTTTTATTGCTACCGGATTCGGACCAGCCGCCGCAACCATGGCTACCTTGCCACTTGCTGCAGGACCAAATTGTCCAGGTGCATAAACAGCATTAAAGATACTGCCGTATCTTCCCTTGGCACGATTTACAACAACAGCCCCAACTGCCAGCTGTCCTTCGTAGCATTCCCAGCCACTCTCTGACTGAATCAATGCGGCCAGAAGTGTCACATCATCAACTCCTGCTGCCACCGCACCTGTATTGGTTGTCTTAGTCTCCGTTGTCCTGGAGGCCTCGATCTTCTTTCTCTCTTCCGCTTTCTTCTCTTCAGCCTTTTTCTCAGCCTCAGCTCTTGCCTCAATCTCCTCGACTGTTTCACCGGTATTGAGTTGATAAGCTACATCGACATACTCGCCTGCCACATAACCTACTGTCTCATCCTCATACTGTACCTTGATCCAGTCTCCGCTCTCATCTACAGCTTCAATGCTCTCGCCCTCAGCTAACAGACCAAAGATCTCAGAATTCTCATCTGCTTCCTTACGGATACGCAGTGTATCAGCCTTCACAGTGGCTCTTACCTCGCCGACATCGACTGCCAATTCTCTGGCCTCATCACCAAACAGCAGATAATCATCCTTAGCCCAGCCGACCAGTGCACCGCTTTTCAGCTTTGTCCAGCCATCCTTCTGTTCCAGAATCTCTCCTGCACAATCCTTGTAGAACTTTCCGACCAGTTCCGCTTCTTCATCTGCTTCTGCACGGATATTCATGGCATCACTTACATTTGCCATAACAAGTGCTTCCGGTAACTCAGGTATCTTATGACCTTCATCATTCGCAGATACTTTCTCGCCTGTAATTCGTTCACACGTCTTACTGTCCATAATCTCAGCCGCTCCGGCCTTAATCTCACCATCGGAATTCTCACCGCTCAGAGCCTTCTCCGCTCCGGCACGGATCTCATCCATGGAACCTGTTTCCTTTGCATAAACACTCTTGACATTTAGGAATGAAAAGAGGAAAAGGACTGCAATGACAGAAACCATCATCGCACAGGTTTTCTTTTTGTTAGAAAACATGTTGTACCCTCCAAGACAAATCCATTTTTATATTTTTATTACGTTACCATAACAATTGTTACAAAAATGTTACTCGTCTTGCCATTTTATCAAAGAGGGTGAATTTTGTCAAGTTTTGCACTATTTCGACAATTACTACAGACTTTTTGATTTCTCCGTGCACACCTTCATGGCTTCCATAATAGAGGCACGAAATCCCTTCTGCTCCAGCACACGGACAGCATCAATAGTTGTTCCTGCCGGAGAACATACCATATCCTTTAATTCTGCAGGATGTTTCCCTGTCTCCAGTACCATTTTTGCACTTCCATAGACTGCCTGCGCTGCAAATTGATAGGCATCTGCTCTTGGCATTCCATCGGCAACAGCAGCATCCGCCATTGCTTCAATCATCATAAATACAAATGCCGGTGAACTGCCGCTTACAGATACTACTGCATCCATAAGTCTTTCCGGTACAATATGAGCTTTTCCAAAGCTGTTCAATATCGTAAGAATCTGCTTCATTTCCTCTTCGCTTACGAGATCATTTTTGCATACTCCAGTGCAGCCTTCTCCAACAAGTGCGGGTGTATTTGGCATACAGCGAACCAGCTTTACCTGCTTTCCAAATTGTCCGGTAAGCCATTCCAACGTCTTTCCGGGAGCAATCGTCACCACCAGCTTGTCTGCAGACACCGCATCACGAATCTCTGCAATGACAGCGGGATAAAATTGCGGTTTTACAGATAATACAATTACATCTGCTACTGCAATCACCTCACCATTCGTCTTCCTGGTATGAATCCCCAGATTCTTCTCTGCCTTTTCCATCGCTGGTGCAAAGGCATCGGATCCAAAAATCTCATCTGCCCCAACAATCCTGTTCTTGATAATACCGCCCATCATGGCACTTGCCATATTTCCCAATCCAATAAATCCAATCTTCATTTGTCTTTCCTCCGTTATATGATAATTGTGTTACTCCGATCTCTTCATCCCGGCTGCATACATAAGCAAAGATGCCGCAACTGCTGCATTAAGCGATTCTACTCTGCCCTTCATCGGTATGCGTATATATTCATCCGCCATCTTGGCCGTCTCCTCACTTAGTCCATTTCCTTCATTTCCAATCAGAAACGCACATCCTCCGGAATAGTCTGCGTCCAGAAAGGATTTTTTACCTTCCAGATGTGCTGCCAATATATGGATTCCTGCTTTCTGCATCCTGCGAATAGATTCTTCAAGGTTATCAACCATGACAAACGGCACGCGGTAGATGGAGCCCATGGTGCTTCGTATAACCTTCGGGTTATAAATATCAACTGTTTTCTTATCCATAAATACTGCTGTGATTCCGGCACCTTCCCCCGTTCGAATCATGGTTCCAAGGTTTCCCGGGTCCTGAATCCCTTCCAGCATAAGAAACATGGGTTTCTCCTTGTTCAGCAGTTCTTCCTCCGAATAGTGGAATTGCTTCATCACCGTCAGGATACCCTGCGGTGTCTTAGTGTCCGACATTTTTGCAAAAATATCATCCGTTACTATTTCATATGACAGCTTTTCTATTTTTGAGCGATGCTCTGTCTTTCGAAAAAAGCTCTCGGATACATAGATTTTCTCGATAGCTTTAACCGGAGCCTCCAAGAACATCTTGACTCCTTCGACCACAAACAAATCCTGTTCCCGCCGCACTTTTCCTTTCGTATTTAACAGTATAACATTCTTAACCTGTGGATTACCTGAGCTGGTTATCATCTTTCTCTCCATTCTCTTTTAAAAAAGACTGCCCATCTTCCGCTGGACAGCCTTATTATATCATATGTTATTAAATAGAAAGCAGTCTGCTTACCTGATACTGATATTCCGAAATCTCTTTTTGCATAGCCAATGCATCATCAATATCAAAATCTACAAATTCGCCATGCTGATATCCTACGACTCTGTCTGATTTTCCCTCTGCAAGAAGGTCAGCTGCATAGGCACCCATCATAGATGCATAGAAACGGTCTTTACAGGTTGGGCTGCCTCCACGCTGCATGTAGCCAAGAATCGTCGCTCTTGTCTCCATACCGGTTGCTGCCTCAATCCTTCTGGCCATGGATGTCGAATGTCCTATACCTTCTGCATTGATGATGATATGATGTGTTTTTCCTTTTTTACGGTTTGCAATGATATTGTTGATGATTTCCTGCTCATTGTAGGTATACTTTTCCGGTAACAAAATGTCCTCTGCACCATTAGCTACACCACACCATAAAGCAATATATCCCGCATTTCTTCCCATTACTTCAATGATGGAACATCTCTCATGAGAAGAAGAGGTATCTCTAACTTTATCAATCGCCTGCATTGCTGTGTTAACAGCAGTATCAAATCCGATGGTGTATTCTGTACAAGCGATATCCAGATCGATAGTTCCCGGAATACCTATTGTATTAATGCCATGGGCGGCTAGCTTCTGAGCTCCGCGATAGGAACCGTCTCCGCCAATTACCACAAGTCCTTCTATCCCATGCTTCTTGCAGATTTCAGCGGCTTTCTTCTGTCCTTCTTCTGTCTTAAACTCTTCGCAACGTGCCGTACGAAGAATTGTGCCTCCTCGCTGAATGGTATCGGAAACATCGCGTGGTGACATATCACATATTTCTTCCTGTAAAAGACCTTGATAGCCCTTCTTAATTCCTTTAACATTCATACCATTGGCGATGGCCTTACGAACTACTGCGCGAATCGCAGCATTCATTCCGGGTGCATCTCCTCCACTGGTAAGAACTCCGATTGTTTTTATTTCTTTTGGCATGTTTTATCCCTTCCATCTACGGACTTCGATAATTTAACTTCTATATTCTAACCCAATTCTATCGTGTTTTCAACACAATTATACAACTTTTATATTTGCCTCACCAAACACAGCGCCCAATTTCCGGAGCAGTTCGGTATCCGCACTGACGTTGAGATTACGAGGCAGCTCCTTTTTTGCTTTCGTATCTCGAATATATATGACAACCGTGTCATGTCCATCCGAATCGTGTAAGAGTCCCATAAGACTGTTTTCTTTTTCCATATATTCATCCTTCGTAGCAAATTGTATCCAAAGCTGCTTTGGCATTTCCTCAAATGGAATAATCTTCTCACAGACAAGCTTTCCATCCTTCTCTTCCTCTACAGACACTCTACCATAGATAAACACCTTGCTGTCCTCAACCAGATATCTCTGATTGCGCTCATAGTCCCTCGGCCATACAATGACTTCGACGGTTCCGACCAAATCCTCCACCGTCAGGAACGCCATAATCTGATCCGTCTTGGTGTGTTTGATTGTCTTCGTGCTGATCATACCGCCTATCATAACCTTGCCACCATCCGGAGCTTTAATCCACTTTGCCTCTTCGTCCCAGATAAAGTCTGTGGTCATGGCAGTAATATGCTTTCTCCATAGCTTTTCATACTCTTGAAGCGGATGTCCACTGACGTAAATTCCAAGGACCTCTTTTTCAAAGTTCAGCATCATTTCCTTAGGGTACTCACCGACATTTGGCAGCTTGATCTCATAATTATCTTTCTCAGACTCGTCTGCAATATCAAATAATGTCATTTGACCTGCCATATTATTCTTCTTATCCTGCGCTATGGAATCAATCATCTGGGAATAAACACTCATGAACTGGCGTCTCGTCCCTCCAAGATTATCGAGTGCTCCCGCCTTGATAAAGCTCTCTATAGTACGTTTGTTGACTTCTTTTCCGGTCAGTCTTGTTATCAGATCCATCAGGCTGGTAAACGGTCCGCGGATTCTTCTTTCTTCCACAATGGAGTCAATCACTGGTCTTCCGATTCCCTTGATCGCG
Organism: uncultured Lachnospiraceae bacterium; assembly: GCA_964481705.1. Classification (GTDB taxonomy): domain Bacteria; phylum Bacillota; class Clostridia; order Lachnospirales; family Lachnospiraceae; genus CAYZUC01. The sequence goes on from CAYZUC010000035.1 coordinate 13,167, forward strand.
GACAATCCATAGCGGATATTCTTATCAGATACCGAAAATCCATATTCTCCTTCATTAATATCCGGTGGTAAAATCGGAATTTTCATATTGCGGCAGGTCAAAATATACTCTGATACCTTCGGTGGATTATCGATGACAGAGGTCATCAGTGCCGCCATGAATTCGATCGGATAGTAGTATTTTAAAAAGGCTGTCTGATAAGCCACTACCGCATAGCATGCAGCATGTGACTTGTTAAAGGCGTACTTTGCAAAATCGACCATGGAATCGTAAATCTTATTGGCAGCTGCTTCACTGATTCCATTTTTGACACAACCTTTAATTTTCTCTTCTTCATTTCCATATACAAAGTTCTGACGTTCTGCATCTATGACATATTGCTTTTTCTTACTCATGGCACGACGGATATTATCAGCCTGTCCCATAGTATATCCCGCCAGTTCCCGTACAATCTGCATTACCTGTTCCTGATACACGATACAGCCATAGGTCGGTGCCAGAATCGGCTCCAGCTCCGGACATTCATAGACGACTGCCTCACCACTATTTTTTCCCTTGATATATTGTGGGATAAATTCCATCGGTCCCGGCCGGTAAAGTGAAATACCTGCAATAACATCCTCCAATGTTTGTGGCTTCAGTTCCTTCATAAACCCCTTCATGCCACCACTTTCCAACTGGAATACACCTTCTGTTCTTCCTGTTCCAATGGAAGCAAGTACTTCTTTATCATCATAATCAATATGGTCTATATCAATGGCAATACCAAAATCTTTTTCTATGAGTCTCACTGCATTTGCAATAACAGTCAGCGTACGAAGTCCCAGGAAATCCATCTTCAGCAATCCCAGCTCTTCCAGTGTTGTCATAGTGAACTGTGTAGTGATCGTGCCGTCAGAACCTCTCGACAGTGGAACATATTCATCCGCGTCTTTCTGACAGATGACAACCCCCGCCGCATGCATGGAAGTATTTCTGGGCAGTCCCTCAAGACGTTTGCACATATCAAGCAAATCATGTATCTGAGGGTCGGTCTCATAAAGATTACGCATATCCGGATTAATATCGAGTGCACGCTGAAGTGTGATATTCAGTTCATTCGGAACCATCTTAGCCAGCTGATCCGCCATGGAATAAGGAAGATCCATAACCCTTGCGACATCTCGGATAACACCCTTTGCTGCCATCGTTCCAAAGGTAACAATCTGAACCACGCGGTCTTTACCATACTTACGTACCACATACTCGATAACCTCCTGCCTGCGTTCAAAGCAGAAGTCAATATCAATATCAGGCATAGAGACACGTTCGGGATTCAGGAAACGTTCAAAAAGAAGATTGTAACGCATTGGATCAATATTGGTAATCTCCAAGCAATACGATACAATGCTGCCTGCTGCCGATCCACGTCCCGGTCCAACTGGAATTCCTTCTGATTTGGCATAATTTATGAAGTCCCATACTATCAGAAAATAATCGACATACCCCATATGCTGAATGACACCCAATTCGTAATCCAGACGCTTCTTTAAAGTCCCATCATCCCCCGGATACCGCTTCGCCAAACCTTCGTCACACAGCTTATTGAGATAATCCCATGAAGTAAGCCCCTCCGGTACATCAAATTTTGGAAGCTTGGTCACACCAAATTCTATCTCGACGTTGCAGCGTTCTGCAATCCTATGCGTATTCTCCAAAGCCTCTTTCGCATAAGGAAAAAGAGACTTCATCTCTTCTTCTGACTTAACAAAGTACTGTCCACCCTCATAGCGCATGCGGTCCTCATCATTCACATGCTTACCGGTCTGAATACACAATAGAACATCATGCGACTGCGCATCCTCGGCATTGGTATAGTGAACATCGTTAGTCGCTACAAGAGGAATGGAAAGCTCCTGACTCATATGCAATAATGCCGCATTTACCGTCTTCTGCTCCGGAATCCCATGATCCTGTAATTCTAAAAAGTAATTTCCCTTGCCAAAACAAGCCTCATACTTTAGGGCGGCCTCCTTTGCTTCTGCAAGCATTCCTCTGCTGATGTCTCTTTGTACTTCACCTGCCAGACAGGCAGAAAGTGCAATAATTCCCTCGTGATAACGATTCAGTACTTCCATATCGACACGGGGCTTGTAGTAATACCCCTCTGTAAATCCTTTGGAAACAATCTTCATCAGATTGCTGTAGCCCTGATTATTTTCGGCTAATAAAACCAGGTGATAATAACGGTCCTCACCACCAGTCAATTCTTTATCAAAACGGGAATTGGGAGCTACATATACCTCACAGCCGATAATCGGGTTGATACCTGCCGCTTTCGCTTCCTTATAGAAATCTATTACGCCGTGCATGACTCCATGGTCGGTAATCGCTGCACTGTCCATTCCCAATTCCTTTACACGTGCTACGTATTCCTTTATTTTGTTTGAACCATCCAGCAGACTATACTCTGTATGGACGTGAAGATGGGTAAAAGCCATAGTAAACTCCATTCCGAAGTGTTTTATTGTGTTTGCATCATTATAGCAAGTTTGTTATAATTTTTCTATTGATATTGAAGATAATCTTTTATCTTAGGAGCGAATAACAAATGAAATTATTATTCTTTCAATGGAATGCCTATATGCAAAAGGATATTGCTCATTATTTCGATCGTAATCACATTGATTACGATATTATTTCCTATAACTTTAGAACCTCTGAGCATGATGACTTCTGCGAGCGCAAGCTTCCTCCTATTATTAAAAGTGGAAATTTTGACTTTGTCTTTTCACTCAATTTTCTTCCATTCTTGGCAGATATCTGTCATAGTCTAAATGTCCGTTATCTTTCGTGGACCTATGACAGTCCGATTAATTTTACTCGTCTGGATGCCTTACGATATCCGCAAAATTACGCCTTCTTCTTTGACCGTAACGAGTGTCAGCGCTTATGGTCTCAAGGCTTTGACCGTGTATTTCACCTGCCGCTTGGCATGGATGTTGAAAAAATGGACTCCCTTATCATCTCCGATGAGGATCGGGAACGTTTTTGCTCTGACATTACCTTCATTGGAAAAATATATGAGTCTGACATAGACACACTCCTACAATACCTGCCGGATTACGACAAAGGATACCTTACCGGAATATGTCACGCTCAGCAACGTGTATACGGATATAATTTTATTTATGATATGCTTCCACAAACCCGGATTAATCGAATGAATTCCAAAATTGTCGTGAACAGTGGAAGCGTTAATAATCTATTTTCCAGACAACAATACCAATACGCCCTATGTACGAATATCACTCATTTCGAGCGTATGGAAATCCTGTCCCGTCTGTCGAAAGAATTTGATTTGACCCTTTATTCTTCTAATTGCCCGCCGGAGCTTGACCTTGTGGACTATCGTGGGACGGTCTATTATTCCACTGAGATGCCAAAAGCGTTCCGGTTGAGTCGTATTAACCTTAACATCACCCTAAAGAGTATCGAATCCGGGATTCCTCTGCGCTGTATTGATATTCTAGGTTCCGGGGGCTTTCTGATGAGTAATTATCAACCGGAGCTGGTCGAGCATTTTGAACCCGGAAAAGAGGTGGTCTGTTATGAAAGCACCGACGATCTGGTTGAAAAATGCCGTTACTACCTCAGTCACGAAGAGGAACGCGCCGAAATCGCCCGACGTGGACACGCAAAGGCCTGTGAGCTTTTTTCTTATGAGAAACAGTTTGAAACCATGTTTTCGATTATGGGTCTTAAGCTGTAATCCTCGATTTCAAAGTCCTGCGGCGGTTGTGGTGATTGCAATGCCTGTTTCACTAGTATTGGGAGTTCTTCCATATGATGAATGTCATAGGTGATGACTCCTTTTTTGATGCATGCATCCTCACAGACACGATCCGAAAAGACTATCGCCCCCTGTAAACGTGCATTAATAACACCTTCCGAAAGGTCTGTGGATTTATGGGATTGATTATGAAGTACCACCTTGGAATTCCCCATAATCTTAAGCATTTCTTCATAGGGCAGTCCGTTTTCTCCAAGTATCTGCGGCATTCTGCCTTCTGTACCCTTGTACGTATCCCATCCTTTTCCGCTTACGGTAACACAAATCCCTGCATCCAATAGGGTTCTTACGCATAAATCAGCAAAATACATTTTCAGATATTTTGTGACAATCGATAGCTCTGTCATCATATCGACCATTTCATCGGTGGTGCATTCAAAGGAAATCTGTTTGAGGTAATCGCAGATGCTATCATAAAAGGAACGTGGCGTTCCCTCCATTACGTCTCGGATAAAACGCTGAATCAGGTTCTGGAATACCGGCGCTTTCTCCTCTATCTGCACATAAATATCTTCCGGTCTTTCATAGGTAACTGGGAAATAAACATCAATAGCACGCTCCTCCCATTTACGGCTCTCCCGATAAAAGCCACAGGACGGAAGTGTCTCAATATTAGGGAAATGGCGAAAGGTATCTGCAATATATCTGCGGTTATAATCATTTTCTATGTAAAAAAACATACTGAAATTCAATCGTTGATTTAAAAAATGAGAGAAATACCACGCATCCTTGGTAATCAGATGAATCATCGGACAGAAAACGCGATTGTAAAAGCACTCATCCTCCATCAGGCGACGTTCAAAGCCCGTCAGATCCATGGTTAAAAGCAAATCATAATTACCCTTTTCCACGGTGTCCATCAGAATATCGATTGTACGATCGTTCTCGATACGATACACCAAGGGGATAATCTCAACATGATGATGCTCCTGCTCGAGAACCACTTTCATCTCACGAAACAGAAACTCCTGAATATTATATGGTGAATCGTTCTGAATCAATCCGATTTTCATACACTCCTCCTAAAAAAGCCTCCCGAAGCAAATTCGGGAGGCCATTCTCTCACTTTAACAGATTAAAGATATTTTTTTAAATCATCTACCTTGTCAAGCTTCTCCCAAGGTAAGTTTAAATCATTACGTCCAAAATGTCCATAAGCAGCCGTCTGTTTGTAAATCGGTCTTCTCAAATCCAGCATCTTGATGATTCCTGCCGGACGAAGGTCAAAGTTCTCACGAATAATCTCAACAAGACGATTGTCGCTTACTTTTCCTGTTCCATTGGTGTCTACCATAACAGAAGTAGGCTGTGCAACACCGATTGCATAAGACAACTGAACCTCACAACGATCTGCAAGACCAGCTGCTACTACATTCTTTGCCACATAGCGAGCTGCATACGCTGCAGAACGGTCAACCTTGGTGCAATCCTTTCCAGAGAAAGCTCCGCCACCATGACGAGCGTATCCGCCGTAGGTATCTACGATAATCTTACGTCCGGTAAGTCCGGAATCTCCATTTGGTCCACCGATAACAAAACGGCCGGTAGGATTGATGAAGTATTTTGTGTTCTCATCAACGAGATCCTGAGGAACCACCGTATCAATAACATACTTACGAACATCCTTATGAATCTGTTCCTGTGTAATCTCTGCTGCATGCTGAGAGGAAATTACAACTGCATTGATATGAATTGGCTTGCCATTCTCGTCGTATTCTACGGTTACCTGAGATTTGCCATCGGGACGGAGATAAGGCAATGTGCCATTCTTACGAACCTCTGTCAGCTTCTTGGTCAGCTTATGAGCCAGTGCAATAGGATAAGGCATATACTCTTCTGTCTCGTTGGTCGCATAGCCAAACATCATACCTTGATCTCCTGCACCGATTGCTTCGATATCAGAATCAGACATGGTATGCTCTTTTTTCTCAAGTGCCTCGTTAACGCCCATAGCGATATCAGCTGACTGCTCATCAAGAGCTACGATAACACCGCAGGTATTTGCATCAAAACCCTTTTCGGAAGCATCGTATCCGATCTCACGAATTGTATCACGTACTACCTTCTGGATATCAACATATCCTGTCGTAGTAACCTCACCCATAACCAGGACCAGACCGGTGGTAATGGCTGTCTCACATGCTACACGGCTGTTGGGATCCTGTTCCATCAACGCATCCAAAACCGCATCTGAAATGTTATCACAGATTTTGTCAGGATGGCCTTCGGTAACAGATTCTGAAGTAAATAATCTTTTTTCCATCTTTCTTCCTCCTTAGATTAAAAAAATCCGCTAAAAGCGGATTCGACAATTTTGATAATCAAATCCTCTTATTGTTCGATCATTCGCTCAGGTTGGCACCTTCCGCATCACCGGGGTTGCCGTGGCTTCACAGGTCCTCTGTACCTCCACCACTCTGAATAAGAGAATGCCTTCTTCAAGGCGCACAATATGGAATTTTCATATCTAGGTGTAGGATACTATGAAAAGTCATATTCGTCAAGTATTAAGTTTTACCATTTCCTGGGGCAGATAATGCTGAATCAGGCTCTCATATTTCCTGGAGTTGATTGGCTTGGAAAGAAAATCGTCAAATCCTGCTTCCAGATAGAATTCCCTTGCGCCTGCAACGGCATTTGCAGTCAGCGCAATGACAACTGCTTTTTCGCAGCAATGCTTCATCTGTTTCATTTTTGCCAGGGCTTCCATTCCATCCATTTCGGGCATCAGATGATCCAGGAAGATAATATCATATTTTGTCTTTGTAATCATGTCTAAGAACATAGCTCCGCTTTCGGCGAGGTCTACCTGCATTTCGGTATTTTTCAGCAGGGCTTTTGCCAAAACACGGTTTGTTCTATTGTCATCTACAATCAAAATACGGGCATCAGGCGCCGTAAAGGTCGTCTGGTACTTCTGATTAATCGTTTCTGTTCTGCGATAGGAGGAGCCAAACCTTCCGATTTCGATATTATTTTCCTTGATTTGGGGAATATGTACGGTAAAACAGGAGCCTTCTCCATACTTGCTCTGAACCTCAAGTCTTCCTCCCATTAAATCCAGAAGCTTTACCACAATACTCATACCGAGTCCTGTACCCTCGATACTTCTATTTTTGTCCTCTTCAATTCGTTCAAATTCTGCAGTCAGCTTTTCGAGATCCTCTTGTTTAATACCTATTCCAGTATCTCGAACTGCAATAATCAGTTCCACTTGATTCTCTGTCAGATCACAGAAATTGACCTCGAGAGCTACAGAGCCTGTCTTCGTATACTTCTCTGCATTGCTCAACAGATTCAGCAATATCTGGCGCACACGAACCTCATCACCATATAAGCACATAGGGGTATGTTCATTGATGGATACATCAAATTCCAAACCCTTATCACGAATTCTCATATAAATAGAATTGATCAAGTCATGTAAGGTAGATGCCAGCTGGTATGAGCATGGAATAATCTCCATCTTTCCGGCCTCAATCTTGGAAAAATCGAGAATATCATTAATCAGGGAGAGCAGCATATTACCGGAAGCCTTGATATCACTCGCATAGGTTCGAATATTCGTATCCTGAGCTTCACGCAGAATCAGCTCATCCATTCCAAGTACTGTATTAATCGGTGTTCGAATCTCATGTGACATGCGCGCAAGAAAGGCACCCTTTGCAGCATTTGCCTGGTCAGCCTTTTTAACAGCGACCTCGAGAGCCTGCTCCTTCAGGAACTTTTTATATCCATCGTCAAAACGAGAAATAGATACCAGCACACTGATGATACCAAGCACTACAAGATTACCCCAGATATTATCTCCAAAGCTGTAATGATAATAGTACATGGAAAAACCGGTAATCGTAAGAATACAGGTCAGATTAAGGATTGTAAAGTAGGGAACCGTATAGAAGCCTCCACTGGCTACCAGCAATCCAAATAACCAAACCATAAAGTTCATGGAACGTCCCTCTGCAACTGAGAAATTCATCGTCATAAGGCCCCAGTAAGGCAGCAAAGCTGTAATCAGATAGGTTACCGCCTCTAACGGGAACCAGTTTTTTCTGCAATCTCTGCGACAAAATAGACACACGATAATCACAGTAAGTGATACGACACCACTGATTCCGTCTGTAATAAAGGTATGTAGCTGTCGGACTGGATTTGAGAAACCGAATACAATATCCTTAAGAACATAGAAAATCGATACTCCCAGCATAAAAACACTTGCTGTAAGAGCAATCCTAGATTGTCTGTCGACGATAGAAATGCGAAAGTCTCTATATTTCATGATAACGGAGTAAACTCTGCCTGTTGTCCTGTTCATACTCATCCTCCACTTTCCATAAAACGCGCAAAATCATTGAACCCTTCATTAAGAATTGACATTGTGGGGGAATGTCGTTATTTTAGTCGAACGATTAATCATATTATAAGACATTTGTCTGCTATTTGTCAAAATTTCTTTCATAAGTCAGGCACTTCAAAATTGATTGACATTAACGTCGCAAATTCTTATACTAATGATGTGGGTACCTATTTTTTCACAAGGTATCGTGTTGCGAAAGGAGTTTTCCTATGCCCAGAATACTGACTCAGGATCTCGTTCCGGGGATGATTACTGCTGAGGATGTTTTTACTTATAACAACCAGTTAATCCTTCCAAAAGATTTGGAACTGACCGACAAGACGATAACAAAGCTGGAGTTTTACTCCATCTTAAGTGTGCGGATTAGAGATGAATCCGCCGAAATGGCCTCTGATTCGCTTGCGAAAGAGGATATTAGTTATTCGGAGAAAATTAAGAGAAGTCCTGAGTTTTTAGAATTCAAGAATAACTTTACAGAGTCTGTAAAGAATCTAAAATCCTCTGTAAATGATATCATAGAGAGGCGTTCACCTCTTGATACCGGAGCGCTGCTCATGCAGGCAAATCGATTGTTAGATAACAATCCATCCGGTATTCACATTTTTGATATGCTCCATAATATGCGTATGTATGACGATCCTACATATGCGCATTCTCTCAATGTATCCCTTATCTGTCACGTATTTGGCAACTGGCTGGATATGACGGATACCGAGGTAGAATTGCTTACTCTTTGTGGACTTCTTCACGATGTTGGCAAGATCAAGATTCCGGAGGAGATTATCGCCAAGCCGGATAAGCTGACCAACGAAGAATTCCGAGTAGTTAAAACACATACCTTGGAGGGTTATAACATATTAAAGATTTATGATATAAACGATCACGTCAAGAACTCCGCATTGATGCATCATGAACGATGTGACGGAAGCGGTTATCCTCTTGGGCTTACCGCAGAGCGTATTGACAGCTTTGCTAAGATCGTCGCTATCGCTGATGTGTATGATGCTATGACTTGTGCCAGAGTTTACCGCGGACCGCTTTGTCCATTCCAGGTCATCAGTATTTTTGAGAGCGAAGGATTACAGAAATATGATTCCGAGTACATCCTGACTTTCCTGGAATACATCGTCAATACCTATCTGAATAACCGTGTACGTCTTAGCAACGGGCTGGAGGGGGACATTGTTCTGATTAACAAGCTTGACCTGTCTCATCCTATGGTTCACTGTGGTAACCACTATATTGATTTATCCCATGAACACGGTCTCTATATCGAAGCTATATTATAGATATTGATATATCTAAAAAAAGAAAACACGCTCTCAAGCGTGTTTTTTGTTGTATTGAAATCATCCGATTTTCAGTTTAAACTTCTGTATCTCTTTTTCCGTGGATACTCTTTCCATCATCGCACCAAGGCTCTGAAGCTTTTTATCAAAGTCTTCATATCCTCTCTCTATGAAATAAATATCATCAACAACAGTAATTCCCTCTGCGGCCAATCCTGCAATCACCAAAGCTGCGCCGGCACGTAAATCCGGAGCGCTGACACGGGCTCCTGTATATCCGGTAACACCATCAATAATCGCGGTATTTCCTTCTACCTTAATCGTAGCTCCCATTCGTGAAAGCTCGTCCACATATTTGAATCGATTCTCGAAGATACTCTCAGTGACAATACTGGTGCCCTCTGACAGAGCAAGTGTAACACCGATCTGTGGCTGCATGTCAGTAGGAAATCCTGGGTAAGGAAGGGTCTTAACGTGTGTATGTCGCAATGATTTGGATGATACGACTCGAACAGCATCATCAAATTCTTCGACTTCACAACCAATCTCAAGCAGCTTTGCACTGATGGACTCCAAATGCTTTGGTATTACATTTTTTACGGTAACATCACCCTTGGTAATTGCTGCAGCAAACATAAATGTACCAGCTTCTATCTGATCCGGAATAACGGAATACTCCGACTTATGGAGCTTCTCAACGCCTTTGATACGGATAACGTCAGTACCTGCTCCCTTGATATTCGCTCCCATACTGTTCAGGAAGTTGGCCACATCAACAACATGTGGTTCCTTTGCAGCGTTCTCAATAATCGTGGTGCCCTCTGCCATAGATGCTGCCATCATAACATTGATCGTAGCACCAACCGTTACAACATCCAGATAAATATGGCTTCCCAATAATCTGTCTGCCTGTGTCAGAATCAAGCCATGCTCGATTCGAACCTCTGCTCCCAGAGCTCGAAAGCCCTTGATATGCTGATCAATTGGTCGACTTCCGATATTGCATCCACCGGGTAATACAACCTCTGCTCTCTTATATTTTCCAAGAAGTGCTCCAAGCAAATAATAAGAAGCTCGAATCTTCTTCATAAAATCGTACTCAATGCTGAGATTTTGAACCATGGAACCATTCACCTTAACCGTGTGTCTGTCCACACGCTCAATCATCACGCCTATTCCTTCCATTGCCTGAAGCATGACATTAATATCATTAACATCCGGAAGATTCTCTATTGTAACGGTCTCATCCGTCATAATGGAAGCTGCCAGAATAGCAAGCGCTGCATTTTTCGCACCGCCTATCTCGACTTCCCCTACGAGCGGATTACCCCCTTTAATCACATATTGATCCATTCATTACACCTCATAAACCGAAACGGTTTTTTCGCACATAGCATCATTATAGCACAGAAACTCGATTTGTAAATAAATTAGTTCAGATACTTGAGCGGGTTGACCTGACTTCCACCAATCAATATCTCAAAATGGAGATGCGGTCCTGTGCTTCTTCCCGTGTTACCGCTCAATGCGATCTTGTCTCCCTGCTTCACAGTCTGACCCGATTTTACCAGAACTTTACTCAGATGTCCATAACGTGTCTGTCTGCCATCGGCATGATTGATATAAACCACATAGCCATATCCACTTCCCCATCCTGCACGGCTTATCGTTCCTGAGGAGGATGCCATTACTGCTGTTCCAACCGGAGTCGCCCAATCTATCCCTCGATGATAAGTCGATGCCCCTCTGGTAGGTGCGGAACGTCGTCCAAATCCCGAGGACAGTCTGCCACCCGAAATCGGCTTGATATAGGTTGGCGGGACCTTGGTTCCTCTTTCCACAATCTTAGGAACAGCATCCATCACAATTTCTTCCTGAATAATATCCCTGCTGATCTCAGATTCATTACGGAATAGCACATCTGCAACAATCTTATGAAACCCAGAAACAGGCTCCTGCAATGTTTTCATATCTGTCGTGTACCAGTCATCATTATCAACATACTGAACCTCTGCGTCGTAATTCTCCTCGTAGTACATTTCTTCCGTACGTACCACCGACAATTCCGGCTCGGGAACTGTTACAATAATCTCATCACCAACCCGAATGGTGGAATTTTCATTCTCAATGTTCTGATTAAGTTTAATGAGATTCTCCATCGTAGTCTCATTCTTCTCTGCTATCTCGGATAATGTATCACCAGGTATTACTTCGTAAATCTGCTCTTTGTCCTTATCCTTAGTTATTTCTGCTATCGCTGTCTCCAGGGGCGAGATTTCATCCTCCTGCAGATAGGCTTCCACAACCTCCACGGTATCCCCAAAACCAATTTCCTGCAGTCCCAGACTGATATTGGCTGATTCGCCCGCTTTCTCCATAATATCTGAAAGCTTCTTTTCAACGCCTGCCGAAACAAAGGTAGGAGTCTCATTTTCCTTCTTGATCTCCTCTTTTCTCATGATGTCGGAGGTAAGTACATTTAACTCACGTGTGGGATCCAGCTTCAAAGAAACGGAATACTCCTGTTTTGTATCATATTTATCCTTAGCTGCCTTCAACAACGCAATAACTTCAGAGGAATTACGCAAATTAATGGTATACTCATTGACCTTTACCGTATAGGCTCGCTTCTGTGTCTCACAGATATTCTTCTTTAAAACAGACAAGATTCTCTGTTCCACGTCCTTCTCTTTATCCAAGGTACCAAACATCTGAGGCGTTCCACTTGTCTCCACCTGTGCTTCCGTAAAGATAAGCTCATCCGATTGGGAAGCCAGCTTCTTTCTGGCATCTCGAACCAGATCCTGTACTCTGGACTCATCAGCTACCCGGCCTACTGCTTCTCCGTCAACCTTAATCTCATAAACCATGCTTCCTTCTATATGATCCGGCTCAATCGCGGGAACGCAGATAAACACAAAAACACCGGCTAGTGTCACAAATAACCGGCGGAGCATTCTATGTTTACTACGAAAAGACCTTTTCTTCATTTGATTATTTCCTTTTTTTCACACTATATCCAAAGCTGCCTATCCTATCTCCAAGACCGTAGTACTCTCCATGCGAATACACAATTGGGCTGGAATCTGATAAGTGAAACTTCTGATTCTTGTCCAAATACTTTTCGTCTACGTGAACAGATACTACTTCCGCTAAAAACATATTGTGACTTCCCAGTTCCTTAATCTCAGTTACTCGACACTCAATATTGACAGGGCTTTCAAGTACCATAGGTGCCTTAACAATATCTGCTGCAATTGGTGTCAGTCCCGTTTCTTTAAATTTATCTACATCGCGGCCGGACTTTACTCCACAGTAATCGGTCGCATAAGCAAGCTCCTCTGTTGTAAGATTAATCACAAATTCACCTGTATCCCGAATCATCTCGTAAGAGTATCTCTCCGGGCGCACAGAGATATAAACCATTGGAGGATTGGTACACACCGTACCGGTCCACGCAATCGTCAGTAAATTCTGATTACCTTTATCATCCGCACAGCTCACCAGTACAGCCGGTAGCGGATATAGCATATTTCCCGGCTTCCATGTTAGTTTTCCCATATTAGAACAGTTTAAACATGTGAGCAAGCATTGTGCCTACTGCACCAAGATTCACAATTAACAGGATCAGGATAGCAATTAATAAGCCCTTGAGACTACCAACACTGTTCTTTACGCCTGTTGAAAGTTCGGTTGCCTTCTCTTCAATGACAGCCTGTGTATTACGATAGCATTTCACACTTTCCTTATGCATATGATCAGCAAGTGATTCTTTGGCGCTCTCTGTCTTGGCACTCAACGTCTCTTCTGTCTGCTGTTTATATTCCGTAATGAGTTCTACTTGTTTTGCATTCGCATCATTCATCTGTGATGCCACAGCTTCTATCAATTTCGCAGACTCTTCGCGAAGCTTTTCTTCTGTGACTCCATTCTTCTCCTGACGGAATCCACGAGGAATATCATTAATTCCGGATGGTCCCTGATTTCTTGCAGCTCCTTGTGCATTAATCTTTTCCACTAACTTATCCATAAAATTATCCATACTTCTCTCCATTCCAAAACAAACCTAGAAATTTGTCGCACCCAACATTCTATCATCTTTTGCAAGCTTTTTCAACAAACGAGATTTTTCGAGGCAATCTTTTACTCACTATTATGCACTTTGTCCTATAACTTTGCAATTATTCCATTCTTTTTGTAAGTTTTTACTTAATGTTCATATGCTGTTCATAATTTATTCATATAATATTGCTACTATATATTCAATTCAAAAAGTTTTATTGTAATGTTCTCATTACATTAGATAAATTTTTTCATAATAGCCGCGGAGCCGCAAGGTTTCGCGGCACTCCTCATTTATAGGGATAAATTCCACTGTCCTACGTCCGCCCTTCTCACACATAAAAACGTTTATTCTCTGTCCTAATTTTGGAGCAGTGGCTGTCCATCTCTTTTCGCGAAGGCACTGGAATCGTGAGTTTTATGACTGCCCACTTTGCTCGTTCGATGTTTTATGTTCGCCGCAGGTTCGACAGGCAGGGCCA
>CAYZUC010000036.1:0-25430 GCA_964481705.1 uncultured Lachnospiraceae bacterium
AATTCCAGTCCCTCATGGGAGATGTGCCAGATGTTACGGTCACGGCTGTAGCTGTTGTCTGCTGAGAAAGGAAGGTCAATACCGTGCTGTTTGCAATATTCAATCTCGGATTCACGGGAGTCGAGTTTCCACTTATCACTTCTCCATGCTGCGATAATCTTGATGTCAGGAGCAAGTGCCTTGATAGCAAGCTCAAAACGAATCTGATCGTTTCCTTTTCCGGTAGCACCGTGGCAGATGGCAGTAGCGCCTTCTTTACGTGCAATTTCTACAAGACGTTTTGCAATCACAGGTCTTGCCATAGATGTACCAAGCAGATATTTATTCTCATATACAGCATGTCCCTGTACACAAGGTACTACATACTCGTCGCAAAACTCATCCGTGACATCTTCTATATATAACTTTTCAGCGCCACAGATTCTGGCTCTTTCATCCAGACCATTCAGTTCGCTTTCCTGTCCACAATCTACACATACACAGATTACTTCATAATCAAAATTTTCTTTCAACCATGGGATAATGGCTGTCGTATCAAGTCCGCCGGAATAGGCTAAAATTACTTTTTCTTTCATTATAAATGACCTCCAATTATATTATATGAATGCGCCTTTCGCATATCTGAACTTAATATACATCATTCCCTATGAATATGCAAGTGAAAAATTATGCATTTTAATTACTATAAAATTGATTTTATGCATATTTTAAAAATTATACTTGCATAATATGCAACATGGAAGTATAATTATGCAATACATCAAGCGGAAAGAATCGCTTGTGTTTCCTTATTAATTGTTTTACTATAAAACAGATGGTTTTAGAAACGAGGTGTCTTATGAAAGTACGTACGATGAAGATTGAAGATTACGATGGTGTGTATCAACTGTGGATGACTATTAAAGGCTTTGCAATCAGAAGCATCGACGATTCCAGAGCGGGTGTGGAGACTTTCTTGAGACGTAATCCGACTACTAGTATTGTTGCCATTGAGGATGATCATATTGTCGGAGCAATACTTTGTGGACACGATGGAAGACGAGGCTGTTTTTATCATGTATGTGTGGAAGAAGGATATCGGATGCGCGGCATCGGTAAAACAATGGTGGTAATGGCGATGAAAGCACTACAGGAGGAGAAGATTAATAAAGTATCCCTGATTGCTTTTACGCAAAATGATATCGGTAATTCCTTTTGGAAGGGAATAGGCTGGAAGCAAAGAGAAGATTTGAACTATTATGACTTTGTATTAAATGAAGAAAATATTGTGGCGTATAACAATTAGATGAAACATAATAAATGGAGGACAACGGTCATGAAGAAAATAGATGGAGGAGTTACTGCAGCAAAGGGCTTTCAGGCAACAGGCTGTGCGGCAGGAATCAAGTATACAAATAGGAATGACATGGCAATGATTTATTCCGAGAAGCCATGTATGGTTGCCGGTACTTTTACCACGAATGTCGTAAAGGCAGCTCCGGTTCTATGGGATAAGAAAGTCGTACAGGAATCTGCTTTTGCGCAGGCGGTAGTAGTGAACGCGGGAATTGCAAATGCAGGAACTGGCCAGACAGGTATGAATTGCTGCAGCCAGACGGCACAGGCAGTAAGTAAGCTGCTTTCGATTCCAGCAGAGTCTGTTTTGATAGGATCAACAGGAGTCATCGGTTTTCAACTGCCAATGGATAAGATTGAGGCAGGGGTGGCAAAGATGGTTACAACACTTGGAGATTCCTCTGAGGATGGTACTACAGCAGCAAAATCTATTATGACGACAGATACCATATCAAAGGAAGCGGCAGCCTCCTTTGAAATAGATGGCGTGACTGTGACGGTAGGTGGTATGAGCAAAGGTTCGGGAATGATTCATCCCAATATGTGCACCATGCTCGGATATGTCACAACGGATGTGGCTATATCAAAGGAACTGCTTCAGGAAGCGTTAAGTACCGATGTAAAGGATACATTTAATATGATTTCTGTGGATGGAGACACCTCTACCAATGATACGTTGCTATTGATGGCAAATGGTATGGCGGGAAATAAAGAGATTACAGAGAAGGACGATAATTATCAGAAGTTCTTGGAGGCACTGAACTATGTAAATACCACGTTAGCCAAGATGATGGCTGGCGATGGGGAAGGCGCTTCAGCAATGATTGAGGTTCAGGTACTTCACGCTGATACTAAGGAGAATGCGATATTACTTAGTAAATCAGTAGTAGGCTCCTCTCTTGTAAAGGCGGCAGTTTACGGTCATGATGCGAATTGGGGACGTGTTCTTTGCGCTCTGGGTTATTCGGGTGCATCCTTTGATCCGGATGCAATAGACCTGTATTTTGCTGGGAAAAATCAGAAGCTGCTTGTTTATCATGACGGAGCAGGTACCGATTTCAGCGAAGAGGAAGCAACCGCAGTTTTATCTGAAAAGGAAGTAACTTTCATCGCAGATATGAAGATGGGAGATGCATCTGCAACTGCTTGGGGATGCGATCTCACCTATGACTATGTAAAAATTAATGCAGATTATCGTTCATAAGGAACAAAATCAGGAGGAAAAGAGAGTGGATAAAGAGATGGATTCCGTGATGCAAAAAGCAGAGGTTTTAATAGAAGCCTTACCGTATATTCAGAAATTTAACAGAAAGGTTATCGTTGTGAAGTATGGCGGGAGCGCTATGGCCAGTGATGATCTGAAAATGAATGTAATCAAGGATGTGACCTTATTAAAGCTGGTCGGATTCAAACCTATTATTGTACATGGTGGTGGCAAAGAAATCAGCAGATGGGTCGGCAAGGTTGGTATGGAACCGAAATTTGTCAATGGACTCAGAGTAACCGATGCAGATACCATGGAGATTGCAGAAATGGTTCTTGGAAAGGTCAACAAGGGACTTGTTACACTCGTTGAAGAGCTTGGTGTAAAAGCAATTGGATTAAGTGGCAAGGATGGCGGTCTTTTGAAGGTTCAGAAGAAACTGTCTGAGGGAGAAGACATCGGATATGTTGGAGAAATCACAGAGGTCGATCCTAAGATTCTTCTTGACCTGATGGAAAAAGATTTTCTGCCTATCGTAGCTCCTATTGGCATGGATGAGAATTTTGACACGTACAATATTAATGCAGATGATGCGGCTTGTGCGATTGCGAAGGCTGTCAATGCGGAGAAACTTGCATTTTTAACCGACATAGAAGGACTCTATCGAGATATTAATGATAAATCCTCTTTTATTTCCAGATTGAAGGCAAGTGAGGCAGAAGAACTCTTAAACAGTGGTTTTATTGGAGGTGGAATGCTTCCTAAGCTGAACAATTGCATCGATGCAGTAAAGAACGGAGTGGGTAACGTGATCATACTCGATGGCAGAATCCTTCATTGCCTGTTACTCGAAATCTTTACGAAAAAAGGAATTGGAACTTTGATTATGTCTGATGAGGCGGAAATTTCCTAGGGTTATCAACAAGTAACAGGAATACAAAGGGATTTTTGCTGCAGACAGGCTCATGATGCGCGTGGATGATGCGCAGGAATGGAGAAATTATGAATACGACAGAATACATTGAAGAAGGTAACAAGAAACTGGTACACACGTATAATCGTGCCCCTATTGTTTTTGAAAAGGGTGAAGGTGTTTATTTATATGATATCGATGGAAAGAAGTATCTTGATTTTGCTTCCGGAATCGGCGTAAGTGCTCTTGGCTATGGCAATAAAGAGTACACAGAAGCGATAAAGGAACAGGCAGATAAGCTGCTGCATACTTCGAATCTTTACTATAGCGTACCCTGTATCAAAGCAGCTCAGAAGCTTACAGAGGCAACGGGAATGGATCGTGTCTTCTTTACCAACAGTGGAGCGGAGGCGATTGAGGGAGCAATCAAAACAGCAAGGAAATATGCACTGATTAAGGATGGTAGTCATGATCATGAGATTATTGCCATGAATCATTCTTTTCACGGACGTACCATGGGTGCTTTGGCAGTTACAGGAAATGAGCATTATCGTGAGCCGTTTGAACCACTTATCGGAAACGTAAGGTTTGCAGAGTATAATGATCTTGCCAGTGTAAAAGAGCTTGTCAACGATAAGACCTGCGCCATTTTGTTAGAGACACTTCAAGGCGAGGGTGGTATTCATCCGGCTACTAAGGAGTTTTTGACGGGTGTGGCAGCTATATGTAAAGAGAAGGATATTTTACTTGTTTTAGATGAAATTCAGTGTGGCATGGGACGTACCGGTCACATGTTTGCATTCCAGGATTATGGTATAAAGCCGGATATTATGGTAGTCGCGAAGGCAATCGGAGGAGGAGTTCCGGTAGGAGCATTCCTTATGACAGAAGAGGTTGCTTCCGGTTCACTGGTACCGGGGGATCATGGAACCACTTATGGTGGCAATCCATTTGTATGCGCAGCAATCTGCGAGGTATTTCATCAGTTTGAGAAATTGGAGCTTTGTAATCATGTTCAAAAACTGACTCCCTATCTGGAACAGAAGCTGGAGGAATTGGCAGCAGACAAGGATGATATTGTGGAACGCCGTGGAAAAGGCTTTATGCAGGGTTTACAATTCACACATCCGGTAGGAGATATCGTCACCGCAGCACAGAAGGAAGGACTGATTGTCATATCAGCAGCCGGAAATGTTCTGCGTATGTTACCGCCGCTGGTAATCGAAAAAGAACAGATTGATGAGATGATTGATAAATTAAAGAAAGTGCTGAAATAGAATTTATGAAGACATTTGAGAAGAGAAGTCTTTCCCTTTTACTCGTAATCTGTATGGTCACAGCAATGCTTATAACTTCATGGACTTGTGGGGAAGAACCAGGAGAAGAGAATAAGAGTATTTTTGCAAATCGATACAAGGAGAGTTTGATCCTTTGGTATGCAGATGAGGATCTTACCGACTATCTCAATACACAGGCTGTGAATTATTTGGAGAAGTATAATGTTAAGGTTACTCCAGTGCTCGAATCCGGACTTGATTATCTGGAACACATGAATCAGGCATCTGTACAGACGGAGGATGGACCAGATCTGTACCTGACACAGAATGGGAATTTAGAGAAAGCATATTTGTCGGGACTGGCAGTTCCTCTTTTGGATCAGAATCATGTTGTAAATACAGATCAGTATCCGGAAACTGCTTATAACTCGGTAACCTATAGGGATAAAATACTTGCGTATCCATTCTATTATGAGACCGCATTCTTTTTGTTCAATAAAACCTATGTGGAAGACTTGGCAAAAAGCAGAATCGAAGCTCAGAAGG
Organism: uncultured Lachnospiraceae bacterium; assembly: GCA_964481705.1. GTDB lineage: Bacteria > Bacillota > Clostridia > Lachnospirales > Lachnospiraceae > CAYZUC01. The sequence goes on from CAYZUC010000036.1 coordinate 5,276, forward strand.
ATATGGAGGAAGGAGAGGCGGCGCAGGCGGTATTGGACGAAACAGCTTCAGCCGATGAAATCGCGATTGCCGATCATAGTGAAACCTCTGTGTCAGAGGATGATGTATCTGACGAACAGATTCAGGATGAGATGAACGTTATTATTCCGGCCACCATTGATGACATTCTTACCTTTGCAGATGAATATGATGCACCAGAGAATGTTGAGGCTGTTTTTAAATGGGATGTTTCTGATATTTTCTACAATTACTTTATGGTAGGAAACTATATTAGTGTAGGTGGGAATAATGGTGATAATGAGGAGGATGTGAATCTCTATAATCGTGAGACATTGGACTGTCTTAAGGTGTATCAGAATCTGAATCAATTCTTCTCGATTGATACCAAAGAGGTGACATACGAGGGAATTTTACAGGAATTTCTGGATGGAAAAACTGTTTTTACGATTGCCACAACGGATGCATTTAAGAAGCTCGATGAAGCAAAAATGAATGGTGATTTTAATTATGAGTATGGTGTGGCCGCCTTGCCGGATGTCTCAACAAATCTAAAATCACGAGGTCTTTCCGTTACAAATTGTATTGCAATCAATGGTTACACGGAGAAACAGGAGGCAGCAGAGAAATTTGCAGAGTACCTTGTGAATGAGGGTGCAGATACATTGTACGACAGAACAGGTAAGGTTGCAGCTCGCTATGACGTATGTTACGAGAATAATGAGATTACGAATGCAATGGCAGAATATGAGAAATCAGTTCCTATGACAAAGCTCATGAGTGCTCAGAATTTCTGGGTTCAGCTTGAAATCACGTTTACTAAGGTCTGGACCGGAAGTGATATCCAGGAAACACTTTATCAAATGACGCAGAATTGTGGATATCCTGCTGATGAAGATACGGTAAGACAGATTGCAGCAGATTATGAGAGAGAGCTTGCAGAAGCGAAAGCAGCAGCTGAGGCAGAGGAACTGGCGAATTCGGTCATTGTCTCTGAGAATGAGGCAACTCAGAACAAAGAGGACGAATAAGTATCAGAGGAATCGGATAGAATAGATGCAAAAAGATGTATGCGCGTTACGCGCAGGAACGGAGAAATCATGATTGGTTTTCTGACTGCATTACTATCCGGAACTCTGATGAGTGTTCAAGGCGTATTTAATACAAAAGCAACAGAGGCGTCAAGTGTATGGGTAACAGCAGCATTTGTCCAACTCACAGCTTTACTGGTCTGTCTGGGGGCATGGTTTTTTACCGGACGTGAATCCTTTGGTGATCTGTTTAAGGTAGAACCTAGGTACATGCTCCTGGGAGGTGCTATTGGAGCGTTTATTACCTATACTGTAATACAAAGCATGAATTCCCTGGGACCTGCAAAGGCAGTTATGTTTATTGTTATTGCTCAGCTCATTGCAGCATATGTGATCGAGTTACTCGGTATTTTTCATGTCGAGAAGGAGCCACTGGAGACAAGAAAAATAATTGGTATGACAATCGCAATTTTAGGGATTGTTATTTTTAAGTGGAAATAGTACAATTAATGTACTGGCATTGAGGGGCCTTATAGCAGAAGCAAGCGATAAGGAGACAATGTGAGACGTTTATTTCGATTTATAGTTCTATGTTCTGTAAGTATAGGCTTATTAGGCTGTTGTGAAAAAGGAACTACGGTGATTTATCCTGTGGAATCAGAATCCTCAGAGATGGAATCGGCAGAGAGTATTTCCGAGGCGGACATTACAGGCAAGACGATTTTTGTAGATTTAAGTGGAGCTGTAGTGAATCCCGGTGTTTATGAGGTACCCGAGGGAAGTCGTATTTACGAGGTGATTCATTTGGCTGGTGGACTTTTGGACACGGCGGATGTGGATTATCTGAATCAGGCGGTAGCGGTAAGCGATGGTCAAAAGGTCTATATAAAGACATGGGAAGAGACAGCGATGCTTTCTGAAGAAGACATTGTCGCTGGACCCACTGACACGCCACAGGACACAGATAAGATTAATATTAATACAGCAAGTGTTACTCAACTTATGACAATATCAGGTATTGGTCAGACTCGGGCAGAGCGTATTGTCGCATATCGAGAAGAGAATGGCATGTTCTCCTCTATTGAGGAGATTCAGAAGGTATCAGGAATTAAAGAAGGATTGTTTCAGAAAATCAAAGATGAGATTACAGTAGGAGTAAATTGAGATGACAAAGAGAGTTTTGGTTGTAGATGATGAGAAATTAATCGTAAAGGGTATCCGCTTCAGTCTGGAACAGGACGGAATGGAAGTCGATGTAGCATACGATGGGGAGGAAGCTCTGATTTTGGCGAGAAGCAACAGTTATGATATTATTCTCCTGGACATTATGCTTCCAAAGTTCACAGGGTTTGAGGTTTGTCAGATGATTCGTGAGTTCTCCAATGTTCCAATCGTCATGTTGACGGCTAAGGGCGATGATATTGATAAGATTTTAGGTCTCGAGTATGGGGCAGATGATTATATTACGAAACCTTTTAATATTCTTGAAGTAAAAGCCAGAATTAAAGCAATCATGAGACGTACTACTTCAAAAGAGGCAGAAGAATCCAAAGGCAATATGCTGCAGGCGGGTGACATGAGGCTGAATTTAGAGAGCAGACGAGTATTCATTGGTCAGAAGGAGATTAATCTGACTGCAAAAGAGTTTGATGTTCTTTATCTTTTATCCAATCATCCGAACAGAGTGTATAGTCGTGACGCTTTGCTTATGGCTGTTTGGGGTAAGGAATCTCCTGGAGATGTCAGAACCGTGGATGTACATATCCGAAGATTACGTGAGAAGATTGAGGAGAATCCAAGTGAACCAAGGTTTGTTCATACAAAATGGGGCGTTGGCTACTTCTTTCAGGCATTTTAGAGGCAATGTAAGACAAAGGAAGGTGCGGAAAAATTACTTCCATATTTCGAAAACTATTAAGTAAATCAAAAGTAATAAAGAGTCTGAAGTTTCGAATCTTTATCATAATCCTGCTGAGTGGAATTGTGCCCAGTGTGATTACGCGTCAGTGTATTTTAGTAAACTACGAAGATCGTGCGGTTGATGTAAGGACCGCCGATGTAATGAATCAATGCCAGATTCTGGCGAATCATCTTGTAAGTCTGGGATATATGCTTGATACTTCCTCCGATACGATTAATGGAGAGCTTGAGCAGCTATCGAATCTTTATGATGGGCGAATATTGGTTATCGATGACAATTTTAGAATTATCAAGGACACCTATGGGATATCCGAGAAGAAGACTATCATTTCGGAAGAGGTAATTAAGTGCTTTAACAGTCAAAGCGCGTCCAATTATGACCGTGTCAATCAGTACATAGAAATGACGATACCAATTATGGACGTCGACAGTGGAACTATTATTGGTGTTATGTTAACCAGTGTGTCTACGGACTCGATTGTAGATAATGTAGAGATACTTCGTCGCAAGGCATTAATTCTGGAAATAGCCATGTCCATATTTATATTCGCAATAGCACTGGTAATTTCCACTCTGCTTGTTCAGCCATTTGCTCGTGTAACAAAAGCAATCGGAAGTGTTCAGGAAGGGTTTGAACAGGAAGAGATTTCAATTCCGGATTATTCAGAGACAGAATCTATTATGGACGCATTTCATCAGATGCTGAATCGAATGAAGGTTTTGGATGACTCCAGACAGGAATTTGTATCCAATGTCTCACATGAATTAAAGACTCCTTTGGCGTCTATGAAGGTTTTGGCAGACTCTCTCGTTACGCAGGATGATGTTCCGGTGGAGCTGTATCGGGAGTTTATGGAGGATATTACAGCAGAAATAGATCGTGAGAATACGATTATAACGGACTTGCTATCCTTGGTGAAAATGGATAAGACAGCAGGAACCATCAACATTAAGCCAGTAGACATCAATCTGCTGATGGAACTTATTTTGAAACGTCTGGCACCTATTGCACAGAAGAATGGAATAGAAGTTATTTACGAAAGCCGAAGACCGGTTACTGCGGAGGTAGATGAGGTAAAGCTTACACTTGCCTTTTCTAATTTGATTGAGAATGCAATCAAGTACAATCAGAAGGGTGGATATGTGAAAGTGGTTTTGGACGCCGATCATCAATTCTTTTCTTTGGATGTGAAGGATAATGGTATTGGAATCCCGGAAGAAGAGACAGAACACATCTTTGAACGTTTTTATCGAGTAGATAAGTCGCATTCTCGAGAGATAGGAGGCACCGGGCTAGGTCTTGCCATTACAAGAAATGCCATACTGATGCATCGAGGTGCAATTAAGGTTAAAAGTGTGGAAGGGGAAGGCACGACATTTACGGTGAAAGTCCCGTTGAGTTATATTGCCTAGAATGGAGAACGGATATGAGAAAGATAAAGTGCATAAGTATTCTTTTCCTGACCGTTATTCTTATGCTATGTGCATGCGGAATAGAAAAACAGGAGCCGCAGCAGGGACAGCAGGAAGGGATATACAATATTTATTATGTGAATAAAGATGCCACCAAGGTAGTGGGAGAAGTATACGAACCCAAGACACAGAAGACGGAGGCAATGATCAAGGAGTTTCTGGGTCAACTTGCAAGGGATCCTCAGGATCTCCAGCTGAAAAAAAGCTTGGAATCTGATATTAAGTTAAATGATTATTATTTTGATAAGAATCAATTGACTCTTGATTTTGATGTATCCTATTTTAATTTGGATAAGACAACAGAGGTACTAACCAGAGCTGCCATTGTGCGAACTCTGACGCAGATACCGGAGGTCGAGGGTGTTATCTTTCATGTAGCAGGTGAGCTGCTAATGGATTCTTCAAAGAATTCGATAGGAACAATGACAGCAGACACCTTTATTGATAACACAGGCAAAGAGATTAATTCTTATGAAAAGACTACACTGCGACTGTATTTTGCGAATAAGGAAGGTACTGGTCTTGTAGAGACGAATGAAGAGGTAGTATATAGCAGTAATATTTCGATGGAGAAGCTGATAGTAGAGAAATTAATAGAGGGTCCAAAAACCGATCAGGTTCGCGCTACCTTATCCCCTAACCGTAAAATTATCAGTGTGTCAGTAAAGGATGGGATTTGTTATGTAAACCTATCAGGAATCACAATAGACAATCTTGGGGCAGTATCGGAGGATGTTTCAGTGTATTCCATTGTGAATTCTCTTTCCGAACTGAAAAATGTAAATAAGGTACAGATATCGATTGATGGTGATACCGATCGGATGTTTCGTGAGAGTATTAGTTTGAAAAAAGTGCTTGAGAGAAATCTTGATTTGGTACAATCGGAGGGCGATTCATAATGCGGGGTCGCCCAATGTGTATGGCTGGAATGGTATTCGCAGGAATGATATATTTACTGTTGACAATTTGTCCCATTCCAATCTATAATGATACTGCTTTCCACCGTCAGCAGATTTCGGTGATTGGTACTGTGAAGCAGAAAGAATGTAAAGATGGACGTTTGATTCTATATCTAAGAAATGCTTACCGTTCTGGTAGCATGAATTCCCAACAAAAAGTAACAAATACAAAACAAAGTAATGGCATCATTGTTTATTGCAGTAATTCGATTCAAGGTCTTGAAAACTGCCCCCAAATAGGAAGTACCGTTGAAGTATCCGGTAAAAAAATGCTATTCGAAGGTCCTCGAAATGAAGGACAGGTGGATATGCCTCGTTACTATCAGATACATGGTATGGATTATATGCTTGTGAATGCGCAAATCAGAGGTATCAGTAAGGAATACAATTACTATTTGGAACATCTGTTTCGAATCCGGAATAGGATGGAGAGGGCGTTTGAGAATGCCGTAGATCAGAGAGACGCATCCGTCCTGCAGGCGATGCTGCTTGGTGATAAGACGGATATACCATTAGAACTAAAAGAACAATATCAAAGAGCGGGACTGAGTCATCTGTTATGTATTTCGGGTTTGCACATTGCGCTACTTGGTCTGTCCTTGTATCGACTGCTTCGCAGGATGTTGGTTCCTCCTCTTATTGCCGGTAGTATTTCTATTTTTCTGCTTCTTAATTTTGGTTTCCTTACCGGTATGGGAACAGCAACCCAAAGAGCAATATTGATGCTGATCCTGCTTATCCTTGCTGATATACTGGGTCGATCTTACGACCTCCTTTCTGCAGTTGCATTTGCCGGTATCTGTTCCCTTGCAGGGGAGCCACTTTTGATTTATGATAGTGGATTTCTACTTTCCTTCGGAGCTGTAATTGGTATAGGTGTTGTACTTCCGGCACTTGATGAGTGCGTGCCGGGAAAGGGGAAGATCCTGCAGTCTTTAAAACTGAGCAGTTCGATCACTTTATTTACACTTCCTATTGTCTTATATTTCTTCTTTCAGTATCCTGTTTATTCTGTAGTACTAAATCTTATTTTTATCCCATTCATGACTTATTTATTGACCTGTGGTTTGTTATGCGGTGTTTTGGGCTGTGTTTCCAACATATGTGGTCGACTGCTGGGAATCCCATGCCATTTTATCCTTCTTGTCTATGATAGAGGAAGCAGTTTCTGCGATTCCCTTCCTGGTAATATTGCAATTCTGGGAAGACCTGAGAAAGTATCCATTCTGATATATTACCTCATGCTTGCGGGCTTTGTATTTCTTCTTAAGAAGTATGGGAAAAGGTGTTTGTTTCGAATGGTGGGCATTTTGCTTACTGTTACGATGTTTCTGGTTCTTGCTTATCACCCGGAGGAGGAGGTTGAGATTACCATGCTGGATGTTGGCCAGGGAGACGCAACCTTTGTTCGATGTGATTCGGGATTTTCGATGTTGGTTGATGGTGGAAGCAGTGATGTTCAGGAGGTAGGAAAGTACCGTCTGGAGCCTTTCCTAAAATGCAAGGGGTTGGGAAAGCTGGATTATGTTTTTGTGAGCCATACAGATGAGGATCACATAAGTGGAATCCTGGAACTGATGGACGAGATGGATCGTGGAGGAGTCAACATGGGTACGCTGGTATTGCCTGATATCTACGATACATCGCAACAATATCAGGACTTAGTTAATCAGGCTTTGGTTCGAAACATAACGATCGTCAAAATGAAAAGGGGTGATGTGATACGGAGCCAGGGAGTGACAATAAAATGTCTTTATCCCGATCAGGGAGCTTCTTGTGAGGATAAAAATGCTTGTTCAATGGCAATGACCTTTGAGTATCGTGATTGTAAAGGGCTTTTTACTGGTGATTTGGAGGGTGAGGGGGAAGATGTCATTACAAGTACGCTATCAAATACAGAATCGGATCAGAGATTCCTTTTTTTAAAGGTTGCGCATCATGGTTCTGGAAATTCAACAGGAGATAGATTTCTGCGAGAGGTAAGGCCTGTGATAGCGCTTGTTTCGTGTGGAGAAGGTAATACTTATGGTCATCCCCATAAGGAGCTGTTGTACCGCTTGGAACAGATAGGAAGCAGGTTGTACATTACAAAGGATTCTGGCGAAATCAGTCTCACGTACTCGAGAGAGGGTACAAAAATCAATACCTTTATAGAAAAATAATACAGATGCGCAAATAGCGCAGGAATGGAGATTACTATGATGAAAAAAATGGTACTAGGTTGGATATTATGTTTCCTATGCATGCTGTCAATGGACAGCTTCGTATATGGAGAAAGTGGAGATGATATTATAAGTCTGGACACGATTCCGCCCGTTATAACAGCTTTCTCGCAGATTCCATCGGAATCCGTGAATGGATATTGCAAAGAGGTACAGCTGAAAGTAGAGGCACGTGACAACATAGGCCTTTACTCGGAAGCGTATTCCTGGGATGGAGGTAGTACATGGACAACAGAATCTGTAAAGAAAGTCAATGAGAATGGAACATATGATGTTATTGTCAGGGATACCTGTTTTAATACTGCTGAAGGTACAATAGAGGTAACAACTATTGACAGAGAGCCACCAATATGTACAGGTATCCAGTATGTTCTGCAAAACGAAACAAACAAATTTGGAAAGAGCGCGAGGATTGTGGTCGAGGCTCATGATTCCGGATGCGGATTAGACGATAATGCCTATTCCTTTGACGGTGGTGCATCCTGGCAGTGTGAATCACAGAAAGAGATAACTCAGAATGGAACGGTATCGATACAGATTAGAGATCACTTCTCCAATACGACCAGTCAGAGTGTTACGATTACGAATATTGACCATGAAGGACCGATTATAAGCGAAGTATCCATGAATCCAATAAATGGAGAAGGTGATTATGGAAAAAGTGTGAGGATTCAGGTGAAAGCGTCCGATGCAGGAGTTGGTCTTGCGCCTCAAGCCTATTCCTTTGACGGTGGAAAGAGCTGGAGCAGTCCTGGAACCTATGTTGTAAATCAATGTGGTGTGGTAACTATCTCTGTGAGAGATAGCCTTGGAAATGAAACAAAACAAAGAGTAGAAGTGGATAAAGTCGATATGGATGCTCCCACCATTCAGGTTTCCGGTAACCCCATGTCACAGGTCGTTAATGGGGCAACGCTTATCATTACAGCGAATGATCGAAAATCCGGTATGCGTTCTCTGTCCTATCAGAAGGAAGGGGAGCGGAAAATAGTATTGGGAGAATACAGCGGTGTACCAAGCATTACAGAGCAGGTGCGCATTACGCGAAATGGAAACTACCATTTCTTTGCCTGTGATCGTCTCGGAAATACCACAGAGGAAACGGTTTATGTATCAAAAATCGCGCCGGCTGCAAAGAAGCATGAATCCTCTGGTAGCTCCAGTACAAGACAAATCCTACTACCTGAGAAAACAGGAGGTCCGATTGCTGGACAAAGCTCATCCTCATATACCTCCGATTCTGATAAGCTTATTGAAAAAAGTTCCTCAACAGGGAAGGGAACTTCACGTAAGTGGGAATCCTTTGATAAGACTTCATCAATGGCCAGAGGTGCGTCATCTTCAAGCAGCTCTTCGACGATACGGAGGAGTACATCTTTGAGAAAGATAAGCTTTGTGCCATGGAAGGGTCGAAACAGCACATCCATAAACAGGTCTGTTTCGAAGCTGGAGGGTGAAGCAGAACACAATCAATCAGGACCCGCTACGGTATCGAAAGACGAGATTGAATTTCCAAAGCCTGATACAAATGAGGTAAGTCCTCAAAAAGTAATTCTTGTAGCGATTGGTATTGCACTGTGTTTAATACTCTTGATTTTTTTCCTATACTATCGTAGAGGATTGTTTTCCCAAAAATCGGATCCAGAATGAATTAGTGGTTTCGACGAAAAAAAAAGTATGGTAAAATACGAATAAGAATCTTTGGAATGGAGACCAGATATGGAAAGCATCGACCAAGATATCAAAAGTGGGGAATTCAGTCATATTTATCTGTTGTATGGAGAAGAATCCTATTTACGTCAACTATATAAGAACCGTTTGAAAAAGGCACTCTCCGGTGATGGTGATACCATGAATTGTAATCTATATGAGGGAAAAGATATCAATCCAAATGAATTGATTGATCTTGCAGAGACGCTCCCATTCATGGCGGAACGACGTTTGATTATCGTTCAGAATAGTGGCTTTTTTAAGAGCAGCTGCGATTCGCTTGCAGATTATCTTGGTAATGTTGCTCCAGAGACTTATTTTGTGTTTGAGGAGACGGAAGTTGACCGTCGAAACCGCATGTTTAAAGTAGTGAAGGATAAGGGCAGACCAATCGAGATGGTTCCACTGAGCGAACAAAAACTGCGCACCTGGGCAGCAGCCAGGTTACGTCGTGAAGGGAGAAATATCCGAGAATCAACCATGTCTCTTTTGCTCCAAAAGACAGGCAACGATATGTGTAATATTGAGAAAGAACTGGAGAAGCTGGTTAGCTATACGTATGGCAGAGATGTTATAACGGACGAAGATGTGGAAGCAATTTGCATCACTCGGATTACGAATCAGATTTTTGATATGGTAGATGCAATATCGGACAGAAATCAAAAGAAAGCACTTACCTTGTATTATGACCTTCTTACCTTGAAGGAACCACCTATGAGGATTCTGTTTTTAATAGCAAAGCAGTTTAACCAGTTGATGCAGGTTAAGGTATTAAGCAGTAAGCTGAGTGATAATCGGCTCATAGCGGAAAAGACAGGGATTAACAGTTACTTTATTGGAAAGTATATGAAAACGGCGAGAAACTTTTCGGAATCAGTTCTTCGACGGGCAGTCGAGGATTGCGTCAACGCTGAGGAAGATGTGAAAACCGGCAGAATGAACGACAAGATGAGCGTGGAATTACTGATTGTAAAATATTCATCAAAATAGTATAATGACTTCATGATTATAAGAACAGATTATTCACAGGGGACTCGTGAAATGTAGTGTTTTCGGGCTCTGGTGAGGAATGGAGATGCATATGAGCACATTTGATGATTTTGGGGAAAGCATCGCCAATATGGCGAAAGAGGTCGGAGATAAGGCCAAGGAGCTGAGTGGTGTTGCCGGGATTCATGCCAATATCAAGGCAGAAGAGGTTCGTATACAGGAGTTATACTATAAGCTTGGGAAAAAGTACTATGAGTGTTATAAGGAGACCCCGGATTTAGAGGTTGTTGATTTTGTAGACAGGATTAAGAAAAGTAACGAGCGGATTGACTCCTACCGCGAGGAACTCAATAAAGACAAAAATACAGGTTCCAATGATAACGGTGAAATGATAGTATAATGCTCACCAGGCATACGAAATGGAGAGATAAATGTTTTCTTTTATAGTCTTTGTAGTAATAATTATTATTGTATATCGAATGAGATCAGCTAATATAAATCGGAAATTTGATAATACGAATAACAACAGACAGGATCAGACAATTCAGAAACCGGTACCACCGAGTACAATGCCTCAGAATACTGCAAGGCAGAAACCGGTGTCGACCACGGGAGGAAGCTTTCATCAATCCGTATCAGCCCGGAATCATAGTGCTCAAGGCACCGTACCAAAGAGTAATTATGGTGTTGGGACGCAGACAATTAGGAAGCCGCAAGCTGAGAGTGTGGAACAGGAAGAGGAACAGTCCACGATGGAGTATCTGGCGGAAAAGGCAGAGATGAATTCGGAGGATGCTTCACAAAATAGAACAGTTACCAACGGAAGAATCGGAAATAGAATGCCGGATTGGGGCGAAATTGGCCGCAATGAGGTAATCTGCATATGTAAGAATTGTGGTGCTGAGAATGTTCTACCAAGAGGAGCTGTAAGAAATAGCTATGCTTGTTATTTCTGCCGAGAGAAGCTGTAGAACCCAATCAGATAAGGAACTGTCTTATTCTGAACAGAGGACACGAATGACATTCCTGTGAAAATGATTTTTACATAGCAAGAATGGAGATTAATATGAAGGATGTAGTAGAGATGCCAATCAAAGATTTAGAATATCATGAAGTATTTCCGGATCCACCGGAGAATGATATGGAGAAGACTTCTCTATGGCAGAAAACGAAGAAGATTTTGTTTGCGATTATGGGAGCCAAATTCTTTTTACCTATTATCATGTACATGTCAGCCTGTGCCTTACTGTTTAGTTCTATTAATTATTTTGGATTACGAAGAGGCCTTCGTATTAGAGAAAAGAATGCAAAACCAATGGATCCGGTAAAAGTAAGAAAGAGAGAGTACAAAAAAAGGATCAGAAGACATAACAGAAGAATTGCTCTAGTACAGCTGCTTGCATCTAAGAAGACCAGAAAGTCTGAAAGATTCAAGAGAATGATTAAGATATGGAAATTATATCAACCGGAGAAACCACAATAGAGTCCGTCTTATCGGACTCTATTTTTTTTATAATCCTTACAGGAGCTCGAAGAAGTCAATCATATGAAAGTGATAATGATATCACGGATCGGAGTAAGGATGAAAAAGGTAGTAGTATTTATAATTTTTGCAATATTTTTTCTTGGAATGAGAGTCACAGCATATAGTGGGAATCGAGGTCTATCAGAAGAAGAACTCCGGCAGCTGGATCAATATGAAGTAACCTATAAGAAAAACGTAATGGAAGTATTATCTGACAATTATATGGAGAATAGTGGCTTGAACATGAATAAAACAATTGACGAGGATGGACATATAGAATATGTGATTAGCATCTATTATGGAAAAGCAGACCGAATGAGAACAGAGAGAATGGATAGAATTATTAGTAGCATTCAAGAAATACCTTTCGAGTACGAGGATGCGGGATTTTCTGTTACCATTGAGGGAATGGAGGATTCGTTCTAATACCTTATGAAATTCTTTTGAATTTTGTGAATGACAAGAAATCCTTTAGGGCTTATAATATGAATCATATAAGGAGGTTTTTCATGCAGCAAAGACCAAAGGAAAATGAGATTTATCGACACTTTAAAGGGAATACCTATCAGGTGCTTACCATTGCGCTTCAGACAGAGACACAGGAAGAACTGGTAATCTATAGGAATCTATATCATCCGGAACAGGTCTATGCCAGACCGATTATGATGTTTCTTAGTGAAGTAGACCATGAAAAATATCCGGAGTGCAAGCAGCAGCATCGCTTCGAGAAAATGGACCATTCGGGCACCCGTGCAGAAGAAACAGATACAGATGCTGGACAAGCAGAGGACAATGCATCAAAAGACAGCACAGAGGAATCCTGCGAGAATACGCTGAGTCCAATTATGGTTCAGTTTCTGGATGCAGATACCTATGAAGAGAAGCTTGAACTCTATGAACGGATGAAGAATAAGATAGATGATGAAATGATTAGTATAATAGCAGCTTCTCTTGATATTGAGGTACGAGAAGCCCCTATAGTAGAACGTTATCAGGAAGTTAAAAATTGTCTGATCACGTTGGAGAAGTACGAATGCAATCGCTTGCCGAGCCTCTTTTGGCGTGGTTTTATGGGAATAAGAGAGTTCTACCATGGAGGGAAAATCCCACACCATACCGTGTATGGGTTTCCGAGATTATGCTTCAACAGACCAGGGTAGAAGCAGTCAAACCATACTATGAGAGGTTTATGAAGGAGTTTCCGGATATCAGGAGTCTATCGGAGGCATCGGAGGAGAGATTACTGAAGATGTGGGAAGGGCTCGGGTATTATAATCGGGTACGCAACTTAAAGCGTGCAGCAGTCTATATAGAAGAGAATTTTAGTGGACAGATGCCCGACAGCTATGACTTGATCGTTCAGTTACCGGGGATTGGGAGCTATACAGCAGGAGCAATAGCTTCTATTGCATTTGAGAGACGAGTACCGGCTGTTGATGGGAATGTACTTAGAATTCTTACCAGAGTTCTGGCAGATGATTCTGATATCATGAAACAGTCTGTACGGAAGCATTTTGAGGAAAGGCTTAACGGAGTCATACCAGAGGAGCATCCAGGTGATTTTAATCAAGCACTTATGGAGCTTGGAGCTCTGATTTGCATACCGAATGGACAACCAAAATGTGAGAGCTGCCCATTGGCAGCACTATGTGAAGCAAGGAAGCTTAAGATAATGGATAGAGTTCCTTTTAAAGGAACGAAGCAAAAAAGAGTCATTGAAAAGAAGACGGTTCTGATTATACGTGATGATGAGAGAACTGCACTCCGAAAGCGACCGACAAGAGGATTACTCGCCGGTATGTATGAATTTCCCAACCTGCCGGGACATCTCTCATCAGAAGCAGCATTGGAGTATGTTAAGAGCTTGGGATTGTCTCCGCTCCGCATTCAGAAGATTGAGGATTCGAAGCATATCTTCTCGCATAAGGAATGGCATATGAGCGCATATACGATTCGAGTCGAAGCAGTTACAGAATGTATGGATATGATTTTTGCGTATCCATTTGAGACGGAGGAAAAGTATCCGATACCTGCAGCGTTTGGGGCGTATACCAAGTATCTGGATATTAGAATTGGGAATGAGAGGTTTAAAGAGAATACATGAAATTATTATCGATTACGATTCCGTGTTATAACTCGGAAGACTATATGGAAAAATGCATCAAATCATTATTAGTGGGTGGAAAAGACGTAGAGATTATTATTGTCGACGATGGCTCGAAGGATCAAACAGCAGCTATTGCAGACAAGTATGCAATAGAGTATCCAGACATTATTAAGGCTGTTCATCAGGAGAATGGTGGACATGGTGAAGCTGTAAATACGGGGCTTAAGAATGCTACGGGATTATTCTTCAAGGTGGTTGACAGTGATGATTGGGTGAAAAAAGAAGCCTATTTGAAGGTCCTTGATACTCTTCGTGACATAGCTGGTGGTGATCAGGTTCTGGATATGATGATTTGTAACTTTGTTTACGAAAAAGAAGGAGCCGCCCATAAAAAGGTCATGACATATCATACAGCATTGCCAAAGGACCGCATATTTACGTGGTCGGATGTAAAGCGTTTTCATAAGGGTCAGTACATGCTGATGCACTCTGTTATCTATCGGACGAAGTTATTAGTTGAATGTGAGCTGCAGCTTCCAAAGCATACTTTCTATGTAGACAATATTTTTGTTTTCCATCCATTACCTTATGTGCGTACGATGTATTATCTGGATGTCAATTTCTATCGTTACTTTATTGGGAGAGATGATCAGTCCGTAAATGAACAGGTTATGATTGGTCGCATTGACCAACAGATACTGGTTAATAAGATTATGATAGATTATATGGCAGGAAGAATCATTCCGAATCGTAAACAGAGAAATTACATGATTAATTATTTGGATATCATTATGACGGTATCCTCCATTATGCTCATTCGTTCCGGCACGGATGAAAACCTTGCTAAGAAAAAGGAGCTTTGGAAGTATTTGAAATCAAGAGATGCGTATTTATACTTCCGACTGCGAAACGGTATTTTTGGACAGGCTATGAATCTACCGGGACGAGGCGGACGCAAGATATCAGTTGCGGAGTATAAATTAGCGCAGAGACTGGTTGGATTTAATTAAAAAGAACCTCCAAATGTTGCAGATCAACACTGCTTCACTTGGAGGTTTTTATTAAATATAATGCTCTGCTTTGATCCTCGAACGTCTGCGCTCGGTATAAGTCGAAAAGTCCATGAAATATACTACAGCGTACATAACAGCAGCCATGATAAATGCGGTAATCACATCAAATACAGAATGCTGTTTTAAGAAAACCGTTGATAAAATAATCGATACACATAGTATCAAAGAACCAAAACGAATCCATTTCTTGTTCGTAAGCCGTTCACTGTTAAGGACAGCAAAGTGAGCGCCCAGGGAATTATATACATGGATACTAGGGAAAAGATTCGTGCTGGTATCGGTGCGATATAGGGAAGCTACCATCTGTGTAAATACGTTATCCCGTGTAAAGGAAGCCGGTCGCAAATGATGACCATTCGGGTACACAGTTGATACAATCAAGAATATCGTCATTCCCGTAAATAGAAACAGACATATCCGATAAAAATCATATTTATTTGTAAACAAGAAATACAATACCGTAGTAGAGATATATAGGAACCACAAGAAATATGGAATGATGAAGATTTCATTAAAAGGAATCAGGTCATCAGCCCGCATATGAATCAGGTGGTAGTGCTTCGTCACGGTTCGCTCTAAGTGCATAAACCACGGTAGGTATAGGCAGGCATAAGCAGGGAGAATCCAGCCATGTCGATATCGCTTTAAGAAAGCTATCATTCGATCATCCTCTTATTCTTTAACAGAAAATTAACAGACTTCATTTATCGGGATTATATCACCGCGAATCATGAAGTGCAAGTTTTCGCGATATCTTCATGAAATATTAATAATCAGAATCTAAATTAAGAATTGTAATTGTTCATTTTTACACGTCATTCTTATTTCCTTCTGATAACCGCAGGACTCGCCATCTGTATGTACTGCGAGAGGGATATTTGTTACAATACGGACTTTCTTTGCCCGATATGCTTTCACTCCTTGAAATCGCAGATGGTTACCGGAGAAGCCCGAAGGAAGCATAAAAAGGATCATTGCCTTGCGAATACCACCAATAACACAAATGTCAAGAATGCCATCAGCACAATTCGCATCTGGACAGAACTGAAACCCGCCTCCTTCGTACTTGTGAATCATGGTTGCGACAAAGTGAAAGTGAGACAGCTCAATAGGTGGCAGGTCATCCAGATAAATCTTACAGGCAGCAGTCTTTTCACGATATAGCTGTCGAAGTGCAATCCCTACATAGGTCAGTTTGCCAAGATGAAAGGCATTGAGCTTCTTTTTAATGGGTGAGTTGAGAGCCTCGTGGCAGATAGCGGCGTCGAAACCAATTCCACAGCTTACAGAAAAATTACGTTTACAGGAAACCTCGCCATTCTCGATGCAGACAAGCTCTCCAATATCAATAGGAGTAGTTTTCCGGGACTTGAGAATATGCTCGAGAGCCTTTATGGGATTAGTAAGCAGCTTCATATCGCGAGCAAAATCATTGGAGGAGCCGGTTGGTATATATCCAAGAGTTGTATGCTTGAAGTCTTGAATTCCGGACACAACTTCACTCATGGTTCCGTCACCACCAAGAACAATTAAAACACAAGTGGTTCCGACGGTGGTAAGCCCAGAAGCGATTCTGGTGGCATCTCCTTGTCCGTGGGTGAAATGACTGCGATAAGCAACATTTTTCTCCTTCAGTATGGTCTCAAGCTGTAACCAGATTTTCTTTCCTTTTCCGGAACAGGATACCGGATTTATAATAAAATCGTACATGATGAAAATCCCCCTAAATTCGATGAATACAAACAATTTCTACTATTAGTTTACAGGGAATCGGAGGAATGTACAAGGAGAACTTCTTGCCACTCTATTTCGTATTGCTTGTTACCAGGATAGCGACGTAGTCATCCAGGTCAGCCGCAAGGTATTGAAGAAGATAATTATTATCGTTGTACTCTGTTTTGATTAGGTGGGATAAGAGCTTATATAGCAGAGAATACAATTCCTCTTTTGGAAGGCTTGTAAGGTCAGGAGCCGGTGTACTTTTCAGCATCATTTTTGAAAGGAAATCACGTAAGACCACGCTTGCAATATTGATGAAAAGTCCCTTGTAGTCGGAATGGTAAGAGAGAAGAACGTTAATGATATACTCTACCGGCATTTTTTGAAGGAAAATCTGCTCCATTTCAATATAAGAAACATAATCTGCGATTGCGTCAATTCCAGACTTATTCTTATCGGCTTGTATCAGTGTCGGATAATCAAGAGTCAAAATCGTATCTTGTGGGGAAAACTGCGTATCATATACACGAAAAAAGGCTGGGATTCCCTTACAAAAGGTATCGCGATAAGCGAGATTTCCATAATCCTGAAACGAAGGTATCATGCGATTGTATTTTTTTTGTGTAAGAGAAACCTTTTCTTTTACGAGTGTGTTCCCCCTGGTGTAGGCATCCATAGCGGACGGCGTTTCGGTGCTTGCTACAAGCTGATTGGACTTTTGGTATTCCATTTCGTGAATGCAGTAGATGATAGCCTCCATGAATTTGGCGGCTTGCTCATAGGTAACAGAAGTACTTTCTTTACTGGTATATTTCTCCGAAAGTTTGGCAACGATCGGAACTAATTCTTCCATTGTATAATTCATGGTAATCTCCATTCTACAGATTCTATTCTGTTATAGTAGAGTCCAGCTTTTCTATGAAATCCTGACATCCGATAAAGCTTCGGCTGCCTTCACGAACCTGTCTGGCAAATTCTTCGAGACTTGTATCCTCCAGATAATCCAAGGAGCCTTCACATGGACCATCAAACTGTTCTTTCATATAAGAAAGAAGCTCGTCATCAGAGACCTCATCCAGGGATTCATTTTTGAACAGATAGAAAATGTCCTGCAGACGGCCGATGGTATCTACATAGTTATCCTGATAGATATAGGGTGAGTCGCAGAACGTAAAAATGATTTTAGGCAGGATCCCTTCCCCGAATTCTATTCGACGCTGTGCAGCCAATGTTTCTTTGCGGTCAGAAAGTAGAAGCTTCGTATCTTCTTCTGTGAGAGACAGTCCCCATCTGTCCGTATACTCATTGGTTTTCCTTAGGGCAATTTCCTGCGTTTCATTCATCCAAATACTTAAGAAATCACAATCCATTTTTGCTCCTATCTGCGTGAAGTCACGCGCATTCCTGTTTGTGTGTATGTATACGATACTACCGGGCATAAGAGACTACAAGACTTGAAAAAAAGTTAAATTTGTGGTAATGTAAAGATGTTGAAAGCCACAGGATTTTTCCTGTGGCTCTCTTTTACAGCTATTTTAATGCGACATAAATATGGATTGTTGCATTGTCTCCCATGCAATCGTCCTGATACTCTTCAAAATCTGCGGTATAGGAGCGATCTAAATCCATTTTCCAGATTTCACTCCAAGCTTCAGCGACTGCCTTTTGCATATCACCAACAACTACGAATTTTGCATAATTACCGGCAGGTATACTTGTTTCAATAACATTCTCAGTCATACCTTCGACTCTGGATACCTCGCATCCGACAATTACATCATAATCGCTGTTACAGTCAGATGAGTAATTAGTATAGATTCCAAGAGCTTTTTGAGTAGTCTTATTCTGAATACTACTATAAACTCCATTGTTGTAGAAGTTGTTCCACAGTCCACCAATAACAGACCCCATTTCCGGAGAACTGTTATTTGTTCTTGCTTTTAAACCTACTACCTTTTTCTCTTCTAAACGAACGATTTCATATTTCATTGTTTTCCTCTTTTCTGCACCAAATCTGTGCTGTGTTTTTGTTGTTTACAGGTAGAGGATAACACTTCAAACATGTCAACTGTTTGTCACGTTCAAAACATTTTAATAAATTTTACTCATTTTCTCTATTCGGTTATGAAGTTCTACTCTGAGAGCGGCAGGCTCCAGCAGTTCGACCCGATTTCCCATACCCAGAACAAACTGAAAGAGCGTTTCTTTATCGGTAAAGGCGTAATTCAATAGAAATCGTCCATCGGTCTGCTTCTCACAGTATTCCAATCCAAATTCATCCACAAGAATCCATTCCAGAGAGGCATCCACCAGGATTCTCACTTCCAGAACTTTTGGATAGGCTTTGTCAGATTGAAAGTGGAAGGGAGGAATTTCGCGATCTTTAAAGGGAGTCTCAGTACTGGTTAAATCTTGTATGCGATTTAGCTTGAAAAGACGGAAATCCTTTCGTTCCAAACTAAATCCCCATACATACCAGGAGGACCACTGAAAAAGTAAAAGATAGGGTTCCACTTTACGCATGCTGGTTCCCTTAGGGGCGTAGTAACGGAAGTGAACAACCTTCTTCCTGTCAATTGCTGTCTGGAGCAATTCGATTTTAGGTGCCAGCTTTGCTCGATGCCAGCTTGCTAAATCAATGAGTATGTGATTCGTTGAAGATAGTGTAGAGGATTCTTCGACGGATAATTTATCCATTAATGCCTGATATTTTTTGGTACCGGCTACACTGTCAAGACCGCGAAGACCAGCTAATATCGATTGCATTTCAGAGGTGGTAAAGAGCGTTTTGTCTATGCTGTAACCTTCCATAATAGAAATCCCACCATTTTGCCCTTGCGTTGTACAAAGAGGAATGCCGGCCATACATAAATCTTCAATGTCACGATTGATGGTTCTGCGGGAAACTTCAAATTTATCGGCAAGATAAGGAGCCGTAACTTTTTCCTGCTGCAACAAGATGGAAAGTATGCCAATTAATCGATCAATCTTCATATATCCTCCATTTCTATTACTATGTAATCGTTTGTCTTCTCACTGGTTTTGTGCAAAAATTAATCGAACCACGGGTTTTATCAAACATACCCTAAGTCCGATTAATTGTCAATTACCTATTAGAAAGCACTGCTGGAGAAGAGATTCTTTACATGCTGAACTTCCTCTTCTGTTGCCTGTGCAGCGGGGACATAATAAGATTTTTCTCTTGCAAGCTGATATAACTGCTCCTGAGACTGTTCACAGCTGTCACGAAACTGCTTTAAGGTTTGCTTCAACTCTTTGTTTTCGGTCTGCGGAATCATCTCACCATATTTTGTTAGTTCACTGTTGATACCGGCCAAAGTATCATTTACCATTGCTTTTTCCTGCATAGTTTCCTCTCTATACTTTCTTATTTATTTTGCACAAAAATGTCTTTATTTTAGGCATTTC
>CAYZUC010000037.1:0-1509 GCA_964481705.1 uncultured Lachnospiraceae bacterium
TACAGACCGCTGAAGGTGCGTTAACAGAAGTTCACTCCATGTTACAGAGAATGAACGAGCTGGCAATCAAGGCTGCAAACGGAACCAACACTTCGGCCGATCGTTTGGCAGTTCAGGCAGAGGTAGATGCGCTGGTATCTGAAATCGATCGTGTACAGCAGTCCACACAGTTCAATACATTGAACCTGTTGAACGGAGAGTTCTCCAAAGGAAAGACCTTACAGGTTGGTGCTGCAGGTGTATCTCAGCAGACGATCACCATCCAGATTTCTACCATGAGTGCAGCAAAATTGAGCTTAAAGGCTAATGGAAAAGCAATTTGTATGTCTACTCAGGATTCTGCAAAAGCAGCAATTACAAAGATTACAAAGGCAATTGCAAAGGTTTCCAAACAGCGTTCCGCATTAGGAGCTGTTCAGAACCGTCTCGAACACACCATTGCCAACTTGGATAACGTTGTTGAGAATACAACAGCAGCTGAATCCGCTATCCGTGATACCGATATGGCATCTGAGATGGTTAACTACAGCAAGAACAACATTCTTGCTCAGGCTGGTCAGGCAATGCTTGCTCAGGCTAATCAGGCAACTCAGGGTGCATTATCCTTACTCCAGTAAGCGATTAATAGAAAGTAAGGACCGATTTCGATCGGTCCTTTTTTCTTCCTCAATCATAGGTATTATGGTATAATACGTTTAGTGATTAGAGGGTATTTCAAGGGACAATTTCTGCTTTTTCAGTATTGATGATAGGAAATGGATGGTAACATGAGCGGACTTTATGATGACATCACAAAGTTAATAGAGATTATGGAACAGATTGAGAAGACCATTCTATCCGGCAAAGGAGAGGACCCGGGAAAACTCTTTCCACCCATGATGGAGCAGGTGGGGATTGTGTTTCCAAAGATTATTGAGAACGGAGGGAATCCTGACTATTGGATGGAGGTTTTAAAAAGGCTTTCTCTTGCGATTGAGACTATTGATCGTTTTCAGATTTTGGATATTCTACGATTTGAAGCCAGAGCGAGCTTAGAGCAGTATAGGCGGGAGATGTCTGATGGATGATAAGATATATGAGAAAAACTGTAAGATTCTAAGTGAAAAATATCCGAATATCTATCAAGCCATTCAAAAGGGACAATACGAGGAGGAAAGTGTTGCAATTGGCGTGACCATGGTCGAGAATCGTAAGATTCTCTTTGCAATACAGAATGGGATTCAATATCAATTGGATTCTCTATATGATTCAGAGTCCCTATTGAATACCTGGCAGGAGAGTCTGGAGGCAGTTAATTTTCGTACCTGTTTTGTATGGTTTGGTATGGGGAATGGGATGTATATGAGGAGACTGCAGAAATTGATGTTAAAGGACAATTCTCTGATTGTTTACGAACCATCTCTTTCTGTAGTAGCAGCAGTAATAGAAGAATTTGATATCAGTATGCTCTTGTCGGATCCCCGAATTCATCTTATTATGCCGGGACTTACGATGGACTTCGAGAAAGTA
>CAYZUC010000037.1:1519-25418 GCA_964481705.1 uncultured Lachnospiraceae bacterium
TGATAATCTTGACTATACGAATCGAAAGTACCTTCAATATGGCGGATATCTGAATTACAATTTAATTTTTCGTGAAGAAGTACAGCATTATGTAGATACGTTACAGATTGCAATTAGTTCTATTAATTCCACACAAAGTGTTTTAGAACGATTTGGCGAAGCATACTTCTGGAATTCTCTGGCGAATCTACCGTATCTGATTCAGGGAAGGACACTGGAACAGCTCTATTATGCGCTTCCAAAGGATGTACCTGCTATCATTGTAGCGGCTGGACCTTCTCTGGATAAAAATGTACAGGAATTAAAGAAGGCAAAAAATCGAGGCTTTGTTATTGCTGTGGATACAGCGGTCAGAGCTTTGCTGAAGCAGGATATCATTCCCGACCTTTTTGTTACCGTCGATGGGAAAAAGCGGTCCTCTCATTTTACAGATGATAGGCTTCGCCATATTCCGGTCGTCTGCAGTCTTCAAGGTAATAAAGATGCTCTGGGAGTACATAGTGGATTGAAGTTCTTCTTTGATGATGAGAATGAGTATATTCGTGGCTTTTTCAAGAAGATGGGAAGAGAATTTGCCGGACTTTCTACCGGAGGTTCTGTAGCAAACGATGCATTCTCGCTGGCGGATACACTACGATTCCGTACAATTATTCTGGTGGGTCAGGATCTTGCCTTTACCAACCATATGTCGCACGCATCCGGAACCGTTGCAGGGGAACTGGGTGGAGATATCAGCAATGCAGATACCGTAAAGGCGGATGGTTATTATGGAGGTAAAGTACTTAGCAGCACAGAGTTTACGCTCTATCGAAAGTGGTTTGAGGATATCATTGTGGAGAAATCCTACCTGCGTGTCATTAACTCGACCGAGGGGGGAGCGAATATTAAGGGTGCTGAGAATATTCCATTAGCAGAGGCGATCGCACAGACCTGTACTCGTGAGGTGGATTTTGGAAAGCTGATGGAAGAGATCCCCACCTTTTTTAATGAAGAACAGCAAAAGGAATTTGTAGACTATATGGTGTCCTCAATAGACAGATTGCAAGAGCTTCTGTCTGATATCAAAAGAGGAATTCGTAACTATGAAAAAATGGAACTGCTCGTATACCAGAATAAACTTCAGGTGAGCGATATGAGAACACTTTCGGCACAGAATAGTGAAATCTCTGACAAGCTTGAGACAGAACCCGCTATGTGTTTTGTAGAATATCGAATTCAGAAAGCAAGTGGAGAAGCGCTTGAGTCTGTCGGAGATGAAAGCACGGATGAGAGACAGGAGCTGCTGCAGGCAGTAAGGCTGGGAAGCGATTATCTGACAAAAGTACAGAATGCGATTGAGGAAACCATTCCAATACTTCATAAGTACTTGGTGGAGGATTCTATGGAGGAAGTGATTTCAAAGAATCAGGCAATGGCAGAAATACAGGGATTATTGGGACAGATGCAGCTCAATGTCCAGAAAGCGATGAGGTGTTATGATGAGTAATTATTTTGAGGATCTGTTTATCTTTGAGATGGCGAACAGTCATCAGGGAAGCGTCGAGCATGGTATTGATATCATTAAAGCAATGGGCAAGATAGCCAGAAAGTATAACATCAAAGCCGCTGTAAAGCTGCAATATCGTGACCTAAGTACATTTATTCATCCGGATTATAAGGGAAGGACGGATGTCCCTCATATACCGAGATTTGAAAGCACAAGACTAAATTATGAGCAGTTTTCTCAATTGATAGATGCGATTCGTGAAGAAGGCATGATTACCATGAGTACTCCCTTTGATGAGACGGGGGTCGATTGGTGCATGGATCAGGGAGTTGATATCATCAAGGTAGCCAGCTGTTCCTCTCTCGACTGGCCGCTCTTGACAAAGATTGCAACGGCAAAGAGGCCAATTATTATTTCCACCGGAGGCAAGACGATTTCGGATATTGATAAGCTCTTCAACTTCTTTACACATAAGGGGTGTGAGTTTGCTTTTCTGCATTGTATTGCAGAATATCCGGCTCCGTTTGAACATCTGCAGCTTGACTTTATTGATCGCATGAACCGTCGTTATCGTGATGTAACGATTGGCTATTCCGGACATGAGAAGCCCGATGATAATGTCGTTCCAATGCTTGCCATCGCAAAGGGAGCAAGGATTCTGGAACGTCATGTGGGACTGCCAACCGAGACGATCAAATTAAATGCCTATTCTATGACACCGGAGCAGGCGGATGCTTGGGTGGCAGCAGCACTGGATGCCAAAAAAATATGCCAGATTAAGAACGGAAAGAAGAAATATGTCAGTCAAGAGGAGCTGGATTCTCTTCGCTCTCTGATGCGTGGTGTTTATGCTAAGCATGATATTAAGGAGGGCGATGTCCTATCGGAGGACGATGTCTTCTATGCCATGCCATGTGGTGAGAAACAGATGACGAGTGGTGAATTCAAAAAAGGACAGGTTGCCTCTCGTGATTATAAGCAAAATGAGGAGCTTCATGAAAAAGTGAAGGTAACTGGAGTCGGTGTTGTCCGCTCTGCTGTTCATGATGCGAAGGGTATGCTCTATGAGGCGGGAATTGCGCTGGGCAATGATTTTGAAGTAGAGCTTTCCCATCATTATGGCATGAAGCATTTTCGTCAATATGGAGCGATTATCATCAGCATTATCAATCGCGAGTATTGCAAGAAGCTCCTTATCGTATTGCCAGGTCAGAAGCATCCGACGCATGCTCATCAGGTAAAGGAGGAAACCTTTCAGCTGTTATATGGAGATCTGGAGGTTGTGGTCGAGAATAAAAAAGAAATCACCATGAAGCCGGGAGATATTCAGACAATTTTACGTGGAGAGAAACACTCCTTTACTTCCGTGAATGGAGCTATTTTTGAAGAGGTATCCACTACACACGTAAAGAGTGACTCTTACTATGAGGATCCTGAGATTGCACAAATGGATCCTATGGAGAGAAAGACGTATTTGAAGAAATGGTAATGGAAAAAGTAAAGTATTGGTCACAGCTGTTGCTGTTGCCCATTTATGGAATTTCATATTTATTTCCCAGAGATAGGAGATTATGGGCGTTTGGGAGTACCTTTGGAAGACGTTTCGCGGAGAATCCAAGATACCTGTACCTTTACTTGTGTCAGAATCATCCAGATGATATTCGCTGTGTATGGATTACCCATAAGAAAGAAATAGCCGATTTTCTGAGAGAAAATGGATATCGTGCATATACGTATCATTCCTTGCCTGGAATCTGGTTCTCTCTTCGTGCAGGTGTTTATGTATTTGACAATTACTCGAAAGACATTGACTTCTGGTTATCAGGAGGTGCGGTAAAGATAAATTTATGGCATGGGTCGGGAAATAAAAAGACGAATCATGATAATCTTTTTGATCGGATTCGCCATCCAAAGAACGGGTGGGAAAGGTGGAAGACCTGGCTTCGTCGATTATCGGATGAAAAACCCAACCACTACACATTGGCTACATCGGAAGCAATGGCTCGGATTTATACATCTGCATTTGCAACTGACCGTTCACACATTATCGTGGATGGACAGCCCAGAAACGATATTCTGTTTCCATTTGAAGAATGTCGGATTCGAAATGTTTTGACGCCTGCAGAGCAGATTCTTACGAATCAAATTCCGGAATGGAAGTTGACGAACAAGCTTGTTGGTTTTATGCCAACCTTTCGTGATTCCGAAAGAAGGTTTTTTGAGGTAATGGATTTACCAAGCTTTAATGAATACTTAAGAGAACAACACTTCTTGTTCCTTACGAAGCTGCATCCGAAATCAAAATTAAAAGAAGAATTTGAGAAGATATCTTTGTCCAATATCATAAATATTGAGGCTGATATTGATATTAACTCTTTTCTTGGAAGTATTGATATTCTGGTAACTGACTATTCTTCTGTGTATACCGATTTTATGCTGCTGGATAGACCTGTAGTGGCATTTCAGTTTGATCAGCTGGAGTATGCAGCAGATACGCGTGAATATTACATAGATCAGGATGAGTATATGCCGGAGCGAAAGGCAGTCAATATGGCTGAATTGGAATCTGCTTTAGTGGAGGTATCCAATCAAGATTCCTGTCAGCCTAAGAGGGGTATATCCAGAGAGAGGATGTTTTCCTTTGTGGATGGACGCTCCTCAGAACGTTTGTATACGAAAATTGCTGGCTTGTTGTAGATAATGGGAGGTATCGGTGTGAATATTGCGTTAATCATTGCGGGTGGTAGTGGACAGAGAATGAAACAGGACATTCCCAAACAGTTTCTTAACGTTCATGATAAACCGGTTATTATCTATACGTTGGAGGCATTTCAAAAGCATCCCAATATTGATCGAATAGCAGTCGTATGCCTTCCGGGCTGGGAAGAGATTTTAAAGGCATATGCTAAGCAATTTAACATTACAAAGTTAAATTGGATTTTCCCGGGAGGAGAATGTGGACAACAATCCTTGTACAATGGAATTATGGGTTTGCATAAGGACTGTAATGAGGAGGATGTTGTTGTTATTCATGACGCGATTCGTCCGCTTGTATCACAGGAGATTATTTCGGAAAATATCAGCTGCTGTGCCATTCATGGATCGGCCATAACCACCATTCCCTGTGCGGAAGCGATGTTGTTAACTGAGGATAAAGAGTCTGCGGAGGATATGATTGACAGAAACAGTCTCGCAAGAACACAGACGCCACAATCGTTTCCGTTAAAGAAGCTTGTGTGGGCACATGAGGAAGCTGGAAAACGTGGTATTACCAATTCGATTGCTACCTGTACACTTATGGTGGAATTGGGTGAGAAAATCTATTTTTCATCAGGAGCCGAACGTAATCTGAAGCTTACTACGACTGAGGACATTGAGATATTTAAGGCTTTGTTACAGGTGGAAAAGGATACTTGGTTGAAATAGACAAGTATAAATCTGAAATACAGAATCTATGCGAGGAATGGTGATTACTATGGGAAGCTTTTTCGATAAAACGGAATACCGAGAGGATTTGGAAAGCATTCTGGACACGGACTTACCATGGAAGCAAATGGACGGAAAAGGAATACTGATTACCGGAGGCACTGGACTTGTGGGTTCCGGCATTGTCGATACTTTAATTCTGTATAATGAGAAATATCAGAGGGATAGTGAGAAGCAATTACAGATATGGGTACTTGGTCGAAATGGAGATAGAATTAAGGAACGCTTTTCTTATGCCGGTAATAAAGCATACTTTCATGCTCTGGCACAGGATATTGCGCAGCCTGTCGAGATGGTGGATTCTATATCCTATGTGATACATGCTGCAGGGAAGGGTGATCCTAGGAGTATCATAGCTGATCCGGTGGGGATTATTACGGCAAATGTAACTGGAACAAAAAATGTTCTGGATTTTGCAAGGAAACAAGACGACTGCAAGGTAGTATATATCTCCAGTGGGGAAGTATATGGAATTGTGGAGTCAATAAATACAGAAGGAATCCACGAATCACAGAGCGGATTCCTTGATGTTATGAATCCGCGAAACAGCTATGGACTGTCTAAGCGCATGGGTGAGAATCTGTGTGTATCATACACCGAAGAATATGGTGTATGGACAGCAGTGGCGCGCTTGGCACATGTTTATGGACCAACTGCGATGGAGGATGAGACCCGAGTTATTTTCCAGTTCCTGAACTGTGCTAAGGAGGGAAAGGAAATCCTGCTAAAAAGCGCAGGTTCACAGGTTCGCTCATGGACTTATCTAACAGATGCCGTGAGAGGGATATTCGCTGTTCTCTTAAAAGGAGAAAATAAACAGGCTTACAATGTATCGAATACAGATGCTGCGTGTAGTATTCGCTGTGTAGCTGAAATTGTTGCAGAACAGGCGGGAATTCGGATTCGTGAAGATATACAGGGTATAGAAAACAAATCAATGAATTCCGGGATAGAGTATGCAGTTTTAAATAATGATAAGGTAAGAGAAATTGGATGCCGGATGAATGTGGGGATCAGGGATGGAATCCGTAAAATGTTAACATATTCTGGATAAATGTCGAGTGAGATGGCAATTGAGACGATTGATACACACAGTTTAGGGAGTATAAGATATGAGAAAAATTGGAATCGTAGTATGTAATTTTAATAAACAGGATTATATCATAAACTGTATTCGATCAATCTTTGCGTCTACGACCGATGATTTTGATGTCTATGTTGTTGACAATGCATCAACCGATGATTCCGTTAAGATGATAGAACGTGAATTTGAGAACCGACTGACCTTGATTGTTAATAAAGAGAACTTAGGAGGCTCAGGAGGCTTTAATACTGGTCTTAGAGAAGCACTTACACATGATTATCAGTATCTTATGTGTATAGATAATGACGTTGTGTTAGATCCGCATGCGATTGAAGAACTACAGAACTTCTTGGAAATACACCCTGATGTAGGTATGGTAGGTAGCAAAGTCTATTTCATGGACGAACCAGAGAAAATCTGGAATTATGGTGGAATCATAGATTTTGAGAACTTTATTCAAAAGGATCAATACAAAAACCTCATTGATACCGATTTGTTACCCGAGATAGTATATGGAGACTATGTACCAGCTTGTTCCATGATGGTACGAACAGACGTAGTTCGAAAAGTCGGAGTTATGTCGGAGGAAAACTTCATCTACTGGGATGATATGGAATGGGGATATCGCTTCCGTCAGGCGGGATGGAAAGTGGCAGCATATGGAAAGGCAAAGGTCTGGCATAAAGCGGGTGGACGCAATGCAGGCAATACCTTTATTCATTACTATATGTGGAGAAATCGGATTCACTTTTTTCTTTCTGTATTAGCTAAAGAGGAAAGAGATAGATTTGCTGATACGATCTTGGAAGAGATGTTTCGCATGATTTACAGTGTCAACCTCAAAGGCGAAACTAATATCATCAAGACCCTGATGTATGCATTTGATGACGCAGTACATGGAGTGAGGGGAAAAGCAGCTGAAGGGAAGATCCTGGAACGTCCACAAGTACGAGATAGGCTGGAAGAATTATTGGGGGAATGCAAAAGTATCTTAATCCTCTTTAATGGTGATTTTGAAGGATTAGGGAATGTGGTACGGCACATTCAAAAGGGCAACAAAGAAATCAGTATTACAATCGCGGTGAAAGAGAAAGAGCAGCTACACAAGGTAAGTGCACAATACCTGTATTACGAAGTGATAAGTGATTATACTCCTGAGAAGTATGATACACACCTTATCATGTGTAGTCATATCTTCCAATTGCCGGAGGAGATGGCAGCTGATAATTATATAGATTCCTGGTGTAATCTAATATACTGTACAAAGGATTTTGAGTATTGCAGGAGCTTTCAAAAGACGAAAGAATTGTTTATCTTATGTAAGAAACAATTGTTGTTGAACACCTAAATTGATGTTCACAATTTGACAATTGAAGCAGATTAATCAGAAAATGTCATTCAATCAGAGAAGGCGTAAACTCAACCATAGACATCACAAGGTCTTAAGAAGGAGTGGAAATGTCATGCAAATCAACATCTAATTAACAAGAAAATGTAAATTAGATGTTGATTTTATTGTTAAACAGGTTATACTAAAAGTGTAATATCTAAAACATGAAAAGGGAGATTATTATGCTGGTTCAATTCAATTTCAAAAATTATAAGTCATTTCGAGATGAGGTATCACTTGATTTGTCAGCCACTAAGATAACGGAACATGAAGATCATGTAGTGTCAATTGCTAATGACAAGCTGCTGAAGGTGGCTGCTATTTATGGTGCAAATGCAAGTGGAAAATCTAATGTATTTGATGCGTTTAATTATATGACTTATTATGTTACTGAGTCCTTTAAATTCGGCGGTGAAGAAGATGACCGGAAAAACTCAGCCCCAGACTATAACAGGGTTTCTCCATTTTTGTTTGACGAAAATAGTAAGATAGAAGACACAACGTTTGAGGTCTTTTTTATTGATAATTCTGAAAATACAGAGAAGGTATATCAATATGGTTTTGCACTTAACCAGAATGAAGTTGTCGAAGAATGGTTGTACTCAAAAGCTAAGACATCTCGGAATAAGTATAAAACTATTTTTTATCGTAAAAAAGGCGAAGAATTGGAAATGAATGGATTTTCTAAGAGTCATGTGGAAAATATAAAAGCATCTTTGAATAAGGAAGCTCTTATTGTCTCTCTCGGCGCAAAACTTCGCGTCTCAAAACTAAAGAAGGTAAGAGAATGGTTTATAAATAATGAAGTTTTGGACTTTGGTGATCCTGCTGAGAACTTTCTTCGTTCTCAAGTACTTCCAGATGGATTTGTTGAGAGCAAAGAAGTACAAAATAATGTGGCTAAGTACTTTGCATCTTTTGACGAAGCAATTATGGACTTTGATGTGGAAGAATTGCCACAAAAAGAAGGAAAAGACACTGGTAGAAGCTATAGGATTGAAGCTCTTCATAAGATGACAGACAGTGAGAAAATGGAGCCAATTCCATTAAAATTGGAGTCGAGTGGTACTTTGAAAATGTTTGCATTGTATCCATCATTGAAAGAAGTGTTGGATGAAGGTGGTATATTATTTGTTGATGAATTGAATGCAAGGCTGCATCCTCTTTTGGTTAGAAATATCATATTAACCTTCTTGACCTCGGAAATTAATACACATAATGCCCAGTTGATCTTTACGACGCATGATATCTGGCAGTTTTCCAATGAATTGCTGCGTAGAGACGAAATCTGGATGATAAATAAAAATAGTGATGGTGTTTCTGAATTGTATTCATTGGCCGATTTTAAAGATGAAGGTGGAAATAAGGTTCGGAGAGATGAAGCTCTGGCGAAGAAATATTTAACAGGAAAGTATGGTGCTATTCCTGCTCTTAAACCTATGGATATGTTAAAAGTGAGGGATGCGGATGGCGAATAAAGATAGAGGAAAGCTGAGTGCCCATCGAGCTGGAAAACGACAGGATAGGAATATGCACGTTGGTACAAGAGTACCGGAATTAGGGTATTATCTGATAGTAACGGATACTAAAGAAACAGAGAAGAATTATTTTGATGGACTCCGCGATGCAATCCCAGAGAACTTGAAGGATAGACTGGTAATAAAAGTTCAAAAGACCAAGACGATAGAACTTGTAAATCAAGCATTGAAATTGAAAAATATGGAATCTCAATATCGTATTCCATGGATCGTTTTTGACAGAGATCAGGTAAAAGATTTCGATGATATCGTCAAGACAGCAGAGGAAAATGGAGTTGGAGCAGGCTGGTCTAACCCTTGCTTTGAAATATGGATGTATGCATATCTTGGTGAGATGCCCGTAATTAGCGAATCTACTACATGCTGTGACAGATTTGCGGAGAAATTCGAGAAGGTTACAAGACAGAAATATCTTAAGAATGATAAGGATATTTATCGTAAGCTGTTGCAGTATGGAGATGAGGATAAAGCAGTTCAGATAGCCGAACGGTGTTTTAGAAAATGTATTGATGACGGGAAACGAAAACCATCACAAATGTGTCCATCCAGTAGAGTACAGTTGCTTATAGAAGAGATTCGTATGAAAGTCAATGTTGATGAGTAAATTTAGTACATATTTTTGCAATGATTAATAGATCGTTAATAGACTATAAGAATTAACAACTAAAGTATTTCGTATATATGCCGATATACATTTAGAATCGGAAGTTTTCCGATATGGATTCATAGAAAACGAATGGAGTCGGCACATATGAAGACAGAAAGACATTATAAAATTAAAGAAAAGTGGTTTTGTATCTAATCAAGTGATACAAAGCCTTTTTGCGCAGAAAGACTGGCACAGATAAAGACAGAACATCAGTAAGAGCTAAGCAATTTAAAATGAGGAAAAAAGATGAAATCACCAAAAGACCAAAGAACCATACAAATTGATATTACCAATGCATGTCCGCATAAATGTTCCAACTGTACCAGATTCTGCGGACATCACAAAAAGAACTTCTTTATGGATTTTGAGACCTTCAAGCGTGCAGTGGATTCGCTGGAAGGATTTCAAGGTACCATAGGCATGATGGGGGGAGAACCGACTCTTCACCCTGAGTTTGAACGGTTTGCAAGATATTTGGACAGTAAGACAGATCCGAAAGAACGCGAGCAGGTGAATAACTTTATCAAACCTCAAAAAGACTTTATGCGTTTTATGCACAATCGCGAATTTGAAAGCGTAAGCATCATACCAACGGAATGTGAACCCGGTACCAAAATAACCATTAGAGGTCCGGGACTATGGTCTACAATGGGTACCAAATATCGAGAACACTACGAGTTAATACAGGATATGTTTCGTATGCAGTCTCTGAATGACCATGGAAATATCATGTACCACTCACCAATTCTTGTATCGAGAAAAGAAATGTGTGTTCCGGATGAAGAATGGGTGAAACTTCGTGACAATTGTTGGATACAGAATTGCTGGAGCTCGACAATAACTCCGAAGGGAGCCTTTTTCTGCGAAGTTGCAGGAGCACTCGATATGCTCTTTGACGGACCGGGAGGATGGCCGGTAGAACCCGGATGGTGGAAGCGTAAACCAGAGGAATTTGGAGAACAGCTTCAATGGTGCGAAATCTGTGGTATGGCACTCGACTTATTTACCAGAGATGCGAATGAGGAAGTTGACGATGTATCACCAGAAATATATAAGAAGTTAATAGAAATCGGAAGCCCTAAGGCATTAAAAGGAAAAGTAAATGTTCTCAAAATCGAAGATGGGAAAATCGCGAAAGAAAGTCAGGAGAGTATCTGGGGAATTCACAAAGCGAGATATTGGGAATCCTATGAATCCCGAATGAGTACACAATCCGTACTATATCCACAGGGTTTTGAAGGGATTGTGATTTACGACAGTTCCATCTCCTATGATGAAAATGTAGCGAATATCCGTATCAACGCAGAACAATTAGATACTTTGGCTATTATTGCAGATGGAGTAGATACCGCAAAAAACCTAAAAAAAGATTTTGTGAAAGATACCGTAATCACTTGGATAGGTGACTCTGATAAGAAAGACAGCTTTGGAAGATGTCTGAATCGTGTATTCTCCAAGCTGGATAGTGAAAAAGAGCGGTTCCTTTTAAGTGGTAATGTTGTATTACGCAGCGGTTTTACCGATGAAATGAGAAAAATGGTACTAAATCCGGGAACAATGCATTATCTTGATTTCTCAAAAAATAATGGAAAAGAAAATGCATACGTTGAAAATGCAGACAGACTTCATTCTGGATACATAGGAATGTTTTCCGCATGTGCGTATGCACTGAAAAGAGCTGGATTTTCTATCATAGCTAAGATAGAAACAGTAGAAGAATTCATAGCTTTATGGGATGAAAAAAAGGTAATATCCCTTTCGAGAGATATGGAATACGATTGCCCGGATAATGTGATAGAAAAAGGAAAATCTTATGTACTTTACGGAACCGGACGTAAGGGAAGACGTACTGCAGGCATTATGCGTGAAAAGGAAGCAATTATATATGCTTATTGTGATTCCAATGAAGAGAAGTGGGGAATAGAACAAGATGGTCATATTATTATCTCTCCGGAACAGCTTATTGAAAAGAGAGCGGAATACGATAAAGTAATCATAGCCAGCAATTTCTACAATGAGATTAGGGAAAAGCTTTACAGTTTGGGATTTAAGGATTGCGATATTGTATTGACAGAGTAGGATGAATTGAACCAGTATAACTAAAGAAATTTCTACATATGCCGATATAAATGGAGAACACAAAAGTAATAAGAATTTGGATTCATAGAAAACGAATGGAGTCGGCACATATGAAGACAGAACAGTATAGAAAACAATAAAATACAGGCTTTATATCTGAAAACGGATATAAAGCCTATTTATGTAGTAATTGAGGTTGAAAATGCAATTTAATCCATTAGTATCTGTGCTAATTAATAATTACAATTATGGAAGGTTTGTTGAAGAAGCCATTGAATCCGTATTAAAACAGACTTATCGGAATTTCGAAATAGTTATTGTAGATGACGGATCCAGTGATGAATCAAAACAGATTATCCAAAAATATCAAAGAAGGTATCCAGATATAATCACGGCAGTATATAAGGAGAATGGTGGACAGGCTTCTGCTTTCAATAGGGGTGTGATGGAGTCTCATGGAGAAATTCTAGCGTTTCTAGACAGTGATGACTATTGGTATGAAAACAAGCTTGAGAAAATAGTAAAAGCTCATGAAACATCCGAATTTGTCGGACATGCAAAGCATTATTCTAATGGAAAAAAAGAAGATGCTAATCGGACATACCGTGACAGGCGCAAAGAGTTTTTGAGACAATATGGATTTATGAACAATATGGGATTGTTTACATCCACGATTTCGATTAGTAAGAAACTTGCGCATAAGATATTTCCCATGCCGGAATCAAATTTGAAAGTAAGCGCAGATTATTACGTTGTAATTTTCGCATTGTATTATACCAATGTCTCCTTCTTGGAAGAAGAATTGTCTTATTATCGTATTCATGGGAGAAATTTATATGCCTGTGATAATGATATTTTTGGAAGTATAGAATCTATGGTCAATCATAATAAAGCCATGGATAATCTGATACGAAACTATATTAATGATAAATTAAAAATTGAAAATGAAATTGAGATTCCTGAATTAACAAAAGAGAATAGGACTTTGCTTTGGCAGCAGACAGAACATCCATTTAGCCTTAATAAAAATGGAAAATATCTACTATATGGAACAGGTAGTAAAGCAATAAAATATGAATTGGTATTACAAGATTTTGATGCAGAAATAATTGGCTATTGTGATTCCAATATGGACAAATGTGGGACGATATGGAGAGGTAAAATGGTCTATTCGCCGGATGAACTGGTTCATATGAGACACAACTATGATAAGGTCATTATAGCAAGTGTACATTACGAAGAAATTGGAAGAAAGCTTTGTGAGATGGGACTACAGCGAGATATTGATTTCATATATGCAGAAATCGGAGTTTAGGAGAAAATCATGGTAAAGGTCAGTATTATTGTACCAATCTATAATGTAGAACAGTATCTTACCAGATGCATTGATTCACTAATCAATCAGACACTGCAAAACATCGAAATTATCCTGGTGAATGATGCATCGCCTGATCACTCAGATTATATTATGAATCAGTATCAGAAGAAATATTCAAATGTAAAATGCATATATCTTGAGAGTAATAGAAAACAGGGTGGGGCTAGAAATGCCGGTATAAGAATCGCAGAGGGAGAGTATCTCCTATTTGTCGATAGCGATGATTGGGTTTCAAAAGATTACTGTGAAAAGCTTTATCAATGCGCTGTTAGTACCAGCAGTGATGTAGTATATTCAGATTATGTGCGGGCTTATGAGGAATATGAAAAGAACATGATATTTTCCTTGGTCTGTAATCAGGAAATGGGCGTATTGGATCCTACAAAAAGAAAACTAATTTTACTGGAAAATATTACACCTGCTTGGGGGAAGCTGATTCGTACAGATTTTTTCATTAAGAACAATTTGTATTTTAGTGAGAATACATTCTACGAAGATGTGAGTGTGATACCTCTTTTGGGTATTTATGCAGAGAAGGTAAGCAAGATAGAGGATAGTTATTATTACTATTATTGTCGTGAGAAATCGATTGTAAGTGAAGGCATTATTTCATCGGACAGAATGGAATGTGAACAAGCAGTTTTGCTTCTGAGTAAGTTAGAAAGTGATGGTACTCTAGAACAATATCGAGAGGAGATTCTATATCGCTTTATTATATACTCGTATATCGAACCTATAAAGAGATGTTTTCAGAACTATGAAAAGCCTCCGATAGAATTACTAAACTATCTCAGGGACAATATAAGAAGGTACTATCCTGAGTACAGAAGCAATCCTTACTTCTCCAGTATAGAGCCCAAAATACAACAGATGATGTTACTCAATGATGCCTCTCCCGAAATACTTGTGAAGTGTATGGAAAATCCAAAGATGTTCTCAGAAACATATAATTATGTATCGTACTATTTGGAACGGGGAGTAAAGATAGGGGAACTATTCAGGCATATAAAAGGTGAGCACAAAACGATAACAGTATGGGGAATGGGTCAAAAAGGAAAAGACTTTCTAAAGGCATTGGAAATACTCAGGTGCAACGCAGATTTTATTACGGATGTCGATAGGACAAAGTGGAACTGTGAAATTGTTTCGGGTAAACAAATTAGAAAGTGGGAAGAAATAGAAAATGATACGGATGTAATATTAGTAATGAACAGAAATTATTATACCGATATTAAGAACAAGATAAGAGAAAACAAGAAAGCTGTACTGTTTAATATGGATATGTTTTTTCTTGAAAATGAGATTGAAATTCATAAATGGATGGAGACGTTATGACAATGGAAAAGATAATTGTGTTTGGGACAGGAAGCCACTTTCAACATTGGAAGGAATATATACCGCATAATTACAAAATTATTGCCTTTGCTGACAATAGTGTTCACAAGATTGGAACGCAATATGATGGACTTCCCATTATTAGTCCTGCTGAGATTACCGAAATGGAATATGATAAAGTTTATATTGCATCCTCATTCCAATATGAAATAATCAATCAATTGTTGGATTTGCAAGTGCCAGAAGATAAGATTGAGATTCAGTTCTGCCTTCCAAGTGTCAGTAATGAAGGATACCATATCGACATTAATGCCCAAACCAGACAGATTAAGTATCAAGTTGAGAATGTAAAATTCACAATTAAAAATAAGTGTGATTTTCAGACCGTACATGAAATATTCGGAAATGGATGCTATAACATAACAGGAATTAAATCTGATGCTGTTGTGATTGATATAGGTATGAACATTGGATTAGGAACTCTTTATTTTGCAAATAAAGAGTATGTAAAAGACATATACGCATATGAACCTTTTTTGGAAACCTACGAGATAGCAATTTCGAATTTTGAAATGAATAGTAAACAGATAAGAAATAAGATTCATCCCTATAATTATGCATTAGGCGTGGAGAATGCCGAAAAAGAATGTGCATATTCGTATGACTCATCTATAAATATGAGTTTGGTATGGGAAAACTCCGGTGAGAATAAAGAAAAAATAAAAATTCGGAATGCAGCTGAATGTATAAAGAACGTTATTGAGCAACATAAGGATAATAAGATTATTATTAAATCTGATTGTGAAGGATCGGAATTTGACATTTTTGAATTGTTAGATAGAGAGTTTATTCTGAGTCGAATTGATATAATTGTAATGGAATTTCATGGTACGAGAGTAAATGAGTTGGAAAAGATTCTGACAGAAAACTCCTTTCAATATGTGAAGAATAGCGGTTATGGATATACCGGACTGATATATGCATTTAGAATATAAGTTAATTGAGATGGAAGATGGAGAAAAGTATGAATATAGTTAATATCATATATTGTTGTCGAAATCGAATCCTAAATCAGAATAGACCGATGGGAGCAATAGAGGTTTACAATCGAATTGATCAGGTACAATGGATAGATCATGCAATGAATGTAATTGCACCTTGGTATTATAAGATGTTTCCTGCTCCTACACTCCAAATGAACAAAAGAAAGCACCGTATCATAGCTTCAGTTACGACCATACCGTCCAGAATTAGCAAAACCTCTCTTGCGATGGAGAGTATGTTCCGCCAAAGTATTCATCCTGACAAAGTGATTTTATGGCTTGGAAAGAAAGAATTCTCCGATATAACACTTCCGACTTCGATTTTAAGACTTCAGAAAAAGGGACTCGAGATTCGTTATGTTGAGGATGTTGGGGTACATACCAAGTATTATTATGTACTTCAAGAGTTTCACAATGATTTTGTAATAACGTTTGATGATGATGTTTTTTACCCAAATAATACAATTAGCGGTTTATTAAAAGCATATCGTGAAAATCCCGGCTGCGTTTGCGCACATTGGGTATGGCAAATGAAACGGACAGAATCTGGTAAAGTTGGAAATAGGAATCGTTTTCGAGATTTATTCGGAAAGCAACAGGTAAAAGCATCGCATGATTTGGTCGCTCTTGGAGTTGGAGGAGTACTATATCCCCCGAGATGCTTAACCAAAGAAACATTTAATATCAAAAGAGCAAGAGAGTTGACTCCAACGGCGGATGATATCTGGTTAAAGGGAATGGAATTACTAAGCAAAAGAAAAGTAGCAAAGGTGAGAGAGGATTTCTTCCCACTAACGATTATAAGTGATTCACAAAGTATTACTTTAAGTGCAAAAAATGATCGTCAGGGCATGAACAATGTTCAAATGAAGAACCTGTTTTCCTTCTACAAACTTGAGGATTCTATGTTATAATAATACTAATGCAAAATAAAGGAGGATATACCATGAAAAAAGGTACGGTAGCATTTTTTTCTACCATTTTTGGTGCAATAGTTGGAGCAGCAGGAAGTGGTTATTTAGGAAGCAAAGAAGTTGAGAAGAAAGCAGAAAAGGTTGACAAATTCAAATCGTATTACAACATGCTGAATCAGTGGTTAATTCTCAAACAGGAAGGGAAATCCTTAGAAACTTATTTCACAGAGAATAACTACAAGACAATAGCTATTTATGGAATGGGAGAAATGGGTAATCGATTATACGATGAACTTAAAGACAGTAAAGTAGAAGTGAAGTATGCTGTTGATAAGAATGCAGTAAATACCTACTCAGAGATTGAAGTATTTGATATTGACGATGAACTAGAACCAGTTGATGCTGTTGTTGTAACAGCAGTATTTGCCTTTGATGAAATTATGGATGCTCTCTCGGATAAGATAGATAGTGCCATTGTTTCACTTGAAGATGTAGTGTATGAAGCGTAGAATCAGATCATTTGAGACGAAGATAAGTATTGTACTACTAAGAAATGTTGTGGACAAATCGCATCGCCCTATTGGACATTGTAGAAAGCAGATAATACAAACATATCAAATTCTTAGGAGAATGGGATATCAACAAGAACAGATAGAGATTGTTGCTTCCAGAGATGTGTTATCTGAAATATCAATAAAGAATAAGGTTTATCTGCCATTCAGTACAATTTCGGGACAGGATTGTGAGATAGTTGATACAATAAAGGTAATTGGTAATTATCTCATATCAAATATTATTTGTCGTGGAGAGAAAATATGGTATGTACTACTGTCCGAGGTGATTCTTGATTGTATAGGATTTTCTTTTGGCGGTAAATTCATTATTGGTACAACGTTTGATAATTGGAACACCTACGTGAACCAGATGATACATAAGAATGGTATGAGAAAATGGCTT
Source organism: uncultured Lachnospiraceae bacterium (assembly GCA_964481705.1). Classification (GTDB taxonomy): domain Bacteria; phylum Bacillota; class Clostridia; order Lachnospirales; family Lachnospiraceae; genus CAYZUC01. The sequence goes on from CAYZUC010000037.1 coordinate 18,859, forward strand.
TTGAATCGCGGCTTAAAAAGACTGGATTTATGTATAGCAACAAACTACCATTATCATCATAATGGAGAAAGCATAAGAATGCCTGATTATTTCCGAACAGAAAAACAAAGAAAGGCATCGGATATATCAAAAGAAAGATATGTATTATGTGTCGGAGAAATGCGTAATGATAAAGATTTGTCCAAGTTAATTTACGCATTTGAGAAGAGTGATAGTAATATTAAGCTGGTTATTAAAGGAGTACTTTCTGCTGCTCTTAATAATAAGTTTAAGCGTCAGTATAAGAATGTAGTATTTGAGGATGTTAATCTGTCTGAGGAACAGTATCTGACAGAGACAGCAAAGGCAAAATACATGGTATTGCCATATGATATGGGTGTATATCGAGACAGAACCAGTGGCGTTTTGTTAGACTGCATTTTTGTAGGAGGAATACCCATAGCTCCTTTAAAACTTCTAGAAAATAATAGGGTACATGGAATAGGGTATAAGGATATTATGGATATTCCCAATTTGATCATGGAATTCGAGATGAAACAGGAAGCGATAATCAATGATCTTAATTATTACGAGTTGGACAGAATGGCGGAAGCATTAAAAGAAAAAATAAATGTATTGTGAACTATTGCATATTCCAATCAGTACTATGATTTAATTGAAGGGAAAGAATTTTGAAAAAATATTACAAAACAAATGATGAGTATTTGTCAGTGTATAAACGAGTAACTAATCTTTTTTTGAAAAGAAATCTAAGTATCCATAAAAAAGTCTATATCGGAAACAATGTAGATTTTACCGACACCAGTTTTCATGGAAGCAACAGAATCTCTTCGGGAGTTTCCTTGCCGAATTCCAATATAGGATATGGCACTTACATCGGCAGGAATGCTTTTCTCCCGAGAATCAGTATTGGAAAGTATTCATCAATTGCACAGGGAGTTCAGGTGGTATGTGGTCATCATCCGATAAATGAATGTATTTCAACCTCACCAGCGTTCTATTCCAGAAGAATGGGTGGTAATCTGACATACGTTGATCGAGATTATTATGGGGTATATAAATATGCTGATAAACATCATAAGTTTTTTTGCAGCATAGGCAATGATGTCTGGATAGGAGTAAATGTGTTGCTTATGGAAGGGGTCACAATAGGAGATGGTGCAATCGTTGGAGCAGGAGCGGTTGTAACTCATGATATAGAACCTTATTCTATTTATGCAGGTGTTCCGGCCAAAAAAATCGGACAGAGATTTGATGATGACAAGATAAAAAAATTACTGAATTATAAATGGTGGAATAAAGGTGAAAGGTGGATTATGAATCATACGGATTTGCTTCGTAATCCAAAAGAGTTTTTTAAGGATATTACCTCATAACTATGAAGTAAGCAATAAAATAACAGGATAAAACGAACATCGTGGGTGAATGGATGATACAACGGGATGATTTGATTCGCAGATATGATAAGCTATACAATATTTACTTGAACGAAAAAAACTTAAGAGAGTTGAAGAAATATGAACCCCCAAAATATCTTTTGCTACAGCAAAATCGTAAGTATTTTAATTTACATAGGGGAGAGAGATGCTTTGTTTTGGGAAATGGACCATCACTAAAGCAAATAGATTTGTTAAAACTGAAAAATGAGTATACATTTACTGTTAACGAAATGTTTCGACATTCACAGTATGAAGAAATGAACAGCAATTATCATGTAATAGCAGACCCATATTATATTAACCTTCATACCAATAATCCTGTGGAGAGAGAGATAATTAGTCTTATTTTACAAAAGGGAAGTGTTGGTGATTCGCCCGAGTTTTTCTTTACGCTTGATGGGTATGATTTTATTAAGAAAAATCGTATTGATAGGAAGGTAAAGTGTAATTTCATTTGTCCAAAAATGTTATTCTATAGAGATTATGATAAGAGAATTGATTTTTCAGAAACGATTCCATCTCTTTGGTCAGTTGTTCAGTATGCTATTCTGTTAGCAATTTATATGGGCTTTACAGAAATCAATTTATTGGGTTGTGACGCAACTAACGTTCTTACTGATCTAGAAGCATTTCATGGTGGTGCCTGGGGTGAGAAGTATGTATATGAAGTGAGCAAAGAAACTGAGGATGCACAAAAGAAAGTGTTTGCTAATCAAGGCGTTAATGCAATACTGAATGGATATTCGCATATTTTTGAAGGATATTATGAAATCAATAAATACTGTATTCGAAACCATGTTAAACTCTACAATTGTTCTGCAGATACACTCATTGACTCTATACCAAGGAGAAAATTTGGGAATGTAATATAATAATAAGGAGAACATAATGGCAAACCAAATAGTAACATTAGGGAATACAAAACTTACAAGTAATTCAAAACCATATATGATTGCTGAAATTGGCATTAATCATAATGGCGATATACAAATTGCCAAACGTTTGATTGATGCCGCATTTGCAATTGGATGGGATTGTACGAAATTTCAAAAAAGGACTCCGGATCTTGCAGTACCGGAATGGAAAAAGAATCAACCCAAAAGTACTCCATGGGGAGATATGACTTATCTCGAGTATAAAAAGAAAATTGAATTTGGTAAGCAGGAGTATGATTATATAGATGCTTATTGTCGGGAGAAACCGATTGCTTGGACTGCATCACCATGGGATATGCCGAGCTTAGAGTTCTTATTGCGGTATGATATTCCTTTTATTAAGATAGCATCAGCAACCAACGCAAATGAGACTTTGATAAGGGAGGCATGCAGTACAGGAAAGCCAATCATTCTATCCACGGGGATGAGTACTTTACAAGAAATAGATCAATCAGTCGAATTACTTGAGAAGTATGGAAATGGCGATTATATTTTACTGCATACAAATTCAACATATCCTACACCTTATAAAGATTTAAATCTAAATATGATAACAACATTAAGAGAAAGATATCAATGCCTTGTTGGATATAGTGGTCACGAGGAGGATCTGGAACCATCTGTCATCGCAGTATCATTAGGAGCTAAGGTAATCGAAAGACATGTAACGCTTTCTCATGAAATGTGGGGAACGGATCAAAAGGCCAGTCTTACAATCCATGCAATGGATATGTTATACAATAGGATTAATTGCGTTACAGATATACTGGGAGATGGAATTAAGACGATTAGCATAGAAGAGCAAGAAATGCGAAAGAAACTCAGGGTATAACAGGAGAAGATATGTTAGATATTAATTTTTATATGAAATTTGATGAAGTAGTAGAAGACATAAGATCTAAGAAGCTTCAAAGTATAGGTGAAGTAGAAAATGCACTTGAGAAAATTAGAAGCCAGAATCCAATTGTATATAATATTGAAACGACAAATCGTTGTAATATGCGATGTAAAATGTGCCCGCGGACGACTATGATGACTCGAAAGATAGAAGATATTGATCGTGAGACTTTTATTAGTGTTATTGAACAGCTACATCCTCATTCACCGGAAGAGTGGAATAAATGGAAGAGCTATTGTGAGAGAAAATATGGGATACGAGAGTGTGATGAAGCCAGTGAAAATCACTTTTTTCTTTATATCATTTCTAAAGTAATACAACTACATGGCTATGGAGACCCGTTGCTGGATAAACATATGCATGAATATGTTAGCTTACTGCATGAGAGAGGTTTCTATTCCTATTTCAGTTGTAATCCTGCAAACATAAACTTGGATCTTACATATAAAATGTTAGATGCAGGGCTCGATTATATAAAGTATTCAATAGAAAGCGTAGATGATAGTGTTCATAAGTCCATTCGTGGTGAAATGAGCAATTTTACGGAAAGTTATAAGAAGATTCAAGAGGTTCTTCAATATAAACATAACAGGAATTTGAATACAACAATAGTGATTACCATGCTTGACTTAAATCGAACCAATCAAAAGGAAGATTACGATAAATTGTTAGAAGCCTTTAAAGATATGGATGTATATATCTATCTAAAGAGTGAAGACTGTCAGTGGTACAGGAAGGATTTTCATGGGACGAAATCAATTCATTGGTCGGAAATCTGTAAGCATCCATGGATGACAATGACTATCAAATCCAATGGAGAGGCCACGATGTGTATGGAAGATTTTAATAATGCGATTGTTCTTGGAGATGTGCATAAAAATTCATTACAGGAAATCTGGAATGATGAGCCCTATAAGAATTTTAGAAAACAGCATCTAAACGTGTGCCAAGGGATAAAATGTAACGAAGAATGCGATATGAAACTGATAGGAGAATTGTTGTGAGAAAAGCAATATTTATTACAATACGAATGGACTCAAGCAGATTGCCGAGCAAAACAATGAAGCCAATATTAGGGAAGCCGGTCTTGGAGCATATTGTTCAGAGAGCAAAGCTGGCAAAGGAGTTTGATGATGTTATTGTTTGTACAACAGAGCGTGAGATTGATAACCAGATAGCCGAGTTGGCTTTGAGAGCAGGAGCTTCTGTATTTCGTGGGAGCTTGGAAGATAAATTGGAACGTTGGCATGGTGCTGCGAAGCAGTTTGATGTGGATTATATAGTGACTTTTGATGGGGATGATTTATTTTGTGATCCATATCTGCTGGATAAGGGAGCCAGTCAAATAACAGAAGGTAAATATGATTTTATCGAGGCACCGGAAGGCTTGATTTGTGGAGCGTTTACATATGCATTCACGAGCAAAGCGCTTGATAAAGTATGTCAGATTAAAAATACTGAGGACACAGAAATGATGTGGACATATTTTAAGGATACTGGTTTCTTTAGAACTGGAAAACTGGAAGATGTAGAAGATATTTATTTTCATGAAGATATGCGTATGACTTTGGATTATCCAGAGGATTACGAGTTCTTTTCCAAAGTATTTGAGCATTTTCAATGTGAGAAAAATGATGTTCCATTACGGGAAATCATTTTGTATCTTGAGCAAAATCCAGAAATTGCAAAAATCAATATTGGAAGACAACAGGAATTTCTGGATAATCAAAAGAAGAAAACGAAGTTGGTTTTAAAATAATAATGGAGGCATGTAACAATGAGTGAACAGCTAAAAAACCCATCAAAATATTTGGGAAATGAGATTAAGTATCTGGAGAAGGTTTTGGAGGGAGAATCATGGTCTGCGACGGGAGGAAGTTGGACCATTGGTTTGGAACAGGCTTTTTCAAAAAGAATTGGAACTAAGTATGGTGTGGCGTTTAACTCAGGAACATCGACATTACATGCGGCTCTGGAGGCAGCAGGTGTAAGAGCGGGAGATGAGGTTATTTCACCTGCATTAACGGTAATAATGGATTCAACAGCTACCTTTCATGCGAATGCAATCCCGGTATATTGTGACGTTATTGAAGATACGTATGTGATGGATCCGGATGACTTTGAAAGGAAGATTACACCAAGAACAAAAGCAGTTATTCCCGTTGCGCTTTATGGATTATCCCCTGATTATGACAGAATTCTTGAGATAGCAAGAAAACATAATATTGTAGTAATTGAGGATAATGCACAAGCAGTTCTAAGTCAGTACAAAGGAAAAACATTGGGAACAATTGGGGATATTGCCAGCTTCAGTTTTGAGAATACCAAACACATTTCCTGCGGTGAAGGTGGAATGATACTTACCAATAGTGAGAAGTATGCTGAGATGACACGTAAGATTGGAGGCCATGGATTTAAAAATCTACGTGCAGAAGATGGGAGAGTTCGACTTAATCAGGACGTTTTTCAAAACCCTAACTATAAACGTCATGATGTTCTGGGTTGGAACTACAGGATGTCGGAATTTAACGCAGCAGTGGCATTTGCACAATTAGAAAGAGTGGACGAATTGGTTCGTCTACGTCAGCAGTCTGCGGCTTTGTTTATTGATATTATGAAGACTTGCAACTATATCAAGCCACAATATACGCCTGATGAATGTGTAAATTCATACTATTCATTAGGTGCAACATACGATGGAGAAGAGAAAATTGGTGTTTCGTGGCAAGATTTTAGAAAGAAATATGTGGAATTAGGAGGAGATGGCTATTATGGTGCATGGAGTGTTCCATACCTAGAGCCAATGATAGCTAATAGACAGTTTGTAGAACGTCTCCCTGAGATATATGAGAAAGTGAACTATGAGGAAGGTCTTTGTCCGGTGGCGGAGAAAGTTCAGAAAAAAATCATGCAGATTAAGACGAACTATAGGAGTGAAGAACTGGCAAAGATTAAGGCAGATGCGTTGTATAATACGATTACTTTTTATAGATAGAGTAATCAAGTAAAATCTCAAATTACAACATAAAGTTAATAGTAATTTACTACAGCTAGGATATTATGATGTTCTTTGGTATGAGAACAAACTAGATACGTCAAGCAAATAGATGGATAGAAAATCGTGAGTTGAAAGGAAAAGGAAAAGAAAATGAATAGAAAATACTTAATATACGGCTCATCTCAAAATGCTATAAAGGCATATATTAGAAACAGAGATAAATACAATATAATAGGATTTGTGGATAGAAATGTGGATGTAATTGGAAAGAGATTATTGAACCTTCCAAT